>NZ_PYNV01000012.1:0-161733 GCF_003026095.1 Photobacterium sp. GB-72 | reverse complement strand
AATTTTTAGTTATCTCACTTAATTAAACTTGGCGTATATGCAACAATGTATTTTTATAATTCAAAGATTGATGATAAGAGATAATTTCATGAAACTGTCTATCTATTATTCAGAATCAACCGATCCAAGCTTCAATCAAGCGATTGAAGAAACATTACTGAAACAAGCGAATGGCAACAATATTATTGCTTTTTTATGGCAAAATCAGCGCTCTGTTAATATAGGAAAAGACCAAAATCCTTGGCGTGTATGTAAGCCGAAGCTACTTCGTCGTGAAAATATTAACATTGTCAGGCGTCATACAATTGGCGGTGCTATCTATCAAGATCTAACACACACAAATATTGCGTTAATCGGCCCTACTCATTATTTAACACAATACTTAATTGAAAAAATATTAATAGGTACATTTGAGCCATTGAAAATAGATATCGCAGTCTCTGACAATCTTGAATGCTTAGTTGAAAATAGAAAAATTTCTAATACTGCGCTATCAGTCTCTGAAGAATATTTATTTTTTCATACTACTTTAAGAGTAAATACCTCTCTTGCTGATATATCAAAGTACATGAACAGTCGTTATTCTATTCTCAATCATCAAAACCTTGAACGATCTTATACCTCTATTAACCAACATATTCGTCCATTAGAACATAATGAATTATGTCATTACATTAGTGACAGTATTCAAAAAACACTAAAGCTTGATGTCGAAAATACGGTTATTGTAAATAACCAGCATCCCGATTGGTTCGAATTTAGTACAAATTTTTATCGTCTGAAAAGTTGGGATTGGAATTACGGTCAATCACCTAGTTTTATTGAATCATTAGAAACTGAATTTTCATGGGGACACGTAGAACTGAAATTGAATGTTGATGCTGGAGTGATCACCAAAGTCTACTATGATGCGCCTACCCAATACCACAATATGATGAATGACCTAAGTCAAGCGGCAATTGGTTATCCATTTAATGCCAAATCTGTTATATCCATTGTCTGTGGCTTATTGCTCACGCATTCAGAAGATTATGATGAGTTGATGGCACTTTCTGAATGGCTACAACAAGAAATTGCATAAGAGTAAAGATGCTAACTTTTAAGGAAAAATTTAGTTTTATGTCTATATATTGAACTAAATCAATTGGACATCAATTACACTATTTTTATCATTAACAACTTCTTGACTTTAGCAGAGGCGGCACCAAATCTAGCCTATCTGCTTTTCCCACAGACTTATACACAGCTTCTGTGGATAATAGGGACTATTTGTTTCTCCTTACGATACGTATTCCATGGGTATTTTTATAACAAGAATGACTTATACAAATAAAAATTAAACAATAAGAATCATAAGGTTAAATAAAAAAAATGAAATTATTAACTCTAAATAGTTATTAATTTCACTTTATTTATGACATAAAAATACTGTGAATAAATCGTTTTAATTACTCATAATTCAACACAACTTTTGATAAATTTATGCTAAGTAATTTCATCAATATCATTCATAAAAAACCACCAGCTTGTACTGATGGTTTGTGTAAATTAATAGTGAGTCATTTAGCTCTTTTTACGCCTTAAGTAAGTCATCATTCCAAGTAACGTAAGCGATAAAGCACCGATATGGCCGCCACTTCCACCATCATCTTCAGTGATATTACAGTTATTAGCAGAAATACTGTCATTACAGTTCATTTCTGCGTCTGCCTTTTCTTTGGCTAAAAATTCAGGCAATGTGATTGCTTGTTCTGGTACAACAGCAACAGACTCATTGATCCAGTCATAATAAGTTCCCACACGGGTATAAAACGTTGGTCGTGTAAGTGATCCACATTGAGGCTCACCAGCTGAACCTCCGCTCACAATACCAATTTGTACCCAGTTGCTATTATTATCTTGGGTTAATAGTGGTCCGCCACTATCGCCAAAACAAGCATCAGGACCGAGCAAATCAGGGCCTTCAAGTTTACGAGCAGGCAACGTACAAAGTTTAGTTGTATTTGATGGGCTATCAATAAAAATACCGGCAGGATCTTGAGACTCAAAACGTTCATAACATTTATCAATTGGGAAACTTGCTAACATTGTTTCTAGCAAGGTATCTGAAGTATCACCTTCATAAGCTAAGCTATTTTCTTCCGCCGTCTCTTCATCTTCTGACGTTGATATTGCTTCTGTTACCCCCCACCCTTGGACTTTGACATTTTCAGGAAGGTTTTTCTCGTTCCACTCTGCCTTTAATTTATCATCAAGCTCCACGGCTAAGCTGGTTGACGCTAGCGTAACTTTACCAACACCATCAAAATTACGGTTTACACGTATAAGCGCGACATCATTATCTAATGCAGTATTAATAATCTCGGTTTCAAGATCAACGCCGTTATCTGTTGAAACTTGAAGTAAAATAAGAGGGTTATAATCAGGATGAACAACAACATGAGTCGCTGAATATATATCTTTAATATTTGCTGATGCATTATCAACAAGGCCTGTGGTAACGGTTATATCGGATGGTGCTACCACTGCCAAGCCTGATGCTCCAGCTCCTCCACCACCAACAACGCAGTGAGCTGCAGTGACTAACCAACGATCATTTAAAACGGTGGCACCACAAAAATGTGATTCATTTGCTTTATTCATACGCAGCGACGCCATGAAATTATCTTCAGTTGCAACCGCGACTTCATCACCACCAATAATATAAGGAACGAGTTTTTGCTGTTCTGTTTCAGCGTAGACAGAACTACTTACCCCTAAAGCAATGCAGACACTCAAAGAATGAGCTAATTTGTTCACCATCATTAAATCCTTTTAAAATACAGCTAATTTAATGATACCGAATACTCTTCATTGCTTGCTTAGAAAGATAAACGAGTTGCGACAGGCTTCTTTTTTCTATGTAACTTGTTCTAACAAACATAGAAAATATTAAATCAAGTCCACAGCAACTCGTTTCAATAGTTATTAGCTACGCTTTCTTCGTAACCAGCCCATTGCCAGTAATGACATCATTAAACCTGCACCAACAGAACCGCCACCACCACCGTTATCGCTATTATCTTTAAGTATTGGTGTTTTCTCTGCAATTACGTTATTAATCCAGTCATCGTAAGCACCTACACGGGTATAGACATCAGGTGAATCAGTTCCACATGGCGGTAGACCAAAACTGGTAATTCCTAATTGAACAGTTTCTCCTGCAGTACTTTGATAATAAAGAGGCCCCCCACTATCTCCAAAACATACCCCCATAAGATCATCCTTCTCAAATGTGCACATCTTTAATGTATCTGCAGGGCTAGAGAACCAATTTTCTCCCGGTGATTGGAAATAACATTGGCTCATTGGTAAATAACTGAGATTTACTTCCATCAAAACATCAGATCCACCTTCATTATTCGTTGCTGTACGCCCCCACCCTTGAGCCAGTAACTTACCATCTTCTTCACTTAACGCAGTTTCAATTTCAAAGGCTTCTTGCTCTGTAGGTAAAGAAACAATCTTCGCCGTGTCTATGTTTCTAGATACAGCTATTAAAGCAATATCGTAAGCAAATTTAGTGTTATTTTTACTATCAAGGCTACCATCCTCATTTTTTAAAGGTTCAGGTAAATAATCTGGATGCACAATAACTTCAACAGCCTGATAAGTATTGTCCGGCTCAAAATCAGAACGCCCTGTTACACCTGCATAAATTTTAATATCTTCTGTAGGTATCGTTTGCAATGAGGCATTTTGCGGGCCCGTTCTTATACAGTGTGCTGCGGTTAATACCCAACGTTTAGCAATTAAACTTCCAGTACATTCCCAAGTCCCAGCTTGAATATACACAGTTGATAATTCTTCAGGGTTTGTTTGAACCTCATTACCACCAATAATATACGCACTAATATCACTTTCTGACGCCGTTGCAGAAAGAGGAAAAGACAGTATTCCCGCAATAGCTAGCCCAAACGTTGTCATTTTATTCATACAAGCCTTCTTAATTATTTTCCTTTTAATTAGGCTTATAAAGTAACAAATTATGACCAAACGAGCAGAAGTAAGAAGTAAAAAAGTGACACCATTCATAACCTGAAATAATAATATCTATTACTTAAAGCAGCAATTTTAGCAATCATGCCCATTAAATAAATACGACATCGTAAACATAACTTTGGCTTTGGTTAAAAAGGTTAAAATCTGATTACTTTTTAGTTGTCTCTTGGATAATTTCCTATGATATTTTTCTTCCTTTGGACACTAAACAGTCTGATGTACTATATATTTCGTGATCTCACGCTTGTTTTCTTCCCTTATGATTATTTGATGTGCATAATGTGCCCACAATCACTCTATGGATAATTCCCATGACTATCGAACAAGCTTTAAAAGATCGTAGCGAATCAAAATGTGAACTATGTTCTTCTGAAAATAACCTAGCTGTATACGCAGTTCCAGCGTCTGAAGATAAGAGCGCAGGCTGTAGTGTATACCTTTGTGATACTTGCCGTGGTCAGCTTGAAGCTCCAGAGACAACAGATGAAAACCACTGGCGTTGCCTAAACGACTCTATGTGGAGTCAGGTTCCAGCTGTACAAGTAATGGCTTACCGTCAACTTAAGCGTCTATCTTCAAAAACTGACTGGGCAATGGACCTAGTTGACATGATGTACCTAGAAGATGATGTTAAAGAATGGGCAGATAAAGGCCTTGTTGAAGAAGAACAAGCTTCTGTTCCAACACTTGATGCAAACGGCGCCAAGCTACAAGCTGGTGACAACGTAACAATCATCAAAGACCTTCCAGTTAAAGGTTCTAGCATGGTAATTAAGCGTGGTACTCCGGTACGTAACATCAGCCTAACTGATAACCCTCTTCATATCCAAGGTCGTGCAGACGGCGTTCAAATGGTTATCATTGCGGCATACACTAAGAAATAATTTTTAGTTTCGCTGAACATAGATAAAAGAAAGCCCTTAGCATTCTCATCGTTAAGGGCTTTTTATTATCTCGTTATTTATATCCAACAAAGATCTTTTATTTAGATTTCTTGATAACAACCGTATTGGCTAATTTATCATGCCATCCTTGTTTTCGTTTATCCCAGCCAACGGCAAGTAAGCCTATTCCTAAAGGGATTGCTGATAAATAACGAATAATAAATTGCTTAACCGTCGGTTTATCCCCTGTTGTCGCATCAACAATGATCGATTTTATTGCCATTTTCCCTGGTGTCGCTGATTTGTATAACCAAAAAAGCATCACGCCAATAAATGGCAGACCATAATTAACGAGTAAGCTCGCAGGATCAAAAGTAGCGCTCGACCCAGTCGAGAAGAAATCACCGTATAAACTGTACAATAATGGTGCCGTGACTAATGAAACAACCAATGTATCAACAATCGTCGCGACTACACGTTGCCAAAAGCCCACATAAATTACGTTATTAGTAATGCAATCAGTCATACTTTCCAAACTTTCGATTAACAATAAAGTTAATCATGCGTTTACCTAATGATGAATACGGTGAATATAATAGCTTCAATGCTGAAAAAGACGCTTGATACATTACAGGGCGCATCTTCGATAAACGTTCAAAGCCTTCTTTTCCATGATAATGACCTATCCCACTATGGCCGGAACCACCAAAGGGTAAATCATCTTGCGCCACATGTAACATTACATCATTAATTGTGACGCCACCTGAACGCGTCTGCTGAATAACCTTTTGTTGTATATCTTTATTGTTAGAAAAGAGATATAGAGCCAGTGGCCTATCACCTTTATTTATTGATGATATAACCTGCTCTATCGACTGATAGCCAAGGATGGGTAAAATAGGACCAAAAATCTCACGCTGCATGACTTGCATACTCTCATCCACTCCAATAACAAGGTGGAGTGGGAATTTACGCGAGTTCATATCAGGAGATGAATTGGGGATCAAGTTATAAATATCAGCCCCTTTCGCTTTTGCATCTTCTAAAGTCGTTACTAATCGTTCAAAGGACTGACTATCAATAATTGATGTGTAATCTTGGTGGTTAATATCGACAAAGCGCTTAGCTATAATCTTTTTTGCTTTTGTTACAACTTCTGGTAACAAAGCCTCAGGAACATACAGGTAATCTGGCGCTACACATGTTTGACCACTATTATACGTTTTTCCGCCTAAAATTCGCTCTAATGCCTTATTGAGATCATAATCATCAGCAATAATGGCTGGCGATTTCCCTCCAAGCTCCAAGGTCACTGGTACAAGGTTTTTCGCCGCATTTGCCATTACAGCTTTGCCCGTTGCACTTGAGCCCGTAAAGACTAAATGATCAAACGGTAATGCTGAAAATGCTTTACCTGTGTTGCCTTCTTCTGCAATAAAGCGAACCTTTTCTAACGAAAATGTATCTGTAAATAACTGTTGTAGCAATCGACAGAGCTCTGGGGAGTTTTCAGACATCTTCACCATCACTGAATTACCCGCAGCAATCGCGGCAACCAAAGGCGCAATAGCTAAAAATAAGGGATAGTTCCATGGCACTATAATACCAACAACGCCAACAGGTTGAGGTATCACTCTATTTTTAGCAGGTTGAAACCATATCGAGGTATGACGTTTTTGTACTCTCATCCAACGAGACAGATTTTTTTGTGTATATTTAATACACTCAATGCTGGTAAATATTTCAAGCAATGCTGTTTCTGAAGCCGAACGCTGACCAAAGTCCTGTGCAATCGCATGACAAATAGCATGTTGATTCTGCGTAATTAATAATGAGATCTTATCTAAATCGGTTAATCTTTCTTGTAAATCAGGCATTGGACATTGTAAAAATGCCTGTTTTTGTTGTGTTATATATTGATCTAACTGCTCATTCATCCGTATTACTCTCATCACAGAATCAAATTAAAACAAGGCTAAAATGTTATATGTATTGTAAGCATATCGTAAACACAGATCTTTATACTCTAATTCGTTAGCTTATGGTAATGAATCAATACAATACGTTACATAGATATACGCACCATGCTCTATTTTAGACTACCCTCAATTACAAAGGGGATAAGTTGGGATAAGTTGAAGGTTTTAGATATGTCAGTACCTATTTTATATACACTACGACAATGTCCTTACGCCATTAGAGCAAGGTTGAGTCTGGCACTTGCTGAACTTGAATTTGAGCAACGTGATATTGATTTAAGGCGAAAGCCTGCCGAAATGTTAGACATAACACAGAAAGGAACGGTACCTTTACTAGTATTAGAAAATGGTGACTATATTGATGAAAGTTTAGAAATCATGATCTGGTCTTTGAACAAAAATGATCCTAATAATTTACTGTTAACTCATGCCCCCCACTTCTTTGCTGAGATGCTTAGCCTTATAGCAAGAAATGATCATAAGTACATATTAGCATTAGAACACTATAAATCCGATGCTCGCTATCATAATCCAGAAGTACCAATCTATCGTAATCTTTGTGAATCATTTCTATCTGATCTCGAAAACCGTCTTTCTAATCATCAGTATTTAATGACAGATACATTGAGCTTAGCTGATTACGCCATATTGCCTTTTATACGACAATTTTCGCATGTTGAACGCCGATGGTTTCGACAAGCCGATTATCCAAATATAAAGCAATGGTTAAGCAGTCTTTATCAAGACCCTATTTTTTCAAAAGCAATGAAAAAGTATCCATTATGGGATAATAGTAGAAGCACAGTTACTAATTAATACAATGACTTCACCATGACAAATTAGTGAATTAGTGGTGAATTTTACGAAGCGAATGTCAGCGCTGTGTTAATAACCATACTAACAATAATAGCTTAATAGTTATGAAATATTCCTTATTCAAATTAGCTTAAGGTTAATCAATAACCTGAGTTTTAATAAGGAATTATTATGGTAAACGATAGTCGTCGCTCATTTATAAAAAAGTCTGCCGTTGTTGGCGCAGGGGCTGCAGCAATAAGTACAACCCAAAATGTGTTTGCAAGTATTGAAAAGGCACTTTCAATCCCTGCGAACCGCAAGCACGGTAGTATCAAAGATGTTGAGCATGTCGTTATTTTAATGCAAGAAAACCGCTCCTTTGATCATTACTTTGGCACAATGACAGGTGTTCGAGGCTTTGCAGACCGCTTCCCGTTAAGGCAACCTAATGGGGATTTTGTTTGGAATCAGCATAACTCTAATCCAGACGAAGAAAGTACATTTAAAAAGACATTATTACCTTGGTATTTTAATACCAGCAAAAATATTGGCTACGAATTTTTTGCAGGTACTCCCCATCTTTTTAATAATGCACAATATGCAAATGCACACGGTAAAATGGACCAATGGCTACCGAATAAAACCGATAGAACAATGGGTTATTTTACAGAAAAAGAAGTCCCTTTTCAGTTTGCTCTCGCGAATGCGTTTACCTTATGTGAAGCTTATTATTGCTCAACACAAACAGGTACTAATCCTAACCGTGTCGTCCACTGGTCTGGTACAAATGATCCTCACGCAAAGAAAAATGGGCCTGTTATTAATAATAATCATGAAAACTTTGATAGCCCAGATGAAATCGAAAACGGTTATAAATGGACAACCTATCCTGAGAGGCTTCAACAAGCGGGTATATCGTGGCGTTTAGTGCAGAATATTAACAATAACTACACAGACAACCCCCTTGCTGGTTTTAAAACCTTTAGAGATGCGCATTATAATAATCCATCAGCGCCTTTCTACTTAAATGGTATAGGAACAGAAACTCAAGCTTCTATCGAAACATTCAAAGCACTTTATAACAGTGATGAAGGCTTACCTAAAGTTACTTGGATTGTAACTGAGGATGAATTCTCCGAGCATCCGGGTTGCTCGACGCCAACATTAGGCGCAGCCTATACATCTGAAGTCTTGGATATACTCACTTCAGATCCTAGCGTTTGGGCTAAAACCGTATTCATTGTTAATTTCGATGAGAATGATGGCTTATTTGACCATATGCCACCACCGTCGGTTCCTCACAAAACACCTGATAACAAGGTGTACGGTAAGTCAAATATCAATACCCATAATGAATATTATTATGATACCGATTATTCAAAAACGGAGGAAAATGTCGATAATTTTGTAAATAACGCTTCACATGGATTAGGACCACGAGTGCCTTGTTACGTAATATCGCCATGGAGTATTGGCGGGAATATTAACTCACAGGTGTTTGATCATACTTCTGTGTTGCGCTTCTTAGAAAAAGTAACAGGCGTTGAAGAGCCAAATATCTCGACCTGGCGTCGTGAAATTTGTGGCGACCTCACCTCTTGTTTTGATTTTGAAAAGCGGAGTCACACAATTGATTTTCCACAGGGTAAATCAGAATTTGAAGCCCTTCAGTTAAAAGCGGCAGCAGAAAAAGAGCATCAGAAACATCTGCCTAAACCTGGTCATGAACATGAATATGGATACGATGAGTCAGGAAAAAGAACCAAACCACAAATGAGTTTAATTGGTTTACCCGTGGTTACACAAAATGGTTCTCGCCCATCTTGCCAGCTTCCATATGCGCCTAAAGTAGATATTAAATTTAAATCTGATGCCGTAATGTTTGAGTTCGCTAACCAAGGCAAACAAGGCATCGTATATCAAACCTATAACTACCTTGCCCATAATGAGCCCCAGCAAGACAAATTTCTCGCTCCAGAAAATAGCCCATATGATATGACCATGCCACGTCAATACAGTGTAGCGTCAAAAGGAGCCAATAAGCTTGAACCTGCAGTTTCAGATAAATGGACAATTGGTGATCATAGAGACTTTGATTTAATGACCTTTGGTCCCAATGGCTTCATTCGTCGAGTAAAAGGTTTTACATCTGAGCATAGAGAGATGCCAATTGTTTCAATCGTTCACAGAGAGTCAAGAGCAGGTCATGCTACCCCTCACCTATCGTTTAAAATTGAAAATCGCTCTAAGCAAACTCAAATCATTACAATAACAGATAATATTTACGGCAAAGATCCTGTGGAAGTTAAGATAAAGGCGGGGAAAGTAGAACATATCGCTTATAAAACCTGTAAACACTGTTGGTATAATTTATCAATAACAGCAGATAATTGTAAATATTTCTCATTACAAGCAGCAGGACGTATTGAGATGAATCACAAACACAACTTTCAAGCTGTTACAGATCCTGAGATGGGTAACTTTTCTTGCGATAGTGAGCTAAATAGCTTACGGAGTTAATATTTGAAATAGAAACCAGACAAGTTATTGTCTTCATTACCTTGTCTGGTTTTTCTAATTACTGATTACGGCTTAAGAAATATTCATCCTGTAAGATATACATTCGCTTAATATCACAGTACTTACCATTAATGAAAATTTCTTTCACTAGATGGCCTTCCTCTACAAAACCACATTCTTCATACAAGTGGATCGCTTTTTCATTCGCAACCGATACATGCAAATATACTTTATGTAGATTAAGAATCGTAAACGCATAGTTTAGCGCACGATTAATTAAAGTACGCGCATAACCATTACCCTGAAATTCAGGCGCAATAATAATCTGAAATTCCGCTGTACGGTGGATATTGTTAATTTCAACCAGTTCAACAAGACCAATTGACTCTTCATCTTCATTTTCAACAATAAAGCGACGCTCAGTACTATCATGAATGTGTTTACGATATAGCTCTTCAAGCTCTGCAAACGATTCATAAGGCTCTTCAAACCAGTACGCCATAATCGTGCGGTTGTTATTTAATTGATGAATAAAGCGAAGATCAGTTTTCTCTAGTGCACGCAGACGAATAGCATTGCTCATTTATCTATACCCTTGATAGTAATGAAGCAGTAAATACAGAAGACTTACTACTAATACAGAAAAAATACCACTTTACATCACAAAAAAAAAAGAAAACTTGTAACAAGATATTCGACGAAGCATGCCAATGCTTAGTAAGCTAAAACGGTGTCACTATTTCTGTTATTAAATCTAGGAAGCAGCTTACTTTCGATGCGACATGTTTACGTGTTGGATAGAGCGCATAAACATCAATTTCAGGGAAAATGTAATCATCAAATAATAGCGTTAATTCACCTGATTGTAGTTGTGCCTCTATATAAAATTCAGGTACACGGATAATACCCAATCCATTATCAACCAGTGCTAGTGACATTTCCGTACTATTACTCAATACGCGTTGTTGTACTTCGACTAGTGTTTTGTTTCCTGCTTTATCTCGGTATTCCCAGACATTGAATTTTTTCAAATTAGTATAACAAAAGCAGCTATGAGCGGATAATTCCGAAGGATGTTGTGGGTAACCATAGACTTTTAAGTATTGTTTTGATGCCACTGTGCAAATTCTGCTGCTATAAATACGCTTACAAATCAAACTCGAGTCATCTAATTTAGCAGTAGCGCGGATAACTAAATCATAACCGTCGGCAATCACATCAATAGGCTTATCACTCATATCTAGATCGAGCGTAACTTCAGGGTATCGAGATAAATATGTTGTGAAAACATCGGCTAAATACTGTTTACCAAACCAGACAGGGCAACTAACTTTTAACGTTCCTTTTGGCTCAACGGTACTTTGTGTTATTTCCGCAACGGCTTGCTCTGCATCACTAATCAGTTGTACACACTCTTGATAATAAGTCTTCCCTTCAGGAGTTAAAGCAATGCTCCTTGTGGTGCGATTAAGGAGTCGAACCCCTAAGCGACTTTCAAGTTTGGCGATTTCTTTACTTACATAAGAATTAGAGTGTCCAGTAGCTTCGGCAGCGGCACCAAAACCGCCGCACTTCACTACTTGAACAAACACAGTGATACCATCAAACAATCGATTATTAGCCATATGGAATCTATCTAATCACTTTTAGCCTATTAATTACATTTGAACTCTAATATACACTCTGTACAAAGGTTAACAACGGTATGTTGTTAAAAGACTTATCGATGAGGATTTAAAAATGAAACTACTTGCTTTTGCGGCATCGAACAGCCAACACTCTATCAACCATGCATTAGTTACATATGCGGCATCACAAGCTAATGCTGATGACGTTGAAATTTTAGACCTTAATGATTTTGAAATGGCGATTTACAGTATCGATCGTGAAAATAACTCAGGCATTCCAGAACAAGCACAAATCTTTTTCGATAAGATTGGCCAAGCGGATGCTATTTTAATTTCATTTGCAGAATATAACGGTTCATATACATCGGCTTATAAGAATGTTTTCGATTGGACCTCACGTATAGATCAAAAGGTATTCCAAAATAAACCAGTGATCATGCTAGCTACTTCTCCGGGTCCAGGAGGCGCTGCGAGTGTATTAAATAGTGCTGTTACGTCTGCACCTTATTTTGCCGCCAAAGTGGTAGGATCATTATCTATACCTAGTTTCTATGAAAACTTTGATTTAGAAAAAAACACATTAATTAACGATGATTTAAACCAGCAATTAACAGAACTAATTAATAAATTAGAACGTTAACAGCCTACAAAAATAAAATTAAGTTGATGGTTTTTCATAATCAAATCACTTTACATACGAGAATGGCAACAGTCGCACAACTCACGAATACTCACTCTAATTAGCTTCATGATAAATTATAAGGTTGCTGTATCTAAATATTAAATATAGCAATCTTCTTTTCACTGCCATTATTCAGTTTTCACCATCACACTTGACGCTTTACTCACAAAACTGAACAGCCCTCCTCCTAAATCCTGTTATAGTTTAGATAAACGGTTAAAAAGCAGGCAGATTACACGTAAAATATATCTACCGAACAATACATCATAAAAAATAGATCCTTATTAGTATGTCGTAACTTGCTATTTTCTTTATAAAAACATGCTTTTTCGATAATATTGTTCACATTTAAACGTTTAAAACGTGAAATTCGTATAATCTTGTATCATGCTTAAAGAGCAGTAGCGTTAAAGGAGTACGCTTATGAGCACAAGGTTATGCGAAACTGCCAGCCTAGAACTCGAAGTTCAAAGTGCTGTGCAGCAAATCCTAACCACTATGGCATTAAATCCGTCATCTAATAGCCATAGTGCAAAAAAAAATGCGTGTATCTTTCAAAATAAGATCACTTACACGCTCTATCTACTTCTGCAATCATTTCAAGGAGCGTCTCTTAATACCATCAGCAAACAATGCCATTATGGATTTAGTGCCAACTTTCAGGATTTTGATCAAATAAGTCAGGAATTGACTGAGGTTATTCGTCAATCACAACAAGACTTTGCTATTAAAGCGGCGAACAGGCGTGGAACACTGACCCACATCACTCAGAAAGAAACAACTGATTTGGTTAAAAATACATTTAATACTGAATGTGAAATGGTCATGTCTGCTTTATCTATTCAACAAATCACATCACTCATTAACGCATTTACAACACAAGAGGATATAACAAAAAGTCTCGACCTTGTATTTAGTCGAGTAATTGTGAATCAAGATATTGATAAAGGCTTTCAACTATCAAAGCAAGCGACATATAAACTTGTCGAACAAATTTCACACTCGATTACTGGAGAACTATGTCGACTTATTTTAACGCAACATATAAGTCAACTACACCAAGAGGATTTTGAGTTATACTTACAGACGGTCAGAACGCTTGCTGAGCATTTTATCAGCCAATCTTATTTACTCAATGCCCCTTTTCTAATAGATAAGACCGATTTCGATAATTTAGAATAGCTTCAAGTAGCAGGATTATTCCTGCTACTTATCAATGATAAGTATCTTGAACATTACTTAATCACACGTATGATCGAAAAATCCTATTACTCTTATATAAAAGCAATCCTTTCTTATGCCTACATTGTTACGTTTTATAGAAATACACTGGAAAGTTATTACTTTACTAACGCTAATGTTAATTACAGTTTTATCACTATTACCTCAACCCAGCTTACCCCAAGTACCAGGAACAGATAAAACACATCACTTTATCGCTTATAGCGCATTAATTTTTGCTATTGGCCTAAAAATGCCTAAATATTGGTTTTGGTTATTTGTCGGGTGTATTACATGGAGCGGAGTAATTGAATTAATCCAGCCTTATGTTAATCGCTATGGCGAATGGCTAGATTTAGCTGCAAATACCGGAGGATTAATCACAGGCTTTATTCTTTCTCGTATTTGTTACAAGCTATTTTTATCAAAGTAACCATAAGTTTTCACATTAATGATGGCAGTTAATTATCATATATATCTTCCACATAGAACAGAATGAGGTCTGTAAAGTTAACGTCAAACATGCTGGCAATATTTTATTTATTCACATGTTTTTAAACTACTTCTTTCCGATAACGAACAGAGGTAATAAAAATAATGGCATACAATATTGGCAGAGCGGTTTATTACCCTGCCCTAAATCTTTTCAAGATAATCAGAAAATCATGAGTTTCATGATGTGAAAGTTCTAAATTTCCTTATCAAAGACACCTAAGATTAAAGGTGCGATTACCGAACGAAATATAAAAATAGAACACAATGCATATAACGCAATAACCACAAAAAAGGTGGCAGATATAACCACTTACTCGTCTTCGAGTATAATGGAATCGTTCAGCGCACTGCCGATAACAACGTCAACTTTAGTGTTAATAGTTCTGTATTAAACGACATATCAAAAACAACGCATAAAAATGCCCTGTCTGATACTTATCAAGTAATATTAATCAAGGAAAAGGGAAACAGCTTTATTACAATGCAAATATTGGCGTTTTGAGGTAAAAAAGCAGAACAAATTAGTTATTTACACTCATCTAACTTATATACGTGACACCGCACACATAAATGGGCAAAAAAACAACAGTTAGATGTGCAAAATTTATAAGTTTATATGATTTGTACTAAATATAAGATTGCTATTTTTAAAATAAACGCACTAGTAATAAAATAAATTGAATTTAAATCAATAGATTAAGTTAATATTACAGAATACTCTGTAGCAGGTGCAATCTATACCAACACTCAATTATCTTGTATTACAAATAAAATCCTAGCACTATTCACGATCTATTTTGATAATTGGAAATGTGTAACGACTACGTACCTTAAATTGAATAAGACAAATTTTACACGTCCATAGTCTTTACAACATTTTAAAAAATGTATTTTGAATCAACAACAAAACAATTAAAACGCTATACTAAAACAGTTTGGGGAAAAACAATGAATCCTGAAGATAAACAATTTGCCGTTATTGGTCTTGGCAGATTTGGTATGTCACTTTGTCAAGAACTTAGCGAGCGTGGCGCTCAAGTACTTGCTATCGATCTTGATGAAACCTGTGTGCGTAAAGCGGCAGATGTCGCAACTCAAGCTGTTGTTGCTGATTGTTCAAATGAAGCCACCATTTCTGAGCTAAAATTGGACGATTATGATCTTGTTATGGTATCAATTGGTGAAGATGTTAATGCCAGTATTCTTACTACTCTTCTTTTAAAAGAGGCGGGAGTGAAAACAGTTTGGGTTAAAGCAAAGGATACACCTCATAGCAAAATCTTATCTAAAATTGGCGCAGATAAGATCATCCGTCCAGAACGTGATATGGGGATTCGTATAGCTCGCAATATGTTAGATAAACGTATTTTTGAGTTCTCTGAACTAGGAAGTGGTATTTCACTCGCAGAAGTGGTCGTTACAGCAAAAAATATGGGACGTAAAATATATGAACACCCATGTGGTGCTCATAAAGAAACCCAAGTATTAGCACTTAAACGTGGCCCTGAAGTACGTAAAGCTCCTGATCCAAGCACTGAATTACAAGTAGGCGATATTTTAATTATCACAGGACCTGAAAAAATATTAACTGAGACTTTAAGAAAGCTATGAGTTTCATTCCAAACAGGGGCATGTATGTCCCTATCAAAACTGACAACCATAAAAAAAGATGGTCTGAACCTAAGATCATCATTTTTAGTTTTTTAGCCATTTTAATGCCAGCAGCAATCCTGCTCACGTTACCTGCATTTTCAGTTTCAGGGCTTAGTTTTGTCGATGCTCTATTTACTGCAACTTCTGCGATCAGTGTAACGGGCTTAGGTGTAGTAGATACAGGCTCGCATTTTTCCATTAGTGGTAAAGTGTTATTAATGCTACTCATGCAAATTGGCGGTTTAGGACAAATGACATTGTCTGCCGTTTTACTTTACATGTTTGGTTTGCGGTTAAGCTTACGTCAACAAGCATTAACGAAAGAACAATTAGGACAAGATAAATTCACAAATATTCGCCGCCTTGTAAAACACATCATTATCTTTGTGCTTATTTGTGAATTGATCGGTATATTTTTTCTGTCGCTACGCTGGGTACCTGAGATGGGTTGGGAGCAAGGTCTATTCTTTGCAGTATTTCATTCGATTTCAGCCTTTAACAATGCGGGTTTTTCTTTATTTTCAGATGGCTTAACACGCTATGTTGATGATCCTCTTGTTATTATTACGATTTCATCATTATTCATATTAGGCGGTTTAGGTTTTACTGTTATTTCTGATATCAAAAGAAATGCACACCGTGGGTTCCATTTTTTATCTTTGCATTCAAAAATAATGATAATAGCAACACCCATACTATTATTTGTTGGTACCGTAATGATTTGGCTTTTAGAACACCATAATAGCCACACTCTTGGGTCACTTAATGAATCAGGGCAATGGTTAGCAGCCTTTTTCCAATCAGCTACAGCACGTACAGCCGGTTTCAACAGTGTTGATATTGGTAAGTTTACTGAACCAACTATGTTGGTCATGATGCTATTAATGCTTATTGGTGCTGGTTCAACATCTACAGGTGGCGGTATTAAGGTATCAACCTTTGTCGTAGCTATTTTGGCAACATGGTCGTTCTTAAAGCAACGTGATCGTGTAGTGCTATTTAAGCGCACAATTTCAAACCAAACGGTGACAAAATCATTAGCCATCATTGTGGTTAGTGGCATTGTACTTACCATTGCAATGTTTGCCTTAATGATCACGGAAAAAGCCCCATTCTATGAGGTAATGTTTGAAACCATTTCAGCATTTGCGACCGTAGGCGTTACTGCTGGTTTAACAGCAACCTTATCTGAACCCGGTAAATACATCATGATAGTCGTCATGATCATCGGTCGTTTAGGCCCACTAACCTTGGCATACATGTTAGCTCGTCCTAAACCAACCTTGCTGAAATATCCTGAAGATAACGTCGCAGCAGGTTAAAATAAGAAAAACATAAAAAGGCTTGTCACTATGTATCGTGACAAGCCTTTTTTATTGCTTAATCGATTCATTCACTACAATAAATCAATGTTGAATCGTAACACTATCCAATTGTTCTTTAAGATCTTGATCGTATTCATCTAACCAGGCGTAACGTTCACGATACATTTTACGCTTTGGTCGTTTGATATCTTCCATTGCGCGACGCTCTGTATGTAATGGTAATGAATAAAAAGCATCATTGTATTCTTCACCATTATGTTCTTGCCATAATTGATCATAGTTAAGGTTGATCGTTGATGCTTTTTTACCATAGCGCTTAGCAGTGTATACATGTGCACTATTTTTAACCGCATATATATGCTCAATATTCATATCATTAGCAAATAAACGTAAGGTTTCAACCATAAAAGACTTTGGTCGTAAGCCATAAAAAGCTTTCGTAAATAAACGACTAAATCCATTATCGTTAGAACCACCTTGCATACAACCAACATAAATATCATTATCAATAACGGTAAATGCAATAGCGTAATAACGGTGATCATTGCTATCTGTCAGTATTAACGCTAATTCCCCTTCGCGGCGATAAGTGTGGTCAAAACTTAGTTTAACTTGATAGGACTTTTCTTCAATATCAAAGCTATAAAGCTCTAATTCATCAGTATAAATAGTATGTCGAGCTGAATCTGAAAAATGGCTTTCCATCCAGTTATAATGTTTTTTTAAAACCTCAACAATTTGATTTTTAGAAAAACACGTAGCCAAATAGGGTTTTGTAAAGCGCATTAAAAATTCAGGTTGCTGATCAATGACTTCTTTTCGTTGATCATTTAAAAAGAAATGAGCGAGTTCATTATATTGGCGTGAATATACCATCGCTCTAATCGCGTATTTAGCGATAGATAATGTTTTACCGTGATTTTTATGACTGTAAGCGAGCTTTGCAGACTTTAATATACTCATAAGATATCTCTAATCTTGTTTTTCGCAATTGTATACGAAATAAGTATAAAGAATAAGTAATAGAATTATATTTAATAAATTTAATTATCTTCACTAAACAGAAGATGAAAGGTAATATTCATTCATTGAAATAATGAACAGAGAAATCTCATGGAAAAATTAATGCCATACCTTGCTAAATTCGCCTTTACTGTCTCTATGATTATGTTTGTAGTCGGCGGAGGCATGGCACTATATGCGATGTTTTATGGTTAATTAACGTTATAAACGCATACCACCATCAATTTCAAGAATACGCCCAGTGAAGTAGTCATTCTCAATAATATACTTCACTGTATGGGCAATCTCTTCAGGGTTACCAACACGCTCAAAAGGTGCTGATGCCTTCATTTTTTCAAGCACTTCGGGCTTCAATTGGTCAGTTAAAGGAGTATCAATCAAACCGGGAGCAATTGCAGCAACACGAATACCGTATTTTGCTAACTCTTTCGACCAGCCCACAGCCATCGTTGCAACTGCCGCTTTTGACGCCGCGTAGTTAGTTTGGCCTAATGTTCCTGCTCTAGCGACACTTGAAATGTTAATAATAACGCCTTGAGATTCTGTCTTGATCATCTTTTCAGCGGCTTCTCGTCCACACAAAAATGAACCAGTAACATTAACATCCATCACCGTTTGAAATTGGTCTAGCGGCATTTTCGTTAATACGTCATTACTTTCACTAACCAGGAAGCCATCATCAAGAATACCAGCATTGTTAATTAAGACATTAATATGACCGAAATCTTCAATAATATGTGCAAATGCTTGAACAACTTCATCTTCGCTTGTTACGTCAGCCTCATAGATCATTGCTTTACTGTTTAACATATGACACTGATCTTGCGTTTGACGTAACCCAGCTGAGTTGATATCAATTAAAGCCAATTCAGCGCCCATTTGAGCTAGAGTTACAGCCATCATTTGGCCTAGACCTTGACTAGCACCGGTAATGACAACAACGCTATTCTCAATATTCATTAATTGCTCCTGAATTAAAACAAAAGTTTAACTCTGTTACTTTAACGTATATTTATCCATCACAATATTTCTATTCATAAAATCTAAGTTATTATAAATAATTAGCTAATATTGACCTGATTAATTGGATTCTCATGCTCAGACCAGATAGGTGTAAATATTTGCTCAATTACCTTGTTATCAACATCATTTACAGATGAATAAATCCAGTTAGGCATATAATCTTTATCAATTAAATGCGCTCGGACACCTTCTTTGAACTCACCTAACAAACCACAATTTACTGAAAGACCCAGTTCCATTTTTATACAGTCAAGTAAAGATACATCTTTGTAGCTTTGTATTTGTTTAAAACAAATGTGTGCGGTAATAGGGCTACCTGCATTCATGGCCTTTTTTGCTGTCTCTATCCAGCGGCCCAAACCATCAATGGCATTAATTTGGTCGTAAATAGTGGGTAATGATTGAGCAAAACAAGCCGCCTGAATTTGTGCAAAGTATGGCATCAATTGATTTGCAGGTAACACAGAGTGCGCTTTTTCAGCACCGTTATTTAATATGACCGAGATTGCTTCTGATACCAATGACTGACTTTGCGTATCAGCCAATATTGTTGACCATGGGTAATGCTTTAATTGTTTAACAACATTATCATAAGCACTATTTGCAACAATATGATCAACCATTGCTAAATCTCGAGCATCACAAACGTTGACATGTGCACCTGTTAAGCCCAAAAACATACCGATCCCATCAGGAAGCTGGTTTAAAAACCATGTCGCACCAACATCAGGATATAAGCCAATAGTTATTTCCGGCATCGCTAATACTGTATTCGGTAAAGCAACGCGATGGCTTGCGCCAATATATAATCCTAATCCTCCCCCCATGATATACCCATGTCCCCACGCAATTACGGGCTTGTTATAGTGATGGATGAGTAAATTACAACTATATTCAACGGAGAAATATTCCGTTAAAAATGGCTTAGCTACGTGACTTTCAATTTGATCTAACGCTATCTTTGGTGGCTTTTGTTGATGCTTTAAAGCAGGATCATTTTCCATTGCATAATACATACTGCGCACATCCCCACCTGCACAAAAAGCGCGATCACCCACCGATTTAATCATTACAGCAACAATGCTTTCATCTTCACGCCAAAGCTGTAAATACTGGTAAATCGTTTTATGCATATTTAACGTAAGTGCATTAAGCGATGATGGATTATCCAGCTCTAGTACACCAATACTATGTCCATCAGTACAACGGATATAGGAAACATTCACCATTCCTGTCATCACTTACTCCTTTAACTTATTTCCAATCTTCAATGTCATACTATTTAACATCAACTTCAATCGCAATTGCCAATGCTTCTCCTCCACCAACACATACAGCAGCAACACCTTTTAGCGTTTTCGTGCCACTCAACATTTGCGCTTGTTGTCGTAATGCATGGGTTAATGTCACCACGACTCTTGTTCCTGTCGCGCCTATTGGGTGACCTAATGCACAAGCTCCACCGTTAACATTCACTTTTTCAGCATCAATACCTAGCTGCTCTATCGCGGCAATTGTCACCACAGCAAAAGCTTCGTTAATTTCCCACAAGTCCACATCATCAATAGACCAATTAAGATCATCTAATAATTGGTTAATGGCATGAATAGGTGCAATAGTAAATTCATCGGGGGATCGACTATGACTGGCATAACCTTTAATTGATGCCAGTGGATATAAGCCTTGTCGTCGAACTTGTTCAGCTTCCATTAACACTAAAGCTGCGGCACCGTCACCAATAGCACTTGATGAAGCGGCAGTGATCGTACCTTGTTCACCATGTTGCGAAAATAGAGGAGGAAGGTTTGGTATTTTCTTAATATTCACTTCATTCGGGTGCTGATCTTTTTCAACCGTCACTAATGCTTTTTGACTCTGAGCGGTAATAGGGACGATTTCAGCGTGAAATGCCTGACGACTATCCGCTTTGCGGGCTTTATTAATTGACCTTACAGCCCATTCATCCATGATTTCTCGTGAAATATTATATTTTGTTGCCGTTTGTTGACCATAAACGCCCATTAAGTGCCCATCAAATGCATCTTGCAATCCATCTAGATATAAATGATCAAGTACCGCTTTATGGCCTATTCGCATACCGTTTCGACTGTCTGTGAGTAAATAAGGTGCATTGGTCATACTTTCCATGCCTCCAGCGACAGCCGTTCGAATCGCTCCAGCTTTAATCATATCGCAAGCCAATAAGATTGATTTTAACCCTGAGCCACAAACTTTGTTTATCGTAGTACAGGAAACCGATACAGGAATTTTTGCCATCAAAGCTGCTTGTCTTGCAGGGGCTTGCCCAACACCTGCCGTTAATACACAGCCCATAAAGACTTCATCAATCAATTGTGCAATGTGCTCATACTCTATCTCATTATTATGTTCTAAAGTCGTATCTGTTGGCTGAACACGTTTAACATCTCGTAATGCTGCTTCAATAACAATACTACCAAGCTGAGTGGCGGAAAAATGCCGTAAATCGCCTTGAAAACTCCCAATTGGCGTTCTTTTAGCAGCAACGATCAGAATATCCTTACTCATACCAATCACCTCTTTACGTCAACTTAGAAAACATTGCCTGCAGGAATATTAGGGGATTTCTTGACGCTTTTGTAAGCATAGCACTAACATTTACGTAAACGTTAAGAAACATTTGCTGGGATTTTAATACTCAAAATCACTGCTCTGCTTAACCGATAGGTGAAAAGTTTTTACCTATCTAACGTTGCAGGAGACTCAATGTGATGACTTTCAAAATCAGCGAGCTTGCAAACGAATTTAAAATAACACCACGCAGTATTCGCTTTTATGAAGATATAGGTTTGCTTTCACCTAAACGAGATGGCGTTAATCGTGTCTATGGACGACGAGATAAAATTCGACTCGGTTTAATACTTCGCGGTAAGCGTTTAGGCTTTTCTTTACAAGAAATCGGGGAACTCTTCAGTTTATACGATGACAACAAAAGCCATGCTCAGCTTCTTTCCATGATCAACATCATCGACCAAAAACAACGACAACTGACCCATCAACGCGCCGATATTGATATCACTCTTATTGAACTTGAACGCGCAAAAAAACGCTGTATGCACACCCTAATAAAAACAGAATCATACAAAGACAAGTAATCTGAACAGGTTCCGCAAAGGAGGCTTTACTATGCATAGCCAATACTCACCACTCAACTTTGATTTAGGTGATACTGCCAATATGCTGCGCGAACAGGTTAACTTATATGCTGCTGAACATATTGCTCCTATCGCTAACGAAATAGATCAAGACAATCAATTTCCCCATTACCTCTGGCAATCATTAGGCGAAATGGGCTTACTTGGCGTCACCATTGCTGAACAATACGGTGGGGCTGCTATGGGCTATTTAGAACATGTTATCGTGATGGAAGAGATCAGTCGTGCTTCTGCTTCAATCGGATTGAGCTACGGTGCTCATTCTAACTTGTGTGCAAACCAAATATTCAGAAATGGTAATAATGCTCAGAAGCAACAATACCTACCAGCATTAATCACAGGAGAACACATTGGTGCACTGGCAATGAGCGAAGTGAATGCTGGGTCTGATGTTATGAGCATGCAGTTAAAAGCAGAAGATCACGGTGATCATTTTTTACTCAACGGTAATAAAATGTGGATCACTAATGGACCAGAAGCCAATACGCTTGTGGTCTATGCCCGCACCTCAGCCAACGCAATCACTGCTTTTATTATTGAATCACAATTTGATGGTTTCTCTACTGCGCAAAAGCTCAACAAATTAGGTATGCGTGGTTCAAATACGTGCGAGTTAGTTTTTATTAACTGCAAAGTACCGAAACAAAACGTACTGGGTGACGTCGACCACGGCGCAAAAGTCTTAATGAGTGGATTAGACTTCGAGCGCGTAGTACTTGCTGCCGGCCCACTCGGTATCGCGCAATCATGTTTGGATGTCGTGATCCCTTACATCCATGAACGAAAACAATTTGGCAAAGCGATTGGTGAATTTGAGCTGATCCAAGCCAAAATTGCAGACATGTATACCCAACTCAATGCTGCTCGCAGCTATGTTTACACCGTTGCAAAAGCCTGTGACCGCGGTGAAGTCACCCGTAAAGATGCAGCTGGCGTAATTTTGCTTAGTGCTGAACTAGCCACAAAAATGGCGTTAGAAACCATTCAAATACTCGGTGGTAATGGCTACATCAATGATTACCCTGCCGGACGTTTATTACGAGATGCCAAACTTTATGAAATTGGTGCAGGAACTTCAGAGATAAGACGCATGCTAATTGGACGTGAATTATTCTCAGAATCAGCTCGCTAAGGAGTAAGCCATGGCTCAACTTACCTCAAAAGTAGATACAACCAGCCAATGGTTCAAAAACAATAATGATGAGATGCAATTGTTGGTTGACGACTTAAACACCCAGCTAGAGATAATCCATCAAGGTGGTGGAGAATCGGCATTAGCACATCAAAAAAAACAAGGTAAACAACCAGTAAGACAAAGAATTTATCAGTTACTTGATAAACACAGTCCATGGTTAGAAATAGCCCCTTTTGCCGCACTAAATGTCTATAGCGAAGCCGTGCCTTGTGCGGGGATTATTGCTGGCATCGGATACATCCACCAGCATGCGTGTATGATCATTGCCAATGATCCTTCAGTTAAGGGTGGAACATATTTCCCACTAACGGTAAAGAAACACCTGAGAGCCCAAGAAATCGCTGAAAAGTGTCATCTTCCCTGTATTTATATTGTTGATTCTGGCGGCGCTAACCTACCCCACCAAGCCGAAGTCTTTGCCGATAAAGATCATTTTGGTCGCATCTTTTTCAATCAAGCTCAAATGTCAGCGAAAGGGATCCCTCAAATTGCCGTAGTTATGGGGTTGTGCACTGCAGGTGGCGCATACATTCCAGCCATGTCTGACGTGTCTATCATGGTAAAAGATCAAGCAACAATCTATTTAGCTGGTCCCCCTTTAGTAAAAGCAGCAACAGGTGAAGAAGTAACAGCACAAGAATTAGGTGGAGCCGATGTTCATTGTAAAAAATCAGGTCTTGCTGATTATTATGCTAATGATGAAGCACATGCATTGAGTCTTGCACGTGATGCTATTGCTAGCTGCAATATGGCAAGTGCTAGTATTCATCATGATTCCACTGCATCTCCACCTAAATACAGCATGGATGACATCTACGGCATTGTGGGTACCAATATCCGTATTCCATTTGATATTAAAGAGCTCATAGCCCGTTTAGTCGACAACTCTGAATTTGACGAATTTAAAGCCATGTATGGCAATACCCTCGTTTGTGGCTTTGGATCCATTGAAGGTCACACTGTTGGTATTGTTGCTAATAATGGCATTCTATTTTCAGAATCGGCACAAAAAGGCGCTCACTTTATTGAGCTATGTTGTAAGCGGAAAATCCCTCTGTTGTTTTTACAAAACATCACCGGATTTATGGTTGGTAAACGGGTTGAAGCAGAAGGTATTGCAAAACACGGCGCAAAAATGGTGATGGCTGTTGCCTGTGCCAATGTGCCCAAATTTACCGTTATCATCGGAGGCTCTTACGGCGCAGGAAATTATGGCATGTGTGGGAGAGCTTATGATCCAACCCTATTATGGATGTGGCCTAATGCGCGCATATCCGTCATGGGAGGTGAGCAAGCCGCTGAAGTCTTATCGCAAATCACTCAAGCTATCCGCCAACGAGGAAATAAACCTTGGACAGAGCAAGACGAACAACAAATCAAACAGCCGATTTTAGCGCTCTATGACAAACAAGGTCATCCCTACTACGCCAGTGCACGGCTATGGGATGACGGCATTATTGATCCTAAATCTACCCGTAATGTATTAGCTCAGGCGCTTTCAATTACTCAGCATGTCCCTATAAAAGAGACCCGATTTGGTATTTTCCGCATGTAACATTTTAGGTCATATTATGAAAACACAACCAAATATATTAGTGTCGATTTCATCTAATAACATCGCGACCATTACTTTAAACCGTGTCGATAAATCGAATGCTTTTAATGCTGAACTCATCGGTGATCTGCTCGCCGCCCTTAATCAACTTAAAACAAACCAAGAGATACGCGGCCTGATACTTGAAGCCAATGGTAAACATTTTTCATCGGGTGCTGATCTGCTTTGGATGAAAAACATGGCTTTAGAAACCGAGCAAAATAATCAACAAGATGCAGCTCAACTTGCTGAACTTCTCAATCAACTCAACCACTTTCCAGCTCCCACCATTGCCGTCGTTCAAGGGGCTGCTTTTGGCGGCGCATTAGGGTTAATTTGCTGCTGTGATATTGCCATCGCCAGTATCAACGCGAAATTCTGTTTAAGTGAAGTAAGATTAGGGTTAGTGCCAGCGACAATTGCCCCGTATGTTTGTCGTGCAATAGGGATTCGCCAAGCAAAACGTTTTATGTTAACCGCAGAGTTAATCACGGTAGAACAAGCACTCGAACTTGGTTTAATTCACCTTATTTGTGATGATATACAACAAGAAAAACAGGTAATACTTCAGCAAATCTTAACCAATAGCCCAGCAGCGCTTGCAACAGTCAAAACCTTATGTCGTCAATGTGAAGTCGAAATCATTGATCAACGTTTAATTCGTTATACCAGTGAATTAATCGCCCGAGTTCGATGTTCACCACAAGCACAAGAAGGCATACAAGCTTTTTTCGATAAAGTCCCACCAAGTTGGAGTAAAGCCAATGACATTAACGAATAAGCTTCAATTATCGCTACCCGATGCTATTACCGTTTTTGAGGTTGGGCCCCGTGATGGATTACAAAACGAACCTCATCTTTCAACATTAGGTGATAAAGCAACAGCGCTTAAAATAGCACTGATTAATGAATTGAGTCAGACAGGCTTAACGCATATCGAATCAGGTGCGTTTGTTTCGCCAAAAATGATCCCAGCGATGGCTGATTCGGATAGTGTATTTTCGCACATTCAACGCCATCCCAATATTTTCTACTCAGCTCTGACTCCTAATTTACAAGGCCTAGAAGCGGCCATTAACGTTAATGCCAATGAAGTCGCTATCTTTACTTCTTGCTCTGAAACCTTCACGCAAAACAATATACACGCCAGTATTGATGAAAGCCTTCGACGATTTGAATCTGTTATTGCGATAGCCCATCAACACTTAATACCTGTACGTGCGTATTTATCCTGTGTGATAGATTGTCCGTACGAAGGAAAAACACCACCACAAAAAGTCGCAGAAATTGCAAAAGCTCTCATCGACATGGGCTGCTATCAAGTGTCACTGGGAGACACAATAGGAACAGGAACGCCATTACGCGTTGCTACCCTGTTGGAATGTGTAAATCAGCAACTTCAATCAAAAGCCATCGCCGTCCATTTCCATGATAGTTATGGGCAAGCAATCGCGAATATTTATCAAGCAATGCAAATGGGTATTACGACAATAGACAGTAGTATTGCGGGATTAGGTGGTTGCCCATATGCACCAGGAGCAAGTGGTAATGTAGCAACAGAAGATGTTCTTTATTTATGCCAAGGACTTAACATCAAAACCGGCATAGATTTAGAAAAATTCACACTGGTTAGTCAAACATTTTGCCAACAATTGGGGATACGACCACAGTCTAAAGTTGCTTTAGCTATGGCGCATCGCCCATAAACTTTATTCAGCGTCTCTACGAACTCGTTCTTCAGATTCAAGCTCGTTCACAGCGTCCCACAACTGTTGTTCACGGATACGTTGACGCTCTAAATTAGCATTAATACCATCGACAATCTGTTTATCTAATGGGCCTAAATAGTGATCAGCACAATCATGAAAGATACTCCGAAATTCTTCCATCGTTGGTAGTCGGTTATTATGCTCTTCAAAGTTATCAAAAATATCATGAACTTTTACTGACATATCCCGTTTAATGCTTTCTATCTCTGAACTATCCATACATCCCTCGAGCGCACTTAGTTTCATATGATTCAATAACAGAAATATCTAAAACTGTCATTAAGTTCTAGAACATACCATTAATATTTACACTACATGTCACAAAAGCTTTGTGATAATAAGCCACAATATTCAAAAGCGATTGATAAATACTGTGTATCAATAATATCCTAGCTATGAGGACGTAAGCATAAAAATCATTTTCAGTATAGTGTGATTACACATCATTCAGATGATGATTTAGTGATGAAAATATAACAACTGAGATAATTAGCTTTGTTAGCATAAAATCATAACAATTTAAGTGTCTCTATTCTCAGTAAAAATAACATCTGTATTTTGATGTTTATTTAGAACTATAGTGACGAATTCGAAAAGGAAGTTTGAACAAATTGAAACCATTAGTCTCATTTAAAACTCGCTATAAACAGCTTTGTTTACCGTTTTTTTTATTCTCAATAATACCCAGTATTAGCCAAGCTGAACCCGTTAGCGATACGAGTACTGATCCCAACAATCAATCAAGCATGGCAGATTGGGTTGATGACTCACACCAATCACTTACCGACACCGTCCATGATATTGGCGAGTACCTTGACGAAAGTTTAGCGAAAGACGATGACGAAAGTGCACTTACCAACCGAAGCTATTTACGTATTCGTAATCGTTTAGCCTACTCTTACCGTGGCAAACTTGATAATGACTTCAAAGTTTATTTCAAACTTGACCTGCCCCATGTAAAAAGAGACTGGAAACTAATCATTGATTCCGAGCCCGGCGACTTCGATAGTCTTGAAAACAAGCAACGTGGTATTGCCACAGGCAACAAAACCACATCAGGCGATACTGTGGGTGCATTTCGTCTTCAAGATGCCCACTTTGGCAACTGGAATTCAGATTTTGATATTGGTATTAAATTAAAGCTTCCACTTGATCCTTTCACAAAAATGCGACTTACACGCGTTGATCCTATTAGTGAAAACTGGACAACCCGACTTGAACAACAAGTCTTTTATTATCACTCAAAAGGGTTAGGTTATCTGAGTGAGCTCAGTGGCTATTACGCGATAAACCCTGAGCATTCGAAAATATTCAAAACCACAACCAGCGCGCAGTACTTGAAAGAAGACGATAAATGGGAACTTCTCCAGCAATTTGAATTATTCCATCGTTATGATGATAAGAATTTATTCGAATATTCAACAGGGATCAGTGCTGATACTGGAGAAAATAAAGAAATCACAAACTATTGGATATCTGCAACGTGGAATAAACGTATTTACAAACACTGGCTATATCTAGGTGTTCGTCCGCAGCTAGAATTCCCTCGTGAATACAACTATCACGCTAACCCTGGGGTCATGATTGAGCTTGAAATGTTCTTCTCTAAAAACAGAAAAATTGATCGTTTAGGCCGTTATATTCCTAAACCAACTCACCCATAGGCACAAAAGTAATTATGGTATGGCTATAACGATGATGCGAAATACCGCCTCATCGTTACCATCAAACCATGAACAACGACACAAAATCTGATCACTGCACTTCACTCTCATCAATAACTGGAATAATTTAACAACTAGGCAACAATCTCGCTTAGGAGTACATTATGTTTCATTTAAAGAAAGTGATCTTCTCTGTATTGTTCCATTTCTATCAGTTTTTCAGGCTTAGTTTTCCGCTATGGCTAATGATTTCATCACTTGGTGTCAGTCTTGGCTTAATATTACTTCTTTCTGGTGATAATCATTTTCAACAAGGGATTAGTACCATAACCAGTTTCAGTCTCATCACTATCTATCTGATAATACTAAAATACTTCTATTCAAAATTATTAAATTGGAGTGATACTCGCTCTTCTAAAGAGATAGTTGTATCGCTTAAGCAATAATGCATTTAGTTCATCGCTTAAAATACTCACAATTTCAACCACTATGGCATTGGTTACGGTTTGATTAAGGGTATTGCTATAATATACTCATAACGAATTATAATGGTTTTGCTTGTCGCTTTTGTAATCACAGCAAGATTGAATATATAACTGAGTATATTATGAATAAATATTTACCCTTTATTGGCTTAACTTTATTGATTTCAGGTTGTGCGACACAGACTGTACCGCAATCAGAACCACAAGTGATCACAAAAATCGTAAAACAAGATACGGCGCCAGTAGAAAAAAAAGGCTATGACGATGGTTGTAAAAATGCCATGGAAGCGCAGTTTTTACCATCCAAAGAAATAGTAAATAGCTACGATACCGTAAATAGAGCAGCTTACCTAAAAGGCTGGGAAAAAGGTTATAAACAGTGTGTTATTGGTTTAGGTCCAGTCAGAATCAATAGTTCTATGCCAGCGAGTCAAACAAAATAATATTGACAATCAGGGGCTATATTTAATTAGCCCCTATCTTAGCTGTGTTAAATCAATCACGACATAACATTTGCTTGTTCTTCTATTCGCTGAACTAAGCCTACTGGCAGTTTTAATGCTTGGGCTAATGCGTCAAGATAAGCACGCTCTAAGAAATGATCGACATCAATAGCCAATAATGTAACTAAATAAACTTCAGAGGCTTGCTCTAAGCCACTAACTTGCGCCGCAATGACTTGGGGATCTAACGGTGCATTTAGCCAACGAACAATCACAGTTTCAACATCATGGCTGATCCCATTTTCAATCATCCATTGTGCTATCGCTGTTTTTTCTTGCTCGTCAATATGACCATCAGCTTTTGCTGCAAAAATCATAGCTTGAACTAACAAGTCTTGGTTTGTTCTTAATTGGGTATTTGGGGAAATCGCTTGCTGTGAGTCCATTGCCGTATTAGAAGCATGTGATGACTCTTGCGACCATTTCTTATAAGCCTGATAAGCGACCGTGCCAATCACAGCAGTACCACCAACTAAGGCAGCTTTACCACCATATTTTTTGGCTAATTTACGACTTTTCTTATTGCCTAATAATGCACCAACAACCCCACCAGCTGTCGCTCCTTTTAATAAATCAGAGGTACTTGAACTAGATGTGGTTTTTCCCTTATCCATATAATTACTAGCTTGATTTATTAGCTGATCGAATAAACCTTTCATCGTCATTCTCCATAAAAAGGGCATATATTAATACTATGGAAAAACAGATTAATTAAACAGCTTTAAAGCGTAAATCAATGTAAATTAGCCACTTTATTCACACAGACAATTGAATAATAACAACCAATAGATACCATTAATAATATTATTATGTATCTATTAAGCATAAAAAAACGCTCTAAAATAAGAGCGTTAATATAAATTCAATCTGGTTCAATAAATAGATTAAACGGTATAAAGAACTTTAATCACATGCCAACCAAACTTAGTCTTTACAGGTTCTGGAATTAATCCGCGTAAGTTATTATTTTTCTTTTTTAACGCTTCACTGGTACTGATTGCTTTACCAGAAAAGACCGCTTTATCAAACTGCGGCACCATTGCACCTTTACGGAACTCACCAAGATCTCCCCCTTTTTTACCCGACGGGCACGTTGAGTGTTTCTTAGCAAGATCTTGAAACTTTGCACCCTTTTTAAGCTGTTCTAGAATATCATCAGCCAATTCTTTGTGTTTCACTAAAATATGAAGTGCGTGTGCGCTAGAAGCCATCGTGGGTTACCTATTTCATTACTTTTTATTGCGCAATTTTGCGATAAATGCCGTAAACTAGCAAGCTATTCACTAAATTTGAATAAAATTTAAAAACACCATTCATGCAATACTTATTCTACTATAACGGGATCATAATTTTCGAATAAAAGCTTAAAAATTTAACGACTTATGACCATTACACACGTTATCATAATCGTCTCATTCACTTTCCATTCATGGTTGTTACGTTACAATTATAAATATGAAAATACGTCATAGATATTTATATATAGTCGGGCTTCTCGGATCGTTGACTTTCTGTGCATTAGCAACGCCGATAACCCACGATGAAGAGCATCACGATGATGTAATGACAGCTGTCGAGAAAGGATTAATAAAGCCTTATTCAGCCCTTCAACATAAAGTCTCTCAACAGTTATCAGCACGTATAATTAAAGTAGAGCTCAACGAAGACAATGGTGAGTGGATCTATGAACTAAAGCTTATTGATAATCAAAACAATATAATAAAAGTTGAATATCAAGCTCAATCTTTACAAATGTTAAATATCAAAGGACGACATTTAGAAAATGTCATCAGGGCTCCAAAATGAAAATTCTTGTCGTAGAAGACGAAGTAACTTTAGGCGAACAAATTATCGCTGGTTTAGAACAAAGCGGTTGGGTGGCAGAGCTTTCTTGTGATGGTATTGATGCCCTCTATCGTGCAACATCAGAACCTTGGGATGCTATTGTTTTAGATTTGGGTCTTCCTAAACTTGATGGTATTACCGTATTAAAAGGTATTCGTGAAGAAAATGTAAACTGCCCTGTCGTTATTTTAAGTGCACGTAATGAACTCACACAACGTGTCGATGGCTTAAATGCAGGCGCTGATGATTATCTAACCAAACCCTTTCAGATGGTGGAATTAGTCGCTCGTGTTAGAGCGCAACTTCGCCGTTCTACAGGTAATGCTTCTCCTGTTATTCAAGCTGGTAATTTAAGCCTTGATACACGTACTTCCAAGGTGACTTGGGAAGGTCAACTCATTGATCTTACAGCACTTGAATTCAAAGTGTTATCTTATCTTATGCATAACACTGATAAGGTTATTTCACGTACAGAATTAGTGGAACATATCTATAAGCAAGATTTTGATCGTGATTCCAACACAATTGAAGTCTTCATTGGTCGTATACGTCGAAAAATTGGCAATGATGTAATAAAAACAGTTCGCGGTCTTGGATATCGGATTAATGCGAATTAATATGCGGAAAAAAGGCCAGCCAAGTATTCGTAATCGCCTATTAAGCGCTTCTGCAATATGGCTATTAGCGATCACACTCACGGCTGGTTATCTTGTGCCAAGCTTTATTAAAAGCTACCTTATTGACCAAGAAAAAACCCAGCTTTATTTATACCTTGATCAAATTACAGCGCTTGTCGATATTGATGCGCATGGTCGTGTATTTCTTGATGGTCGATTATCAAACCCGCGATTTAACTCCCCTTATAGCGGTTTGTATTGGTCACTCAAACTCAACAAACAACATCTACGTTCACGCTCGTTATGGGACACCACCATTTCAGGGAATAGCGAAGAGGGTTTTGAAGGTCCTAATAAACAATCCTTAATCGTGGTTAAACGTAAATTCCTACTGCCTGATAGTGATTATCCAGTAGAACTATCCGTTGCCGTCAATCAGGATCGATTACTCAAGACCTTGCAACAACTAACGCGAGGTTTATGGTTAATTTTAACCATTATGGCAATTGGTATTCTCACACTTACCACGCTACAAGTCAGCTGGTCACTGTGGCCTCTACGTAAATTGCGTCGAAATTTAAAGCTAGTGCGTGAAGGACATTCTACAGAACTAACTGGATTATATCCTGTTGAAATACAACCGGTTATTGATGATTTAAATGCCTTACTCTTCCACTATCAAGAGCTACTATTACGTGCACGTAATCATTCAGGGAATTTATCTCACGCACTTAAAACACCCATCGCTATTTTGAATAATGAAGTCGCGTTACTCGATGAACCAACAAAAGCCAAGCTAGTACCCGCTCTCCAGCAGTTACAACAGCACATCGATTATCATTTAGGTCGTGCTCGTATGGCTGGCGCTGTGAATATCCTAGCGGCAAAAACCGCCGTTTCTAGTCGAGTGGATGCGATCTCCTTAGCCATGGATAAAGTCTACGCAAATCGAGAGCTGATCTTAGTTAACGAGCTTGATAGCAGTGTGATGGTTGCAGTAGAAAGCCGTGATCTTGATGAAATGATCGGTAACTTAATCGAAAACAGCTATAAATGGGCTAACTCTTTGATTCGCGTCTACCAAGAGTCGAACCAATCAGGTCAAATTACCCTTGTCATTGAAGATGACGGCATTGGTATTGCAGAAGAAAAATGCAAGCAAGTACTTCACCGTGGAGTGCGGTTAGATGAAAATACCCCTGGAACAGGGCTTGGATTAAACATCGTGAATGAACTAGCGCATAGCTATCGTGGTGATTTAATTTTAAGCAAAAGCCAGCGCGGCGGTTTGAAAGCAAGCCTCATTTTACCTAAACCTAGAAACTGAAAAAACCCTGCTAGTTACTAGCAGGGTTAAACACACTCATATCGTAAAATCACAAATTGCCCCACCAAACCATTCAACAAGATTGATGATAGTTATAAATCACGCATTAAGATTTCATAATCTTCTTGCGCCGATTCAATAAGGTGTTCGAGCTCTTTCGCGTCTTGGTTTCTAAGATCTAGTTGCCAATTGACTTTTGATTCAACTCGACAGACTAATAATGTTTTTGTTCCGGTCCTGCTAAACCATAATTGCGAGAATTCAGCTTCTTGCTCTGCATTATCCTCAAGAATATTAACGCGTAACTTACCCGTTGGGATTACGCTAATATGAGCATGCCGCTGAACTTTACCAAGTAAGGTAAAATCACGTTGTTCCACTAACATCACATCATCCTCCTAGTGTGGCCGTACTCAGAGTCTCTTCAGTAATTGCATAATAAACAACCAACTATTAAAGTGTAGATGCTTTACAGGACATGTTTTATGCGAATGCCGTATTAATATAACTATCAAATATTCTGTTTTAAACATAGTGTCATCATATGCTTAATAACAAGGATCTACGACTATAGAAACCAAATAGTACACAGTGATATAGTGAATAAAACAGAATAGGAAGTTGATAATAAATGATAGATTTTCGTTCAGATACGGTAACTCGCCCTTCTCCCGCAATGCGTCAAGCGATGTCCCAAGCACTTGTGGGTGACGATGTTTATAGCGACGATCCAACCGTTAATGATTTAGAGCTTTTTGCAGCGGAACGCCATGGATTTGAAGCCGCACTTTTTTGTAGTTCTGGCACTCAAGCTAATTTACTGGCATTAATGGCACACTGTGAACGTGGAGATGAATATTTATGTGGCCAACAGGCACATAATTATAAATTCGAAGGTGGCGGTGCAGCCGTTTTAGGTTCGATCCAACCTCAACCGATAGAAAATGCCGCTGATGGCACACTTCCTTTCGAAAAATTGATAGCAGCAATTAAACCAGACGATCCTCATTTTGCCCGCACAACACTTTTAAGCCTCGAGAATACCATCAATGGTAAAGTGTTACCGCTCACCTACCTTCAACAAGCGCGTGAATTTGTTGAACAACATAACCTAAAACTTCACCTTGATGGGGCGCGTGTTTATAACGCAGCCACCGCACTTAATGTCGATATTACAGAAATTGTTCAATATTTTGATTCTTTCACCATTTGTTTATCAAAAGGTTTAGGTGCGCCAATTGGGTCACTATTACTGGGTGATCAAGCACTAATAGCCAGAGCCCGTCGCTGGCGTAAGGTTCTTGGTGGCGGCATGCGCCAAGCAGGAATCATTGCCGCTGCGGGTAAAATTGCACTGACTGAAAATACAGGTCGTTTAGTCGATGACCATTCCAATGCTAAATACTTAGCGGAACAATTAAATACAGTGAATGGTTTTGAAGTAAACACGAGTCACGTACAAACAAATATCTTATTTGCAAAAGTCGATAGTAAGATAGATCAAACCCAATTGGCGACCACATTAAAAGCACAAAACATTTTGATCTCAACTGGAAACCCATTGCGATTTGTCACTCATTTAGACATTACAAAAGACGATATTGATATTTTTATCTCTGCATTAAAAGCCGCTGTTTGATCTTTCACCTCCCCCCCCACACAAAATTACAATGTGATCTTGTGTGGGCTTTTCTTTTTTATCTCTGTTATTGCTGCCATATGGAATCTTTTCACAAATAATAATTACTCTTGTGGTATATATTTTTGCGACACTCAACTTTTACATGATTTTTTGATACCTGCCTCACTTTCTTTAACTTGAACCTTTGCAACCCTCTTCTTGCTCCTTTAATTTGTTTAAATATTAATGATAATCACTTTCATTATCATGTAGTTTTATTTTTGCAGGGAGAGCATCATGGAACAAGCGTTTCATTCAGACCCAATACTGAAAGTACGTGATCTCGAAGTCACCTACATTACAGACAATGGCGACTTTAAAGCCGTAAAATCAGTAAATTTTGATATAGGTAAAAGTGAAATATTCGGCTTAGCGGGTGAGTCGGGATGTGGTAAAAGTACTATCGCTTTTGCTATTAATCGCTTACACAAGCCGCCAGCACTTATCACAAAAGGCAGTATTGAATACAACGGTACAAACCTTATCGCATTAACTGAACAACAAATGGGCGTTGTTCGCTGGAAAGACATTGCAATGGTATTCCAAAGTGCAATGAACTCATTAAATCCCGTACTCCCTATTCAAGAGCAATTTGCTGATGTAATGCGCCACCACCTTGGCTACAGCAATGAACAAGCAAAAGAACGTGCCGAAAAGCTGTTAGATCTGGTTAATATCCCTCGCGAGCGTTTATCCGAGTATCCACACCAATTTAGTGGTGGTATGCGTCAAAGGCTCGTTATTGCGATAGCGCTATGCCTCAACCCAAAACTCATTGTTATGGACGAACCAACCACGGCGCTTGATGTTGTTGTTCAACGTGAGATTTTGCAGCAAATATATCAACTACGTAAAGAATTCGATTTCTCTGTGTTATTTATTACTCACGATCTTGCGCTTATGAGTCAACTTTGTGATCGCATTGCCGTGATGCGATACGGTGAAATTGTTGAAGTCAATCAAGCACGTGAAATACGTAACAATCCTCAACACCCATACACCCAAAAGTTATGGGCATCATTCCCTAACATTCATGAAGACGCCCCACACGTTTCTATCTCAGCAGAGGAAATATCGTAATGGAACAACCAATTATTGAATTAAATAATGTGGTGAAAGAGTTCACTGCTGGCGGTGGTTTTGGTTCGACTGAAATCTTTCGTGCTCTCGATAATATCAGCTTTAAGCTCTATAAGGGGCGCACTTTAGCGCTCGTTGGCGAATCCGGCTGTGGTAAAAGTACCTGTGCAAAGCTCATTACTAAAGTTCACGGCGTAACGGAAGGTGAAATTTTATTTAAAGGCGATAATGTCGATACTATTCGTAAACGTAAAGATGTATTGAATTATCGCGGTAAAGTCCAAATGGTATTCCAAGACCCTTTTGGATCGTTAAATCCCACTCATACTATTCGCCATCACCTTACTCGCCCACTGTTAATTCATAAACAAGTGAAGGGTAAAGACGCAATAGAGCAGCGTTTAAATGAACTAATGGAATTGGTTGAGTTACCGATTGAAGATCTTGATAAATACCCCCATCAGCTCAGTGGTGGTCAACGTCAACGTGTGAACCTAGCGCGCGCAATTGGTGTGGGTGCTGAAATCATCCTCGCCGATGAACCCACCTCAATGCTTGATGTTTCTATTCGATTAGGTGTGTTGAACCTAATGAAAGAGATGAAAGATAAAATTGGTATTGGCTTTTTATACATTACGCATGACTTAGCTACTGCACATTATATCGCAGAAGAAACCGCTGTAATGTACCGTGGCCGTATTGTTGAATGGGGAGACACTCGCTCTATTTTACGTAGCCCACAGCATCCTTATACTAAATTATTAATCTCTGCAGTGCCCGATCCTGATCTACCCTTTAATAAACTCGTGGATTCAGAACCTGATTATTCACAGAGCGCCGATAAGATCCGTGCAATAAGTTTGAAGTCTGTTTCAGGACATCGCCAAGTTGCTGACAATCACTTTGTAGCAAACTGGGATGAATCAGAAGTCAACGCACTTAAAGAGGAAAAAATCGCATGATGACACTTCACTGCTGGTTAGAATCAGTTAAAGGGTGGTACCAACCCAACCATAACCATGATTTTTCAGAGTTGGTTACTCTCATTCAGCAAACGCCTAGCAGCATGATGGATGAATTAGACAATGAGACTGGCAGTGAAGCTCTAGCCTACTGGCTAGATGCGTGTTTTCGCTTAACTAAATATTATCAACATCAAGGCTATAACGAGCAGGCATTTGGTTACATTCAACTTTCTTATGCCAAACTTCAAGCCGTGGTATGTGATGCCAGTTATAGCGCAGAACTAAAGCGTTGGAGCTTAAAAAAGCTAGATCGAATCATTGTTGCTATGGTGGAGTTTTGCCAACATCAAACCGATCCTCAATGGCAGCAAGAAAGTGTCCAACTCATTAACCTACATGTCGCTTTTATGGAATCACAGCAGCATTTGAATTTAAAATATTCGGCAAAAAATTAAATCCCATCCGGAACCTAAAAACGAGTATATATTCACTTTCCACCTAGAAAAGTGAATATTGCTCTTTTTTTCTTTATCTATCAAAACATTACAGTCAACAATACTTTTTAACCACAAATATTTAAACAAAAAATTATCGTAAAACGATAATTTTTTATTGCTTATCTCTAGTTTAGTCTCTATCCTTGCCTCATCAACTTAAGAGGTAATACATGTCTAATATCCAAAAGCAAAGTAAAAGAGCTCGTTTACTGTTTCAACTATTTTTCGTTTTAACACCTATATTAGTTTGCTATTTTTGGCTAACCATTGATACGCCATATGCCTATTTAACGAACACTGGAATAGTACAAACATCGTATGATGATTTACACAACATTACTCAAGTGCCATTAACACTCACAACAAGACTCATCGCAACGTTAGCTAGCCTCATTTATTGCTCAATTATCATGTATGCTTTAACAAAGTTAATTAAACTCTTCCGTAATTATGAAAATAACAATATCTTTACCTTAGAAAATGCAACTATTTATCAAAAACTTGGCTATAGCATATTTTATTGGGTCGGTGGCTCAATATTCTATCAACCAATTATGACACTCATACTTAGCTTCAATAATCCACCAGGACAGAGAATGATCGCTATTAGTTTTTTGGGTATAGATTTTATCACCATTATTATGGGACTAATCGTATTGATAATTTCATGGGTAATGAAAGAAGCTTATATTCTTGCGGATGAACAAAACTTAACCATTTAAGAGCCGACGATGACAATACGTATTAACTTAGATGTCATGATGGCTAAACGCAAAATGCGATTAAAAGCATTGGCTCAAGCTATGGAGATGACAGAGGCAAACTTATCTATTCTTAAAAACGGTAAAGCGAAGGCAGTACGCTTTTCAACCTTAGATAAGTTATGTGAATTACTTGAATGCCAACCTGGTGATATTCTCGAATTTGAAGAAAATCACAACGATAATTAATCTAAATACAGTAGGCGTTATTTAACGCCTACTTCTGATTTTCACTTCAAAACTTAATGACATGACTTAGTGTCTTGGTTTTACCCACACCGATTTAAAATCAAACCAACCTAATTGATTAGACGACATCCCTTCTAATTCACCGTTACCATCAACACCTAACCACGTATGGAATAAGGGTAATACTTGACCACAATTGACCAATAAATTCTGGATCTCTTCTAATGGAAATTCAGGGGTAATATTCATCCGCCAATTATCAATAAGAGTATCAAGCTGCGTGAATGCTTGAGGTGGCATAGCGCGTTCAATTTGCTCAAAGTTATATAACCATGGCAATATCGCATCGGCTCGATCACTCCCAAGACTCATGCCATTTAACCAGAGATCTATTTTGTCGGCTTGTTTGCCTTGCATGATATCTTCAAAGGCAATTTCAATCACTTTAAGCGTAATACCGTCTTTCGCTAATATTTCAGCTATCAATTCAGCAATATAAGGATAAATAGGATGTTCTTGTTGATAGGCCAGTGTCACAGAGCGTTTAGTCGTTGGCACAACAATATCGTGTGGGTAATCCGTTGCACAAACCCATCCTGGTAATAAGCCATAGGCATTAATCATCTTAAAGTTAGAGACTTTATTAAGATCTAAATGACGCATAATACTCAAGCTGTTTAAACGAGATTGAAAATAATCTAACCAAACTTTTTGTTGAGCTAAGCCTTTATTTTTATTTAATAATAAATAATTACAGCCTTGATCTAAGCTTAGCTTATTAGATACGGTTGCACTTTGTGTCTGCGCTAACTCTAGTGATGGCTTTAAATAACAAGCAGAAAAACCCGTTAAAATCCAAATTTCCACCACGTCTGTTAAGGCACGAAAACCAAAATACATATCAAATGCTTCAAGTTTTAAACGCTGCTTATCATTAATCGTGACTTTATAAGGCCCCGTACCGACAGGAAATGCGGTTGCATCAGAGCGACGATGATCCTTTGCAGGCTGAATAACAGCACTGATATTCGCGAGTAAAGCAGGAAGGTGAAAATCATCCCGTTTTAAATACACATCTATCGTATTAGCAAAGGGCGAAATAACATCATCAATATGCTTAAACAATGCTTGCTGTTTCACTTCCTTAAACGTTTGAATAATATCATCGCTTTCAAGTAACCGCCCATCATGAAAACGGATTGCTGGACGAATATGAAAACGCCAATGTCTTACCGAGATCATTTCCCAAGCATGAGCAATATCAGGTTCAACTTCCCCTTTTTCCTCATTAAATTGGGTTAATCCACTGAAAATTTGTCTAACAAGGTGTTGTTCAGAGCGGCGAAGCGGCTTGAGAGGATTAAGATTACCGAAGCTACGGTAATAAGGTAGTCGCACAATTTGCCTGCCATGAACATGCGAAATACCCAATTGCTCATGGATCAATTGCACCAGTTTTTCAGCATTATTATCTAACACAGACAAGGCTGTTTCTAGTTTGCCATCAGTCACTAACTTACGCGCTTGCATAAATTGTAACTCACTGTCAGTGCTATTAAATATTAAGCGTGATTGCTTTCCGCGCCCAACGGCAGGTTGCCAATCGATCCAGCCTTTATCGACCATCTTATTGATGACCATGCGCACATTACGACGCGTACAAAATAGAACCTCTGAAATATCATGAAGATTAGTCTCAGTATTCCTACCTGAGTAATGGTTGTACAAACGCTGGAATTGCAATTTTAATCGTTGACCGCTCATAAAGAGGAAACCTTATTCCCTATATTGTTCTCTTTTAACTTCCTCATTTTAGCGTAAAAATATAACAGTCGATATGAAAACAGGTTTTGCTCTACTTACAGTGTGATACCTATTGAAATATTGATGAGTCTACAAAGCCATTTGTAGCTTAATGAACATTAACTTAGGCTCTTTCCCCCAAAAGAGTTTATTTACCCTGAGTGCTCATTAATTTAAGTCCGACCTAATACAGAACGTGTTAGGTTGGACTTTCCCTGTATTCTTTTATTGTCATTAGATTGATAAATACCGTGTTTATGCTGGTGATAAGTTAACTAAAAAAAGAATACGATGAATAAACTAAAACGCTATCAATATGAACAATATGCGATTTTATGTCAGCTGGCTTACCCTGATGATTTTGATCATACCCAATATGGTTTTTTACCTGAGGGCAGAGAAGAAATTGTCGATCGCTGGGGACGCACTATTATTCGTATTTTATGGGGCGAGAGTAAAGAAGTCGTCTTAGTCTTTAAAGGGTCGCAAAACATATGGGATTGGCTACTCAACCTTGCATGTTTCCCGAAAAAAATCGAATCACAACCTAAGCCATATTACGTTCATTGGGGTTATCATTATCTAATACATCAAAAAAGCATAAAACGTAACTATGCTTTTCATCAATGCCATCCAGATTTAAGCGATAGCCAAAAGCTCGATATCTTTCAAGCATCATATTTAACCTCACACCGCAATCAATCGAACTACAACGAAATCATTAAACAGATCCAAGCCGTAATAAAACCCTTAATTGAATCCGGTAAGCACATTAGCTTAACTGGTCACTCGTCTGGTGGTGCAATGGCGGTACTCAGTGCTGACTACTTACACCAATATTATCCAAATGCAATAAAGCGTGTAGTCACTTTTGGGCAGCCAGCAACAGGATTTTGGAGTTTTAAAAAACACTACCCATTGCATCAACAAACCTACCGTATCTGTTGTGATCTAGATATTGTCACCTTTCTGCCCGCGATTCCTTTTATGCATTGGCACGTTGGGCAAATGCTCTGGTTGCACAACGGTAAAATATATCAAAACATTCCCACCATCATACGATTATCACGATCAATAATAAGTTGGATCATGCGCCCTTTTAGTTATCACTTCATGCAAAAGTATATTCGTAATAAAGACTTTTTTGATAAGCGCTGATCCAACGTCAAGTTACTGAATAAAATTATAGATACGACGTGCTAAGTATTTTGCCGTATTTATATCTTTAGCATCAGGTTTACCGTCCTCAGAGGTAGCAACAACACCAGCCTGACATCCTAAGCGGTTCACTCCCAATGCGTTGAAATTTGAAGGGCTATCTATTCCCATCCAAATCATGCCATGTTGCGATGCTAATATTTGGAAATACCGTAGCGTTTCAGTTTGATCGCCATTCGGTGAGCCACCAGAAGTTATTCCTGCAGCTATTTTTCCTGATAATCTCTGATCGCACCATTGATCACTTGTCGCATCAGCAAAAGCTTTAAATTGTGCCGCGACAGATCCCATATAAGTTGGAGAGGCAAAAATAATCGCTTGGCAGTGCTGAAGTTTTTCCATTATTTCATGATTAACAAATCGCCCTTCTATAATTTCTGTTCCCGTTATCTTATGCATAATAATCTCTACAGGATCTGATACTAACTCGACACAACAAGCCTCGACTAAAGCTTCTGTGATGCCTGTATTCGAGAAATAAACAATACCTATCGCTTTCATTAAAACGTCCTTATTCAGTTCATAAATCTCAACATAGGATAAAACCTCAAGTAAACCTGAGGTCAAACATTAATGAGATTTTTTAAATCAATACATATGAATTATCATATGTGTCATAATTACCGTGTATAACTATTTAGAAATGGAAAAGACGATAAGGATATACCGCATGACACATCCAACATGGGAATTACCAATAAGCAATAAATCAGCAGGATTGGTACTAACCCCTTGTCCAGGAACAAAAGGCACGCCATTAGTTGACAGCATTGATCAACTGAAAGCAAAAGGTGTCACAATTGTTGTCACAGCATTAAGCATCAAAGAAATGGAAGCAAAGAAAGTGGGTCTGTTACCACTGGTTGTTCAGCAAGTCGGGCTTCAATGGTTCAATACCCCAATAAAAGATGATTGTGCCCCAGATGAAAGCTTTCAACCGCATTGGGATGCAATCTCCCCTGCGTTACACCAAGCATTAGATAACGGGGAAAAAGTCGCGCTACATTGTATGGGTGGCTCAGGCCGGACTGGTTTACTTGCAGCCCACTTATTATTAGAAAAAAACTGGCAATTAGAAGACATCATTAGCCAAGTTCAAGCATTAAGACCCAATGCTTTCACTAAAGAAGTGCAAGCTGAATATATTCGTGATATTGCTCTTATTAATAAGTAAAGACACCTTTTAATGGCACAGTAACGGAAGCAGAGATCATCTCTGTTTTCGTTTACTCGTTGTTTAACGTATCAGTTTCTCTTTTTACCGTTGTGTCGCATTAATCAAAGACGCAAGATCAGAATTATTCCTGATTTTTATCTGTCTCAGCTTCTCTCACACAATCACACTATAATTACATCACTATTAGCAAATATAAGCCTAGCCACTATTAATACGTCATATAGCTTAATAACGTTACCGCTTTCAAACTAGCGAAAAGGAATACATGGTGAGATCGATATTATTAGCAACATTACTCTTGTTTTCTCTCCCGTCATGGAGTGCTAGTTACTGTCTAAAAACAACCTTAGGTGACTATGTATGCCCGCCGCCTTTTGGTCATATCTACGCAGATAAACTCGGCAACCCACTATGTGGTAAAGGGCAATGCATCAAAGACCGACAAGATAACTACCAGTGTTCCAAACAAGATGGTGGCTTTGCGATAAAAAACGACCTTGGTGATATTTTATGTACCGGAGGCTGCGAACCCGCCTCAGAAAAAAATTGCCAAATACCTAAACCTTAACGCTACTCTCTCTAAAGAGAATTAAAAAAGAAACAGATACAAAAATGGCTACCGCTCTTTCAAGTCGGTAGCCATTTTTATTAACAATCTTTGTTACTAGAACACGTTAAGCAGATGCGAGTTTATTCGCGCGAGCTTTACGCTTTAACAAACGGAATTCATGCTTTGCTAAGTGGCTATCCATTGAAGAACGTAGCAACTTGTAAAGTAAGATAGAACCGTCAATTTCTTCTTTACGGTTAGTTAAGCTTTCAATGTTTAAGCCCAGTGGTAAGTCATACTCCACTACCGCATCCAAGATCTGATTTAAGCTGTTACAACACATCTTAATCGACTCATGCAGTGGGTTTTCCGCATTCAAAATACGCAAACTTGTTGCTTCAGGAACGCTTACACCTAGCCACTCAATAAACTCTAACGTTTTTGCACTACCACAAGGTGAGAAGGTTAAGATAATACGCTGCGGTTTTAAGCCTTGCTCTTTACACTCAATCGCGTAACGAGTCAGAATATCAATCGTCGCCTGAGTATCGTAAATCGCTTGAGAAATAAAGAAGTTACAACCTTGCTTATACTTTTCAATTAAACGTTCATGCTCATTACCTTTCTTAGCATGACGCTCAGCAATCATAATACCGCCGGTAAAGAAGTCATTACGGTTTTCAGCCAGCGTTTGATATGCCGTAGATAATGGCAGTGAAACATCATTTTTCGCCGATGGACTACCCACTAATACCATGTCACGTACACGGTACTCATCCCACGCTTCATTTAGCCACTCATCAAACGCTTCCGTTTCTGACTGCACCACACTCTTGTAAGTGATCACAGGACGGTCGGTTTTCTTATTTAAAAGTGATGAGTAATGACGAGGATCATGGGTCGATTTAAAAGGGAACGGACGCGGCTTATTAGTACGTGATGCTTCATCTTGAATATCGTAAACAATCAAACCATCAATCGCGAGATCACGAATACGATCAACTAAACGATCAGCAATGCCTTCAACATCTTCAATCGGTGTACTGGTTTTTGGTGGGGTTGTACCAATAAAATAAACACCGCGTGTGATGTCGTTATAACGGACACGCAGTTCAGATTCAGGGGTGGGTTGATATTGATCCGACATAAATGCTCACTTCCATGTTGTCACAGTGCTTTACCCTTAATAGATAACACCTGCTTAATTTTTATAAAGCCGTAGCAATGTCTTTTGCCACGGTTTATCTCATCCTTGTGTGTTGCCTTACCTTACCGTTCTCTTTTAAGGTGAAAATTTATGTTATTTATCAAATTAGCAACACAATATATGCTTTAGTTTTACCTAAACCCAATAGATAAATCAAAGAAAAGTCACTGTTTTTAACTTACTGGGTTAAATTAGCGACATTCTTTGTCTATCCATGAAAGATAATCACCAAAACCATTTGTTATCGGTAGTTGAATGATTTCAGGGGTTTCATAATCATGAAGCGCAACAATCGTGGCTTTAACCTCTTCAAACAATGATGTTTTGGTTTTAATGAGCACTTGCTGCTCTTGATCGCAATTCACTTCACCTTGCCAATGATAATAAGACTGAATAGGCATCACCTGTACACACGCCGCTAAACGTTGGCTAATCAGCTCATTGATAATAGTTTTCCCTACCTTGGGATCTGAAAACGTTGTTAAAACAACACAATATTGACCAGCCATACTTATTTCACCTTTCTTCATATTTTTATCTTAATAGCCTAAATCATTCAGAATAAGAATTTACAAGCAAAGTCCCATTATTTAAATCAATGACAGAAGCATCATATAACGCTGACACAACGCTTACATTCGCTTCCTATTATCGCGCCGTTTCTCCCCTACCAAGAAACTATCTTTTATTCGTTAAGGAACTCGAATAGTGCGCAAATTTAAAATTCTATCATTAAGCCTAGCTGTTTCTATTGCCCTTGTTGGCTGTAATGATGACCACCACCACCATGATGACAACAATAAAGTTATTGATGGACAAACACTGACCCACACTCCAGAAGTGGTGAGTAAAGGTGATCAACAAGTAAACAAACAAACCATCACATTGGCTGCAACGTCTGACTTACACGGTCGCCTTCGCGGCTATGACTATGCCATTGATGCTGAAGACAAACACGCAGGTTTAACCCGTATTGCTACTATCTTAGAGCAACAACGCCTTTTAGATCCTAACCTTATTCTGTTAGATATCGGTGATACGGTACAAGGCAATTCAGCACAGCTATTTAATGATATGGAAACGCATCCAATGATCGATGCCTTACAATATCTTAATTACGACTTATGGGTGCCCGGTAACCACGAATTTAACTTTGATCGCTCATTCCTTGACCGTAACTTAGAAAACTTTGATGGCGCGGTAATTTCTAGCAACATCAAATGGGAATCAAATAACGCAAACTATCTGCGTGGCTTCCAGATTTATAACGTTAACGGCTGTAAAGTAGCGGTTATTGGTTTAACCCCTTCTTATGTCCCTAACTGGGAAGCATCAGCACCCGAGCATTTCAAAGGCTTAAAGTTTGAAGACGAGCTAAATGCAACACGTGCTGTCGTTGACGATGTTATTGCTCGCCACCAGCCAGATATTATTGTTGGTGCGCTGCACTTAGGTCGAACCGATCAAGGTGTGGGCGTATACAACATTGCCGCAGAGCTGGCTGACAAGTTTGATGTGATCATGGCAGGACACGAACACGCAACTTACATTGAAACCGTGAAAAAAGGCGATCCTACCGGTAACGACATCAGTGTGAAAAGTGGCCTAGTTGAAGACAAAGCAAAATCAGGTAAATACGACGACAGTAATCGCCAAGGTTCAGTAAAAATCATTGAACCGGGTAAATGGGGTTCAGATTTAGCCATGGCGAAAATTGACGTTGAAAAAGATGCGTCAGGTAAATGGAAAATCGTTGATACCACCCTTTCTAACCTTGATACCAAAGAGATCGCAGAAAATCAGAACATGGTTGATGAATACCAAGATATTCATGATCGTTCTGTAGAAGATGCTCGTGAAACTTTGGGCAAAGTAGACGGTGACTTTGTTAACGGTGGCGGTGCTGATGAAGCAACAAACGATGACTACTTTGTTGATGACTTAGGTACGCGACTATACAGCACCATTCACAAAGCAAAAGTACAAGACAGCGCACTGATTGACTTAATTCAGTTCATTGAGCGTGAAAAATCAGGGGCGACAATTTCTGCTGCTGCGTTATTTAGCGACACTTCTAACCTACGTGATGGTCAAGACTACCAACGTAAAGACTCCGCAAACCTGTACAAATACGATAACGCACTCATTGGCGTAAACATCACAGGTGCACACCTTAAAGAGTACATGGAGTGGTCATACAACTACTTCAATACTTACAAAGAAGGTGATTTAACCGTTTCATTTAATCCAGAAGTTCAAGCGTATAACTACGACTTATTCGATGGTGCCATTGAATACACCGTTGACCTTACAAAGCCTGCAGGTGATCGTGTTGACATCACCCTTGTTGACGGCAAAGCGTTTGATCCAAATGCGACATACAAACTAGCATTAAACTCATACCGCTTTGGTACCCAAGGGGTCACTAATGGTTGGTTCACGAAAGATGATGTGTTCTACGATTCAAGTGATGCAACGGTTCCAGCAATCCGAGATATGATCACCGCTTACGTAACAGAGCATAACGGTATTAGCATCAACGATGAGCACCTAAACACCACGAATAACTGGCAAATTAAGCAGTTAGCACCGAACGGTGAAATCACAAAGAACCGTGCTAATAGCGATATCTGGGAACAGTTTACTCATCAACAACTGTGTATTCATATCAACCCAGATAACGTGAAATACCCAAGTATTAGTCATGCGCTAAACATGAACGATCCAACCAGTTATTTCGAAAACAAAGCCTATAAAGCAGACGGCAGTGCAACGAAAGAAGCACTCAACCTTGGCTGTAGCTGGACGGTTGATCCAAATAACAAAATTTAATCGTTTATAGCTTTCAACACCCTAAGCGGTAGAGACCCTCTACCGCTTTTTATCTATGACTATCTCTGTAGGCCACATGTTTCAAAAATACGTTTTCCCGATCATGATTTTTGCGCTCTCAACAGCTATTTTTCTTTACTCCCCTTTGTTGAGCCAATCTTTCCATCCAAATAAAACACAATCTCAGCATTTCGTCTCCGCAAAAGTGGAAAACATCATCGATGAAAATGTCTTTGAAGATGATTTAGCGCCTGGGATATATCGCGGTACACAACACCTAAAAATCAAAGTACTTGAAGGTGAGCATGCCAATGAAACCGTTGAAATCAATAACCCATTAAGTCGTCAACATAACGTGTTATTGGATAAAGGATCAGAATTCATATTGATGATCCGCGAAACCATTCACGGCAGCCATTTTTGGGCGTTTAACCACCAGCGTACTACTCCCATCTACACCATGGCACTGGTCTTTATTGGGCTTATTTTATTGTTTGGTGGACGCGCAGGCTTAAACGCTGTGATTTCACTGTATTTCACTGCCGCACTGATCATTGGCGTATTAATTCCAGCCATATTTGACGGAATAAACCCAGCCTTGGTCACTATCGAATTAATGGCAATAAAAATTGTCGTTAATTTCATCCTAGTTTCTGGTTATAACAAGAAAAGTCTGTGTGCGATATTAGGCACCTTAGTTGGCGTTATCATGGCGGGTATTTTTGCTCAAACCTTTGGCGAATGGGCACACCTATCAGGTATTTACTTAGATAAAGGTGAGGATGTCATTTACCTTGCCACAGAAAATCCTATTCAAGTGCGTTGGCTGATGTTTGTTACCATTATGATTGCCGCGCTAGGCGCCGTGATGGACGTTGCCATTTCAATTGCTTCATCGTATCAAGAGCTACAACAAGCCAATCCTAAACTCACTCCCAAGCAATTGATGCTTGCCAGCATGAACATAGGCAAAGACATCATGGGAACCATGACAAACACGTTAATTTTAGCGTTTGCAGGTAGCTCGCTCACCACCATCATGATGGTCTGGGGTCTTTCAATGCCTGTTGAACAGTTTATGAATACCCCAGTGATCGCGTTAAGCATTATTCACGGTTTGGCAGGCAGTATCGGTATTGTGCTTACCATTCCATTTACAGCCTTTATTGCTAGTAAGATCTTTAACCATCAAACTAATGAAAAACCAGAAATCAACGCTAACGTTAACAATGCTTTAGATAAGTAAAAAACTCAGTGTCTTTTTCGTAGTGATTTTTTTCATATAAGTTCTGTGCTTTTAAATTATCGATAGCAGTACTTAACATAATGAAAGAGGCCTGAGTTTCTTTCGCTAACTGATCAGCGCGATCAAGCAGCAACTGCGCAACCCCATGTTGGCGAGCAGATTCGGTTACAAACAGATCATAAAGCAACCAAGTACGATTCATTTCAAGCGAGCAAAACAGCGGATATAATTGAGTAAAACCAACATATTGCCCTTGTTCATCAACCACAAAGTAGATAACCGACTCTTTATTTCCTAAGCGTTGTTGCAGGTATTGAAGTGGGTTTTTCTCGCTATAATCTACTTCATAAAACGTCAGATATGCCTCATACAAAGGCGTAACGTGAGTTAAATCATCAAGGGTGGCTTCTTTAACAGTAAACATGACATACACCTTTTTTGGCTTAGATTGTTCTACCATTAATACCAATCATAGCCGCCAACTGACAAACAAACTGAGATTGAATTTTTAATACCCGCCACTCATCGATTACTTATAATCAGCTCATCCAGCAACAATAAGTCATCTGGCGTAAAACGGGATTTAAATGAAAAGGCATAAGGCGTTTCGCCATGTTCACGCAAATGCTCAAGTCGCGACACAGCGTGTTGTGGCGTGGGGATCTCATCATCTTCAACCCACCATAAAACATAATTAGCTTCCGTTAAGCCATGGAACCATTCACTTTTACGGCGCATAAAATCTTTATGATGCGTGCGGAACATAAAGTTTTTAAGATCATCCACCGAGTCCCAAATCGACATATTGACGATGATAGAAGGATCATCAAATAGCTGAATTTTCGTCGCATCACCAGATTCATCTTTTAAGCGCCATACAAAGCCATCACAGCTTTCAGCTATCGCATTCACCTTATCTAAGTTATCAACAAAGTCTTTAATCTCAGGTGCATCTAATGGGTATTTTGCCTTTGCGATATTGAATTGTGCCAGCTTCATGATTCGTCATTCTCCTTTTTCAAAAAAGTCGGATAATAAACTACGCTCATATTTGATAATGCGATCTATTGCTTTGCAAATTTATCCCTTCCATACGGTTCATAAGCAGTGAGGCTCTTAGAACTGCAAAAGCTAAGGCAGTGTTATTCGACCCTCAGATGGAAGAAAATAGCCGTGATGTTTTCCGCTGATCTTTTCCAATAAAGGCAACCACTTGCGTCGATGAAATTCAAATACACCTCTTTATCCGGTCAATAACGTATCTGACATAACAAGTGACATACCTTTATCCCTCTAATTACACATTACACCGCTTCTTTCAGATCGACACTGGCATGTAACTGCCCGACCGCTTTTAACCAACGCTTAATGTGTGGGTAGTCGCGTAAATCATAACCACCGTCATCAGCTACATGGGTGTAAGCATATAATGCAAAATCCGCTATCGTGACGCTGTCACCTACCAAGAAGTTTGATTTCGACAATTGCTGCTCCATCACATCGAGGGCTTTATAGCCTTTTGCATGTAACGCTTCATACTGTTCAACTCTGTCTGCTGGCATACCCAAATAAACTTGAATGTAACGTGCTACCGCAATATAAGGTTCATGCGAATACTGCTCGAAGAACAACCATTGATAGACTTTAGCTTTTAGAAAATTGTCTTGGGGTAAATATTCAGAGCCTTCTGCGAAATAACTCAAAATCGCATTCGACTCATACAGCACTCGGCCATCATCCAACACCACAACAGGGATTTTTCCATTAGGATTCAACGCTAAAAATTCAGGCGTATGGGTTTCGTTCTCCAAAATATTAATATGCTGCCACTGATGCTCAATCCCTAGCAGTGACAAAATCAACTTCACTTTCAAACAATTTCCCGACTGTAAATCGCCATAAACAACCATAACCACTCCTTGTATTGTCTGGGTTTGAACTGAAAGCAATTTATCGCCCTCACTGATAAAGTTAACTGTAATCAGCAAAGCACGATTCGACTATCGTAAAATACGAATACCAACTATCAATAATATTGAAGTATTTACCGCTTGTTATGGAAGTGATTTAACGCTATGTTTTTATTGCTAAATAGAGGGATATCATATGGATATTGATGCATTAAGAAGCTTTTTAGCTTTCGTAGAAACTGGCAGTTTCACCCGCGTAGCCAAGCAAAGCTTTCGATCTCAATCTGCCATAAGCATGCAGATGAAAAAGCTTGAAGATGAACTCAATACTCAGCTATTTACTAAAGATGGTCGAATGCTGGTATTAACAGAAGATGGGCAACGCTTAGCAACGCATGCCACCCAAATTATCGCAACCCACGATGAAGCCTTGCTAGAACTTAAAAACAAGTTACCGCAACAAACCATCCACCTTGGTTGTCCTGATGATTATGCGGAGTCTATCTTGCCCTACATTGTGGCTTTACTCCGTGAAGAACACCCACACATTAGCCTGCAAATCACTTGTGCGCCAAGCGTATATTTAAAAGGTTTACTTGACAGTAATCGACTTGATCTTGCTATTGTTACCCGTTCACCTACCTCACAAGAAGGCTATTTTCTCCAAACCGACAAAGGTATATGGGTTGGCTCGCCACATCACGACATTGTTAACCTGCAACCCTTACCAATTGTATTATTCCAACGCGACTGTAAATTCCACGATGCCGCCATTGAAGGCTTCATAAAACGTAACCGCCATTATCAGCTCGTCAGTTGTTGCAGCAGTGCAACGGCAAACAAAGGCTTAGTAAGACAAGGCTTGGCAATTTCTGCGATGGCGAAATGCAGCATGCCGAATGATCTGATCGAGCTAACCGCCCCGCACCTGCCTAGCTTACCTGTGGTTGATATAGTGTTATCACTGCCGAGTAAGCCACACCTTTTACTTTCACCTGAAAGTATCAACCGCATGATTGATCGCTACCAGTGTGAACAATTTGCGACAGAAAAGTGCTAAATACCGAGTGCCTATTACATAAGAAACGATGATCTTTAATTGAATAACAGTATTACTTTCAAGACAATCAAATCAAAAAGCTTTAGCTAATCTCAAAAGTACGATTACTTAGATACTGACTTTTTTGTTGGGATCTTTCATACATAAACAATAGGAATATGCTATGAAAAAATGGAGTCTTTTAGCTTTAGCATCGGCTTTATTGCTGGGGTGTGGTTCTAATGATGCTGAAGATGCGATTGTAGAAACCGTTGGGCTAAATATCGATAGCTTATCGAGCCAACAAAAACAAAATTATGCCCAGATCTCAACTGACATTAATACATTGATTATTTATATTGGTGGCCAATGTTTGACGGCTGAATCAAACAAAAATCCTAGCCTGACGCTGACAGGCTTTACCTGTAACATCGCCGATCATAAAGACGCAGTAAGCCAAACTCAGTTTTCTAGCATTTCGTTGATCAGTGGCGTGCTTGATATTACCCGTTCTAGTGAAACCGACTTCAAAATTCAAACCAAAGATAACGTCAAGTTTCATGCTGCTAGCATTAGCGATGGCACATTAAATTATCGCCTTGTTGATGATAACGCGATTCACTTTATTGTGAATGAAACAGGATCAGATAGCGCATCGTTCAGAGGCTTCTTCCGTGACGATAAAACCGTAGATGTCACCTATTGGACGGCAGAATCATTAGGTACCACCCCATTTGATTATGATGAAGATACCAATAGCCAACATAGCTGGCTGGCAAACGGCACAGCGAAAATTACAGGGAAAGACGATAAAACCTTTAACTGGGGAACCAGTGCCACTGGTGAGGTAGAGCTACCGCTAACAGAATAATATTGAGCGGCTAAGCCGAAAACTCAAACGCCCTGTTTGACAACAAAGAGAGTTAAACAAGCGCACTAAGCGACTTCTTGAAACAAAAGCCAGTATATAAATCAAAGTGTTGTCATCACTAAGATGGCAACGTTTTTTCATTTACGCAATTCTCTAAGTCGACTAATAACAAACAGATAATCAACCAAACTAATGACTCCACCATTAGAATAATGCAAACTATTATCATTACTGTTATTTGAGATGGATTTTTACGTAATGAATATTGCAATTTGGGGTGCTTCAACTGGATTAGGCGCAGCAATGGTAGATTACTTTTATGCTCAAGGTATGAACGTTATCGCCATTGCACGTAACCCGAATAAAAATACCAAGCTTGCCGAGCACAACATACCGTCCCTTTGTTGTGATGCAACAGATAAACAACAAGTTGAAGCGGCTGTATCAGCACTACCCGACAACACTTTTAATATCTCGACAATGGGCAGTTTTCGCTCTGATACACCCGTCGATTACATTGGTCACCGCTACTTAACAAATGCATTAGAACAAAGCACTTCACAACACTTATTGTTAATTACTTCACTGGGTTGTGGTGATAGTTGGCAATACCTTTCAGACCGTGCAAAAGCAGGGTTTGGCAGCGCAGTACGTGAAAAAACACTCGCTGAAGCTTGGCTACAAAGCAGCAGTTTGAATTACACGATTCTACGACCTGGCGGACTGAAAGATGGCGAGCCAACCCAGCTAGGTGAGTTATCACAACATAAAGAAGTGCATGGCGCGATCACTCGGGGAGAAGTCGCACGATTAAGCCATGAATTGCTGTTAAGAAATGATGCTAATGGTCAGATTTTCCAGTGTATTGATCCAAGCATCGCCCCTTATTAACCACCGCGTTATTAGCAAATAAGAATTAGAAAGAATAGATAAAAAAGCCCGATTTAAAAAATCGGGCTTTTTTATAACATTATAGAAAGACGTTGCAGCCCCTTTCATGCTTACACTACCAACCCTCATTTAGCTCTTTCGTGCGCTGGATAGTTTCTGTAATTAGGCAGTCGTGTAAATCCTCTAATCCACCAGAGCCACTTTCACTATGATAAAACATGCCACACTTAGCATCTCTGTATTGAATCCATAATCGTTGGGTTTTTCTTAGATCTTCTTTACGAAAATCTTGGATTCTCGCCATGTATTGCTTATAAGCCGTATTGAGCAATTTATCCCTTTTCGATAATTCCTCGTTCATACATTTAACAACGGCTGGGCTATAGGCTCCTAACGTATCAATGCACTGATCAAACTCTTTACTGTAATCGGCAAACGCAGATTTAAAGAAGGTTGGCAAAATGAAAGCCGCAACCATTGGGTAATAAAACCGTTTTTTCATCATACATCCTTGTTCATCCCCATCACTAACCACAATCTTAACTAACTGAATATTAGATAGTAAATGGTTTTATCCAAAAACATTACAAGCTACAGATCTGGTATCACAATAATGACTATCGTGACAAAACAGCCAGTGACAGTGAATGACTCGGCATTTGTCGTGATGTAGTGCTTACTTGTAGTATGGAAAATTATCGTTATTACCCGTTCGAGTCACGTTAAGGTTTAATACCTACTTCATTTGCACACAAAAGATAATAAAAAAGCGATGCCGTATAAATTACAGCGTCGCTTTTATTTGAGCCTTATACCTTACCTCGTTTTCTATGTTTTACGGCGGTATAAATTAAGCTCACCAATGCCAATAATTGAAACAGCCAAAACAGAGGAATAAAACCAAATGATTCGATTAACACGCCATTGTCATCGACATAAGAACCTTTATAGACGTATATAGCCAGACATCCCCATCCGATAAGACTCAAGAGGATAGTGACTGTGTATCTACTGATTAATTTCATCTGAGGCTACCTTTAATATTCACTCAAGAGAAACCCAATGTGGATTATGCATACCTTATCCAATCTACTTTAAAAAGTATGCTAACTCAGCCTCGAAAGAATCGTTTGGTGATCACACACAGCAGCAAGTGACAATGAATTACTCGGCATTTATCGTGATTAAGCACTTACTTGTGGTATGGAAAGTTATCGTTATTACCCGTTGGAGTCACGTTAAGGTTGAAAACCCACTTCATTTGGAACACTAATGTCAATGGTGAGCTCGGATTACCTCTAGCCGAATAGGTAATGAAGATAGAATTCAATAATTGAATACAAAAATTACCTATTCGAAATAGTTTATAATTCTAGAATGTTATTTCTAAAATACTTTCATCCAATTTTTTATGATCCTCTATTAATCTTTCAAGTATACTATTGTTTTCTATATTTAATAATTCTACTTTAGAGCATATAAGTTCATATAAATTTTTAATTTCAATTATTTTTATATCTCTACTAGCTTTAAAATTTTCATTATCGATTTGATCTTGATAGTCAAAAACCAAATTAGGAATTTCCCAGTCATTAGTTATTTCATCACCTAATACACCTGAAACTTTAACAGTACAAATTCTTAATTGACCATTAAAGCATTCGATATCTAAAGTTATATCATTTCCCATTTTCTCATAATTATAGCTATTACCATCCCATTTAAAATACTCATTCCATTTAATTCTATAAGGAATCTCAAATTCTTTTTGATAGAATGTTTCATCTATATCTTTTAGGTATTTCAATACATCTTTGTATTTAGAATATTTTACAAACACTGATTTATAAAATCGCTTTTTTAAATCTACGTCAGCATCTTTTATATAACGAGCTGAATGATATTCCATTATACTTTTATGAATGAAATGAAATTGATTATTTTCATCTAAAAGTAAACAGGTATTTTTAACACAATCTCTTATAAAATTCGTTTCAGAGCATGGGCTTATATTAGTTAATTTGGAAGCTTTATCTGTAAATTCTACTGACTCAAGACGTGATAATATCGAACTATTATTAACCATGCATTGAAAACAAAATGCATGAAATAATTTTTCCAATTGATTTTCGTTGAGTTTTGATGAATATTCCCTAATAAAACCAGGCTTAGTTGAGTCATGTCTAGAAACTAACAAATGAAACAATCCATTATAAAAGTCACTAAGTGACTCTGGAATTTTATTATAACCTTTGTAAGTAATACATAATAATGTCAAGAGTAATGGTGTTTTAATTAAATTAGCTATATCAGTAGTACTTTTATGAATAGATGTTATAATTTCATCAACCTTACCTTCATCGTTAAAAAAAAACTTATTCAAAATAGGTCTAAAATCAGATGGATTTATTTCTGCTAATTTATACACGGTAAATAGTGTTGATTTTTGAATTTCAGAGCTTGGTCTTGATGATATAACAACCTGCAAATCATGGTATTTACTTGCTAGAGACTCAATAAAAGTAATAGTTTCTTTTATATTATTAAGTGGTATTTCATCAAACGCATCTAATAATAACGTAATTTTTCCTGAAGAAAACAAGTAATGAAGCTGATGTATTTCAACGTTTATTCCAAGATCGATTAGTGAATCACAAATTAAATCTTCAATCGTTTTTTTGTCAGAAACTTTTCGTAACTCTATAAAAAGAGGAATATTACTTCCATACTTCAGTTCATAGCCAGTAAGGTATCTTAAAAAAATAGATTTCCCTTGCCCTGCGGTCCCCTCAATAACGCATTTTGATATACTTGGTATACTCGATAGACGATCTATCTTAATTTTTTCACCGCCAACAATTATTTTCGATGGAAAATAAAATTCATTTAAATTTACAGCTTTATCTATTTGCCAAATTGTTTTTACATTTTCGACAAGAATTGCATTTCTATATGCATTTGGAATATCGATCTTTAATTTCTTAAAGTGACTAGTCTTACTTTTAATAGCACTCAATAATTCAGTAAAAGATACCTCAAATGCCTTAGTCACTCCAGCAGAAAGCAACGCCTCGTTTATCATAATATTCAATCCTTTCCCAATATTTTTAATTTTGACATATGTTATGCATGAGACGCCATACATTGGTGTTTTACAGTAGCTTATTTACTTTTTAAACACGCTCTTCATCTTATGACAAAACTGTTTTCATAGATAATTAACCATCAGATTTTTAACTTTTCTCGCTAGATAAATAAAACAGTTAACACCACAAACTTAAACTTTTCCATGTTTTACATTTAATTACAAGGAATAACTAACAATTTTTCGACTTAAAACCACCTTTAAAAAGCGCCAGTTTCACTAATTTATTCCTAGATATTACCTACTATTATCGACAGTTAAACGTCAAACAGATAAGGTAATAAAACTACGCTTCTCACTTCTGTTAGTCATATATTTGATCGACTTTCAATATTTAAGGTTTTAAATCTATTTAGTTTTCACTTCATCAGTTTTTTCTTAATTTTATGTGATTTGATATAACTTATTAGCCTGTTTTAAACGCATTTTGGTGTACAGATCTTGTATCTTATACTTCGAGCTTTTACAAGATTTCACAAAAGGTATTCTAGCATTAGTTAAAAGCTATTCCCTTTCCATCTTTGTGAAAATAAATAGCTGATTTTTACGCTAAATCTTTACTAACCTCTTCATGAGAAATGACGGAGAATTATAAGTACTCCGCCAAGTATTAGGTGACTCAAACGTTAATTAACAATGTTTTTCGTCTAACATCCTACCCACTTAGAAAATGCCATAAGTGGGGATTTTTTAATACTATTTTATTAAAATTTATTAAATTTTATAATCCAAACTAAGCTTTAAGAATTAATCAGAAAGTCATAGAGAATATATATATCAAGTTGGCCAAGGCTTGCTTTCTCCAAAGATAGTGTTGATGCCACTCTCAATGTCCGATATATCATCCAAATACAATACTCTGAGGTTTTTGATTGCACGCGAGCAAGCAACATAAAGCAAATTTTGTGTATTAATATGCTTTTCTTCGTCCTTAGAATCAGAGAACAAATTCTCTTTTCCTTTGGCAACCTTTTGTACAATATTAAAGTAGTTTTTAAATTTATCTGTATTCTGTTTACCAAAACTATGCTCTAGGATGATGGCAACATTCTTGTATTCTTCACCCTTAGTACCATGATAAGTATGGTAGCTAATATCATCATATTCGATACCATCAATAAAGTTAGCCCAGTTTATTAAGGATGTCATTGGCAATGCTAAAACACTATCTACTTTTGTTTGGGCTGTATCTTCATCTTCCAAACCTTCATTCATTAAAGTATTAATGCTGTCTAACAATGTTGATCGAAACACATCAGGAGAAGTAACTTCATTTTGCTCATAATTAATGCGACTAACTAGTAATTTACCTAGTTCTTCTTTACCATCACTATTTTCAAGTCGATTAATAATTAAGTCGATCCAGTTATTTAATGATGCAACATCTTTATTTTCTAATTCACGAATAACCAAGCTTGCTTTGGAAAAAGTCATATTCGTGCTTGATGTTCCAAAAACATCATAGTACGAAACTTCTCCTTTCTGTATATCTTGATATAGCTTAATCAGGTAGTAAATAGTTAAAACCGTTGGGTGAAGCTTCTCTAAATCATGAGATAAAACTTGGGTATTTATGTCATTATAGTAAATAGTTGACTTGTTATACACATCATACACACTCTCAAATCCATTAAAGCTTGCCATGAGTCGGTTCGTTAAGACTAGGCAATGGATCTTAGCATCATCGGCAGCTGTATAGCCTTCTTCCTTACTAGCTTTAGTTAAATCACTTTTATATTCAGCAATAAATTGCTTCGCTGTCCCTAACTTATCCTCTGCATTATTATAATAAAAGCGTACATAACCATCATTTCTGTCATCAAAGATAGGCTTTTGAACTATTTCATCATCACGAATATTATTAACCACATCAATGATTTGCTGATGCGAGCGTCTATTAAATATCTTATTGATATTATCAAGTCCATCATGAAGAACTGTGATATTTCTCCCTACCCCGTCCTCATAGATACTCTGTGCAGTATCACCGAAGTAGCCAACCATCCACTGTTTATTATTTTTAATCGCATAGTCATGAATGGTTTTGACAAACTTAACCACGTTGCTATGTGTATCCTGATACTCATCAATAAAGAAATAAGGATAAGTATCAATAATAATTCGACATAGAATAGGATATGTTTTAACGAGTTTCAGCCCATACTCAAGTAAAGTATCATGACTAAACTTCATACGATGCAATCTGTCTGTATTTACCTTACTATCATAATTAACACGTTTTTCTTTCCCATCATCAATTCTTTTTAAACATTCTTGGAGCCTATCGTTTTTATACAATAGCTTAACGACATATTTAAAATTAACAGCACTACTTAGACATGTTTTTTCAAGAAATTCTGGCTTTTTGATCTTAACATTATTTTTATAAGCCATTTTAAAAGGAGCAGCTTTTAATTTATTTGATTGATAGAAAAAGTCTTTAGTTTGTATAGCAAACTCAATGAATTCTTGCCGTTGTAACTCAGTAAGGGCATTAAAGAATTTTGCTTCTTTCGTATTACTAATTAGCTTTTGTTGGTTTTGATTTATAACCGCCTCAATTTTTTCTTTATGACATTGCAAAAGTTGAGGTTGAGCTCTTTTGATTAATTCCCATAACCTTTCGTGAATAGTTGAAACATTTACTACCTCTGTGTTGCCCAATCGATTCTTTATCTCATTAACCGCCACATTAGTATAAGTGACACAGGCCACTTTTTGTGGACTTTGGGTAGCGGAGATCTTATTGATGATAACGTATTTTAGTGTCTCTATCAGAGCATAGGTTTTACCTGCACCAGCACCAGCATTAAAAATAAAGCTATTAAAGTCATCGATATTTTTATAAATATTTTTCTGAACATCAATTTCCATAATCTCATTATGCGTCATCAGTTACGGCCTCCGCATCATCTAATACATTACTCTCAGCTTCTGTATCAATTACCGCTTCCACTATATTTAATTTTGGCATCTCATTCGCTTGAAGATTTCTAACAAGCCACTTTAACCCATCTTCTAAGTAGTTTGGTAATTTAGGCAAATCATCACTATATTCTGAAGATAATATTTTAAAAATTAATTCATTGGAGAAATCACTTTTGCTGCCCGATAATTTCTTCTGTAATTTATATGAGTTATAAATTAAGTTTTCTCGTAAGTCTTTACGACTGTCGTCATAATTTAGAATTTCATTATAGATATCTTTCTTACATTTTTTTATTACATCATTAATAATATCATTTTTATAATTCGTTAAAATAAGTGCTTCTTCTAGGCTAGTTGCATACTGCCCTTCAATAGGGTCTTTTTGAAAGACAGTATAAACATTACCATCATCAACGAACTTTATATTGTAAAGTCTTTTGGCATCAGAATTTTCTGAAAACTTTTCATTAATATATGTGATCGTTGAGTTAGTTGTTGTACGGCCAACAAGACTAGTAATTTGTTTATAACTTGGTTTAGCAAATACCGTTTTCATATCACACCGGCTACCATAGCTATTAGTTAGCGCGCCATTAGCATACCTTATGCCATACCCACACTGGTTACATTTATCACCTTTCTTGTGGTTTTCATTCTTCTCACATTTTGCACGCTTGATATCTAAATCGGTTACAATCAAACTCGGAATGCTTAGTTTTTGCGCTAATGGTAGATACAATTTTCCATGAGCACCGTTTATATTAAAAATGGAAATATAATAATTACTTAGATTTTGATCCTTTTCCAAATAGTAATTTAGTAAAGTCTCTTCTGTAATTCCCTCAACAAAGATAATAGCGTCAGAGAAGAACAGCTCAGAAACTTTGTACTTTATATGTTTCTTTAAGAAGTTAAGCTTCTCATTGGCATTACTATCATTACTAGAAACCACCGCATCATCTGTCAGATTTACAACTTTAGTGCATTTATTGATTGAAGTTAAATAATTTAGATTATTAAAAGTATTGCTGCTATGAATTTTACTATTAACAATATGGGAAGAGTGAGTTGTTATCGCTATCTGACACTGAAGTGTTTTATCACCTTTTGAAGCAGCATTTGCGATATCTAATGCTTTTATTACCGCATTATCAATACGCTTAATGAAGAACTCTTGCATCTGAGGGTGCATAAACGCTTCAGGTTCTTCAATGAAGAGTAAGTTAATATGACTAAAGTGGCTTTTGTCTTCATAACTATCTACAAAGTGGATGATTTCACCAATAATATTTAGTAGATTTATATAGCCTAATCCAAACTGATCTTCAGGGATATGATCTTCCCCATCCATAAAGTTGTATTTAATTAACCCTTCCATTACCGCATCATAAGTAATATTTCCCGATAGCCTAAGATCAACCTTGTTAGAGCTTTCTACTTTTTCCAAGACCTGAGAAATATTTTTATTTTTAGAACTTACATCTCGAGATATCCGTGTATTTATCGATGTAATACTTTTTTCTAAAGCAAAGCGAGATTTATCATCATGAGAGAACTGAAAGGCAACTATTTTGTTAAAAACACTGCTTAGTACATCCTCTTTAAGATGACGATTAGCTTTGATTTCTTTAATATTAATCAATTTTTTAAGGGAAAATTTCTCTGTTTCATCACCAAAAGAATCGATGAATGCAATTTGATAAAGGTTTCCCCCTGTTTGAATAACACTAGTCTCTTTTGAAAGCAATGCGTAAAACTTCTCAAACCGCTGGTTATTCTCTAGCTCTTTACCTTCTGAATCAATAGTCTTAAAAATCTTACTTACTTCTTCTTTAAATGTAGATTCCTCGCTAAGCACTACCTTAACCATGATGCAAACACTAATAGGCTCACCATCACCTTTTTCACTAATTGAGATAAAAGGTGCAAGATGAGTCATTAAGTCTTCATCATTAAAGTCCACTTTAACCTTCAAGGTGAATTCTAAGTTAGGAGTTTCAAGATCTTTGAATGTTGTCGAAGGATCCTCTTCAAAAGCTTCTTTATACTTGTTGAACAACTCATTTAAATAGGAAAGGTTAAAATCTGATGCTGTTGGTTGTTCATTATTACATAGCATCTTTAAGGCATTAACGATGGTAGTTTTACCTGCATTATTCTTACCAATGATTAAAGTTGTTGAAGGAGCAATCACTGACCTTGTTTGATCATTTTCTATACTCTTGTCGATTACTTCAGGCTTAACAAAGCATATAGTGTTACCTGTAGACCGAAATTTTCGGTAATTTTTTATGGTCAGACTTTCTAAATACACAACTTTTAATTCCTATGATGGTTTGCTATACAAACCAAAAGCCATAACAATGTAAATCTTTATAAATAGTGATATACGCCGTTTATTTTTAATTGCTAATCTAATTTATAAACAACCTAATATTCCTTAGTAGGATAACAAGTGGTTAACTAATTAAAGAATTAACATAAAATTATGAAAGCCTAATAATCTAGCTAGCACATAAAAAGCATTCTTTAAAAGAATTATAAAAACAATCACTTAACACTAATCCCCTCCATAAGAACATAGATACATAACAATTTCCATTTAAAACATGTAAGGAAATATAGACATACTTTTTTGTGCTTTATATTAATAGAAATAAAGAATACAAAGTTTTTGATACTCATTGTCCCCTTGCTTCACAACCCAATAACAGGTAGAAATACGCTCAACAATTTTCATATTACATAGGTTGTTTAAAACATGAACGATACACTTGAACAAGAACGCTCTGCGTCTCATTCACCAGCATCTTCACCATTAACAACATCATCTAAAGCCGAGCAATATGCCGAGTTGGTGCATAGCCGTCGTTCGGTACGTAAATATGATGCAGACAGTGCTTTTGATCATGAAGCGGTAACCCGTGCACTTAACCTCGCCACCTTGTCCCCTAACAGTTCAAACATGCAATTGTGGCAATTTCATCGTGTCATCAGTGACGATAAACGCGAGCAACTGGCAAAGCTGTGTATGGGGCAAAATGCGGCAAAAACAGCACGCGAGTTAATTGTTATCACCACGACGCCTTATATGTGGAAACAACGGGCGAAAATGAATGCGGCACAAATTCGTGATGCCTTTAATGGTCGTGAAGATGCAACATCTAAGCGTGCTGTTAAATACTATGAAAAGCTGATCCCATTTTTATACCGTAATGATAGCTTTGGCATTATGAGCACTATTCGTAAGGTAATTGTGGCGTATTTAGGGCGTAAAAAGCCGATGGTACGTGAAGTGAGTAAAGCGGATTTGCGTGTGTGTTTACATAAAAGCACATCTCTTGCGGCGATGACCTTTATGACCGCAATGCGCGCGGAAGGTTACGATACCTGCCCAATGGAAGGTTTTGATTCTAAGCGCGTTAAACAACTGCTTGGTTTAAACCCTAAAGCTGAAATCACAATGGTGATTGGTTGTGGCACTCGTGCTGAAGACGGCATTTATGGCGACCGCCATCGGGTAGACAACAGCGAAGTGATTATTAAGCACTGATCCCCTTGCATAACAATATGGCGGAACGAATGAGTCTTCCGCCAGTTCTCCCACCTTTTGCTCTCTCATCACAAGGTAATTTGTTACTTACCACAATAAATACCACCTACCGGCATGGGTATACATATTGGTGATCCCTTATGTGGGGTTAAGCTACAAGCCGACAGAAATAAACAAGGTATTAGTAGTAATAGTTTCATGGTTAATGCGCGCTTTTTGTAATTGAATGGTGTTTTATCTAAAACTACTTCATTTAAAAAGCACTTGAATATAGCGCATAAACATCTTGTTACAGTTACGCGCTAATTCAATCTGCAAGTCAGCCTAGGTACAGAAAACAAAGTCACAACAGGCGTTTGTTATTTAAACGGCGTGAGATCGATACCTTCTATTTCACACACGGCTTTAATGGTTGGGTTATCACAAAGGTTCGTTAAGTACTTTGCAAGATATGGAAATGTCAGTGGTGATTGTTTTATTGGTAACGACCACTCTGCCAACATAAACAAGAAGTAATCACAGGCGGTTAGGCTGTCACCAAGCAAATATGTATTGTGTTTAAGTTGGTTATTAATAATAGAGAGTGCATCGGCAATTCTATCATCTTGCGCGGCCACAACATTCGGGATCGTCGCGGCATCATTGGTATGGCGGTGTGGGTAATACCGTACCATTAATTCAGCTTGTAAGGTGTTATTTAGAAACGCTAACCATTGATAAAACATCGGGCGTAAAGGGCTGCCAATTGCAGGCATTAATCCAGACTGTGGATGGAGTTCGCAAAGATGAATACATATAGCAGAGCTTTCAAAGATCGCTTGCTCCCCTATCACCAATGTTGGTATGCGCCCTGCTGGATTGAGTTTCAGGTAGTCGGCAGACTTCTGAACGTTGGACTTTTTATCCACCAGCAATAGTTGGTAATCCGCTTTTACATGATGAAGTAAAAAATGCGGCGCTAAACTCGCGTTATTGGGGTAATAGTAAAGCTTGAACAATCTTGGCTCCTTGCCTGTAAAACAGATCAATCATTCGTTTTAAAAAACACACACCTATCTTACTAAATAAAGCATGAAGTTAATGAAACGATCGTTTTATAACCCGTTGTAACTCGTGAGATAAATCGCATTTCTGCGTAGCTGTCACAAACATAGCAACTTTATTGCATCTCATTAGGGCATTTATCGATGAAAAGCAGATTGGATAATGTCTTGTTTACACATTCATTCACACGAAGATCATACCCATGGCCTGTTGAGTGAGTATAAGGTTCGATATTTGAGTTTAGAATGTTGCCAACAAAAGCGATGTTGTGCTTACTCTTCTCTTCATTGATGACGCATCGTGCTGAAAAATTCAGGCATAAAAAAACGTGCTGTCACTAGCACGGCACGTTTTATCATTCTTACTTCAAACGTTAGCTCAATGTATTTATTTCCAGTTCGGATTTTGTAGCAACGCTTGTTGTAGTAGCCCTTTCATGTTGTCATCAGGATTACCAATAAATTGGTAACTCGCGTATTCACTTGGCTTGGTAATAGCACCATTGGTATCTTTAACGTGTACTACCATGGAATATGCTTTGTTGTCTTTACCCGTTAGGGTGATCATAAAGTTACCGGCACAATCATGCGGCTTACAATAAGAAACGGCTTTGTAAGTTTCATCGCCATCTACAATATTATCTAGCGGTGCTGTCACTTTATTTTCTGATACCCATTTAGGGATTTTTTGCGTTTCTGGCGCGACAGATTGGGTTTGCTCTACAACGGTTTCAGTTGTGGCGACAGTTTGCGTTTGATCGTTTGGCGATTGCTCTTTAGGTGCTTGGTCATTACAACCTGCAAGTAACAAAACAATGGATGTGGCTAATAATAGCTTTTTCATTTTATTCAGTCCTAAATTTGAGTACCGCTCAAATCATTTTACGCCTGCGGCACTCATACTTTTACAAGATAACGCTTATTAGGCTCAAACCCTATCCAATATAAGAGCAAAAAGTATCTATAATTTGGCAAACATTATTAAACAAGCAAAATACTGACGTTACACTTACATATGTGTGTATTTTTCACTCAATTACTTGAATTAACATACCTTCTTTACCGTAATTAAGTTAAGGTATCAGCAATTAAATAAAAGAAGCGACGATATGCAGGTTATTACAGAACAACTAATTACTTTAAAAAACGCTTGGATGGCAAGCCATATTACTGATGCTGAGTTTCCAACACCGCTAAGTGTAAAGGGATTAGAACTGTATCAACTATCTCAAACTGATTTAACTACGCATTGCATCGATACTTCGTTACCGACACCCGAACCCTCTTTATCTTTCTACCCGGTTGATTGCCACCCTCTTACTATTCGCTATTCTTTAGTTCGTGCCTCTCAATGGGAAAATGAACAAGAAAAAGAAGCGGTTATTGAGTATTTAACTCAAATTATGTTTGAGCCTAATGCAGAAGCGACGCTTTATGTTGGCTTTTTCAAAGGAAAACCGGCCGCTTGTGGCATGATTTATACTCATGCAGAAGATGGTGAGCAATATAGCCTGGTGTCTGACGTGTATGCATTGCCATTACCGAACCAGCAGCAATTAATTACAGATATGGAAGATTACCTTATCCATTCTGCGCAGCAATTCTCGCAAGCTGTCATTATCCAAAAATAAAAATGATTACGAAGCTAATAATCAGCTTCGTAATTTAGCCCTTTCTTCAACAACTAACCTGTTGTTTTTGACGAACCTTCAATCTCTGCCATACTAAATTACAGACTTTAATTCCTTTATTACGTGTTTAAAGTCTGTATCTAGAATACATCGGAGAAGAGTATGAAAGGGATCATTTTTACTGAATTTCTCGATATTGTTGAACGTACTTTCGATCTAGAAGTGTGCCAGTCAATGCTAGATATGGCTGACGACCCAGGTGTTTATACCTCTGTCGGTAGCTATGAGCACCAACGGTTAGTCAAGCTGATTATTTGTTTACATAAGGTTACCGGCGTTTCCGCTGAAAGCCTTCAACAAACCTTCGGTCGCGCTGTTTTCCCTCGCTTACTCACTTTATTACCAAATCATGACTTTACCGATTCCAACACCTTCGATTTTATTCGCAGTGTGGAGTCATACATACATCAAGAAGTCAAAAAGCTTTACCCGGATACAACTCCCCCTCGCTTTGAATTCTCTAATGAAACAGAAACCACCCTGACAATGGATTATTATTCAGCGCGATGCATGGGTTATGTCTGTTTGGGGTTATTAGAAGGATGTGCCGATTATTTTAAGCAACATCTTGCTATCGAACTGGTACCAACAACAAGCAAAAACAGTGTCCGCTTTCATTTGTCATTGAGTGATAATTAATGATCGATCCTGAAAAACATATTGCTTTATTAAAACAAAAACTCCAACGCGAACATGCATCAAGATTAGCCGCTGAAAAGTTATTAGAAGCGAAAAGTCATGAGCTTTATAATGCAAATCAAATGCTTAATGATTCGTACGAAAAATTACAAATGCAGGCGAAGTTTGATTCTGAGCTTTTAACTTATCAGAACAAAATGGAAAACTTGTTACTTCTTTATGCCCGATTATTCTTAAAGCACAGTGCGACGAGGGAAAGTATTCAACAATTGTTAGACAGCCTCGTTGATGGTAATTACATATCAGGTTGTCATATCACCATTTACCCTGCCGATAATATTAATATATCAGGGAGCTACTCCAGCGGCCGTTTACAGCAATGGACACCTCCAGCTGAGCTAGAATCGACCCATTCATTATGGGATAAAGGCGGCCATACTCTTTGGATAAATATTGTTAATAACAGAGGGCAAATAGGTATATTAGCCGTCAGAATCATATGTACCGATGACCGATTGCCAGCGATTCAAAAACATATGGCGCTGTTTGGTGAGTTATTTCGATCCGCTATTGGTAGGCAAATAACGTTTAATCAAGCTATTGATGCTAAAAAACGGGCAGAAGATTCAGAGCGTTCAACCCGTGATTTTCTCGCTATGATCAACCATGAATTACGGACACCACTTAATGGGCTTCTTGGTGCTGCGGAATTACTGCAAGATACACCGCTTAATAACGACCAACAGAAATTGTTAACCACATTGAATCATTCAGGTGAATTGCTACGGGCGATCATTAATGACTTACTCGATTACAGCAAAATAAATGCAGGTATGTTGGAGCTGATTGAAAAACCCTTTGATTGCCATTTATTAGCAGTAAAATTGGAAGATATTTTTACCCATCGTTCCCACGAAAAAAGATTAGATTTTAACATTTATTACTCCCATGACTTACCAAGATTTTTCATTGGTGATGAAGATAGGATTAAGCAAATATTTGTTAATTTGATCTCTAATGCGATTAAATTCACCCCTGCAGGTTTTGTGCACGCTAAGTTCTGGTGGCAAAACAAACAGCTACAATTTACGGTAAAAGACAGCGGTTGTGGTATTGATCACTCAAACCAACACAAGTTATTCAAACCTTTTAGCCAAGTGGATAATACCAGCAAACGAAGCCATGAAGGCACAGGGCTAGGTTTAGTGATCTGCAAACAGCTATGTGAACAAATGGGTGGCTCTATCCGCGTTGAAAGCTCGCTCGGGCGTGGTGCATGTTTTAATGTTTCCTTACCCTTACCCACAAGTGATCATACTCATTTTAATGCCAAAGTGAGACAACCGCATAAAACGCCAATTAAGCATTTAAAAGTGTTAGTGGTTGAAGATTTAAAGACCAATCAAATGATCATTAAGCTGATGCTAAACAAAATCCAAATTGAACCAACCATTGTCGATAACGGACAAAAAGCATTAGATATATTAAATGCGGAATCATTTGATGTGGTGTTTATGGATTGCAGAATGCCGATTATGGATGGCTACACCGCAACTAGAGAATTACGAAAGCAAGACTATTCCAAACCCATTATTGCCTTAACCGCCGGTACAACGAGCGCTGAACGTGAAGCGTGTATTCAAGCGGGTATGAATGACATTTTATGTAAACCTTATTTGGCTTCCGAGCTTCATGATATTTTAACCATTTGGGGCAGTGTGATTGAATAATCCTCTCTCTATTACGGTTTAAATTACGGTTTAAAAAATCACATCGCTAAAAAGTAAAAAAGGCCACTGACGTGACCTTTTCGTATTTTAATCAATGTGCGTTTATCGTCACTAGCTGGCCTTTATCTCAGCCGTTTTCGACACATCTACAGGCGTTTCAGCCTTCGTTTTATCACTCTTCGCCTGCTTCTGCACGGCAGGATCTAGGGTCGGTTTAACTAACACGTAATCCATGATTTTGCGAGCAAGTGGTGCGGCGTTACGTCCCCATCCACCGTGTTCTAAAATAACGGATACCAGTACTTTCGGATCATGTAACGGTGCATAGCCAGTAAACAATGCATGGTCACGTAAATGCTCCGCAACTTCATTCGCATCGTAATTTTGAGTATCAGACATGGTATAGACCTGACTGGTACCTGTTTTACCAGCGGCTTCATACGCTAAGTTTTTAAACTCTTTACGTGCCGTCCCTTTCGTCGTCACTAAGTGCATGCCTTCTTGTGCAATTTTCCAATCTTTTAATGGCACAGGCTCGACTTTTGGAAAGTCTTTAAATTTAACAATATCTTCTTTCTTGCCATCAAGAATCGCATATAGCAAGTGAGGGCGATGAACGACACCAGAATTTGCCACAACCGAGGTTGCTTTGGCTATTTGCATCGGTGTTGCTGTCCAGTAACCCTGACCTATACCAATAGGGATGGTGTCACCTTGGTACCAAGGTTGTTTGGTATGTGCGAGCTTCCATTGGCGAGTCGGCATATTACCGGATGTTTCTTCTTTAATATCAATACCGGTGAGTTCGCCGTAACCAAATTTGTTCATCCATGTCGATAATCGGTCAATGCCCATGTCATAAGCCACTTGGTAGAAGAAAGTATCTACTGATTGTTCAATCGCTTTATATACATCAACGTTACCGTGTCCCCAACGAACATCATCACGGAATTTACGACTTTTGGAATTAGGAATTCGCCACCAGCCCGGGTTATTACGTACTGTGTTGGGTGTGATAACCCCTGTCGCTAATGCCGCAACCGCAATTTGTGGTTTAACCGTTGAACCCGGTGGATATACCCCTAATGTGGTTCGGTTTACCAACGGGTGCGCAGGACTATTCAATAATTTGCTGTACTCTTTGGACGTAATACCATGCACAAACAAGTTAGGATCATAACTAGGACTTGATACCATCGCTAGTACGCCGTCGTCCTGCGGGTTTAATACCACAATCGCACCACGACGAGTTTTCGTCACCATTTTACCTGTTTTGGGATCTTTGACTTCTTCCGTTAATAGCTTGTTGGCGAACAACTGCAAATTAAGATCGATCGTCAACTTAATATCTTTACCCGAAATAGGCGGAACATATTCTAAGGTACGAATAATACGACCACGGTTATTCACTTCGACTTTTTCATAACCAGATTGACCATGAAGTAAATCTTCATAGTAGCGTTCAACACCGAGCTTTCCGATCGTACGCGTGGCCTTATAGTTATTATAAATACCCTGTTCTTTTAATGACTTAATATCACGATCGTTGATTTTAGCCACATAGCCTAACGTATGTGTTAATGCTGAGCCATAAGGGTAATAGCGCTCTAAATGTGCATCAACATCAACACCTGGGTAATGAAATTCATTAACGGAAAACTCTGCAACTTGCTTTTCCGTCATCTGATCAATTAATGTCACCGGCATAAACGGACGGGTGTGTTTCTTATCCTTCATAAAAGAGTCTATTTCATCATCCGTTACACCCAGTAAGGTTTTTAAACTGTCGAGTGTTTCAGTGAGGTGTGCGACTTTTTCTGGAATAATTTCTAAAGAATAGACCGGTATATTCTCTGCGAGAATAACGCCATTTCGATCGTAAATACGGCCTCGATTCGGTGCCACTGGGATAATTTTAATGCGGTTATCATTCGAACGAGCAGTATATTCGCTGTAATCTTGCACTTCTAAGTGGTACAAATTACCGATTAACACAAACGATAAAATGATAATCCCAATAAACCCTGCAAGCGCTCGACGCTTAAATAGCGACACTTCAGCTTGGTGATCACGAAATTGACTTCTTTCTTTCTTCATAGATGCTTATGAGATCTCAATGGCCATATGTGCCGTCGTTAACAAAGAATTGTACTTATACCCAATCCGTATAATGCGTGATCTCTCGCTAGAATGTAATAACTGGTTGCCTGTTTGACGATAATTTAACCTCAGTTATCGCGATATAATGTGTTTGAGGAGTTTACAAGCCCTCTACGACCATTAAAATGACCACCTTCTCTCTCTATAGGTTTTACCATGACCCTTTCTCGCTCCGCTGACAGCGTGGTTGTTCTCGATTTCGAAACGACTGGTTTATCTCCCAATCAAGGCGATCGCGCTATCGAAATTGGTGCTGTTAAATTAGTTAATGGCGAAGTTGTTGATCAATTCCAACAGCTCATGAATCCTGGTTTTCGTGTCAGTAGCTTTATTGAAGGTTACACGGGGATCAGCAATAACATGTTACGCACTGCACCACCATGTAATGAGGTAATGGATGCCTTTGCTGATTTCATTGGTGATGCCAACCTTGTGGCACATAATGCCTCTTTTGATCAGCGTTTTTTAGACGCAGAGCTGGCGGATATTGGCCGGCACTATACAGGTGCATTTGCCTGTTCAATGCTGATTGCACGACGTTTATATCAAGATGCACCGAATCATAAATTAGGCACGTTAGTGGATTACAAACACATTGAGCACAATGGTGTATTTCACCGCGCGTTAGCCGATTCTGAAATGACAGCTCGTTTATGGTTAGTCATGCTTGAAGATATTAAGCGACAATATCATCTTCACTCTGTCTCTTTTGAATTAATGATAAAACTAGCAAAAACACCAAAAGCCAAAATCGATACCTTATTTCACCGTTACGCTTAACAATAAGTCGTATATTCAACGTAACAAGTATGCTAAAACAGCTATACAGTTTTTCATAACTTCACTGAGAGTTCGATTTTGCAACAGTCAGATGCTGAACATTTCCCCCAAGTGCCTATCGCTCAGTCGGAGATCAAAATCGCAAGTTTTAATTTGTTGAATTATCTTGCTCCCCCTAATGCTTATTATGATTTTGAAAATATTTATAGCTATGAACAATGGCATAAAAAACAGCATTGGCTAACTTCGATTTTAGAAGCCCAACAACCGGATATTATTGGTTTTCAAGAAGTGTTTAGCGCAGAGGATTTGCAAGCATTATTACGCGATATTGGCTATCCCTATTTTGCAGTCGTTGATGAACCTAAGGTAGAAGGTGATTTTATTTATCGTAGCCCCGTTGTCGCCATTGCTTCTAAATTTCCCATCACTGAAGTTATCGCTGTTGAAGCCGATAAGGAAGCGGCACAATTACTGGGCTGGACTGAGTTTTCATTTAGTCGCAAGCCACTGCGGGCGACGGTTGATATGCCTCATATTGGCGCAACAGACTGCTATGTCACTCATTTAAAATCCAAGCGTTCTCTATTTGATGATCCACTTCCTGAGACAATTGCGAAATCAGGCAGTGCGCTTTCTTCTTTTCTTGGTCAACGTTTAGGGAATTGGGGTTCATCGATGCTACGGGGCACTGAAGCGGCATTACTGCAACTTGCAATGGTGAAGCGACGTGAGCAAACCAGTCATCCGATGGTGCTGTGTGGCGATTATAACGATGTTATTTCGAGTAGTTGTTTAGAAGAGTTAACGGCAAGTCGTGTTTATGGGATGTCAGAAAGTGACACTGAGCGCTTAATTAACTTCTATTGCCTTTACGATGGTTGGCAGCTTTATACTCAAGTCAATCCACAAGATGAAGAAACAACTCGCCCTTCTACCCATTACTTTAATGGCAAAGGATCGGTATTAGACTACATTCTGTTATCACAGGAGTTCAATGCGAGTTATTTAGGCTCATTATTTGAAGTTAGCCATTATCACACTGAAGATAAGCATTTGGTCAATTCAAGCTTTGATATTGACGGCTACAGTACTGATCACGCTATCCCTATTGTGACCTTATCACTGCGCTCCTAGTACAAAGCTAACTTTCGGTTCGCTGATAACGGCTTATAACCACGGTTTGCTAAAATAAGCAGATAAAAAAACGACTGATATACCGTTTTTGTAAAAGGTATTTATCAGTCGTTTTTATTTAACGTGTTAAACGTTATTACGCTGTCGCTTTTGGTGCACGACTACGCTGTGGAGAGCGACGACGACCATCTGATTTCGGCTTTTCATCGTTGAAACGACGACGAGGCTTATCACCATTTGATTGTGGTTTCGCATCTGTATTGCGTGGCTTACGTGCAGGTCTTGCACCTTGCTCTGAACGCTTCTCGTTGTTTGTAGCATCAGTAGACTGACCCTGTGGACGACGAGAGGTAGGTTTACGCTTTGTGCCACCGTTATTATTGTTTGCGCTACGCTTTTCACCTGTCGCTGCACCTTCACGCGCCACAAACGTTTTCTGCTTTTTAGGCTTCTTCGGTTTAATTGGGCGTGTATCTAGCTTAGCTTGTGGTAATGCGTTAGTTGGCTGAAAACCTTCAATAATTTCACGATCAAACACTTGCTGTGTTAAACGCTCAATTGCAGCAAGATCTTTTGCTTCTTCTGCCGACACTAATGAAATCGCTTCACCAACACAACCAGCACGACCAGTACGACCAATACGGTGTACATAGTCTTCTGCTACGTGTGGTAAATCAAAGTTCACAACTTGTGGTAGTTGTTCAATATCTAGGCCACGAGCTGCAATATCTGTCGCAACGAGTACGCGAATATTACCAGACTTAAAGTTAGCAAGTGCCTTAGTACGCGCGCCTTGGCTCTTATTACCATGGATAGCGGCCGCAGAAATTCCACGACTTTCTAAGTGGGTAGCAAGTTTATTCGCACCGTGCTTGGTTTTAGTGAAAACAAGCACTTGTTTCCAATTACGCTCATTAAGTAGCTTAGTTAATAAGTTAGGTTTTTTCTTTTGATCAACAGGGCAAATCCACTGCTTCACAGTACGTGCTGTTTGGTTACGTGGGTTAACATCAATCTCTACTGGATTATTCACTAAGCCTTTTGCAAGCTCACGAATTTCATCAGAAAAGGTTGCTGAAAATAGTAAATTTTGACGCTCTTTGGGTAGTAACGCTAAAATTTTACGGATATCACGGATAAAGCCCATATCTAACATACGGTCAGCTTCATCAAGAACCAAAATTTCAACATCACGGAATTTCACAGCATTCTGGCTATGAAGATCCATTAAACGCCCTGGTGTTGCCACCAATACGTCAGCACCTTTACGCATACGCAGCATTTGTGGGTTTACTTTAACGCCACCAAAAACAACAGCAGAGCTTAAACGTAAGTTTTTACCGTAAGTCGCTACACTCTCCCCTACTTGAGCGGCTAACTCACGTGTTGGGGTTAATACAAGTGCGCGTACGTGATTTGAACGAGCAGGTCGACCATTCGCTAAACGTTCTAGCAAAGGTAAGGTAAAGCCTGCTGTTTTGCCTGTACCAGTTTGGGCCGCCGCCATTACATCTTTACCCGAAAGGATAGCTGGGATCGCTTGCTCTTGGATCGGTGATGGTTTTTCGTAGCCTTGCTTTGCAACAGCTTCAAGAATTGGGGCAGATAGGCCTAAAGAGGCAAAACTCATAGCATCTCTCTTTTATATAAAACGCCAATTTGGCGATAGTAGTGGCTAATTTAAGCCAGCTATTGAACAAACGTGCTGTTCAATGAGAATAAAACAGGGAAGGTAATGCTTACCTTCCCTGTTGAAAATTTACTGATAAATACGTAGTTATGAAACCGTTGTTTCTGTACTCATAGTTTCAGTTTCTGATGGTGAAATGGTTTCTTCGGCAGACACTTGTTGTGCTGCTTCAGCGTCTAACTTGGCACGTTCCGCTTTAGAGATGTAGCGAGGCTTATTACTTTTATGTAACTTAGCATTCGCCTTTTTCATTCTCTTTTTAAGCGTTTCGTTAATTTTCTTTTTTCTATTCATAATCGCGCCAGCTGATATTTTCATCATTTTTAAACAAGGCGCTGATTGTAATGGTTCAGCGCTGAATAACAAGCTTTATCCATCAACAGGCCTCGAAAACCATCTCAATATCGGACAAATGGTTTCAAAATCTTAGCTATGCTAATCGTTAAAAGGCATATAAAAGGTTTTATAACAATGAAAAAGCCACAAACAGTCACGCTATTTTTGTTTGATAATTTTCAACTGCTTGATGCTTTTGGACCGTTACAAATGTTCGGCTTGTTACCGGACCTTTATCACGCTCAAACAATCTCTGTTGATGGAAAAACAATCTTAAGCCAACAACATATATCGATTACACCGCAACTCAGTTTTAATGATACGTTCGGCTCTGATATTTTGCTCATTCCCGGTGGCAGTGGGATTAAATCGGTAATTAACAATCCAACGGTGTTGTTTTGGTTGAAACGCATTGCGCCTAAACAAAAATTAATCTGCTCTGTTTGCACAGGCTCAGCATTATTAGCAAATGCGGGATTACTCAACTATTGCCAAGCAACAACAAATAAAAAGCAATTTCATTGGGTTAAAAAGCTAGGACATCATGTAGATTGGCAATCGTCAGCCCGATGGGTGCGAGACAGCAATATCTTTACTGCCTCAGGCTGTTCGTCAGGTTTAGACATGGCATTAGCGGTTATTGCCTACCAATTTGGTGACAATGTTGCACGAAAAGTCGCTATTGAAGCAGAATATTTGTGGCAAAACGATCCTGACGATGATCCTTTTGCTCCGCTACATATTGTTAAATAGTTTCCTATTCCCACATAACATAACTTTTTTCATTTACTGCTGATTCTAATAAGGTAATCAACGGCATAGCACGTACTGATAAAGAAATTTCTGGCTCAAATTCAGCGTCATCTAAATCGGCATCAAGCGGGTTTGGCTCTATTGCGGGATCAGCAGTAATGCCACTCTGCTTATTCTCTTGTTTAGCTTTATTAATACCATCTTTTAGGTTTGTTAGCGCTTGTGCGATATCTTCTTCTCGAATAGCACCAGGGACTGTTTCGCAAAACCCCATCATATGAATCAATTGCTGTGCGATATCACCAAACATTGTAATATCGTTACTTCCTTTACTATGAAATGTAATTAACATAATTCACCTATCCTTTTCTTATTCATATAGCTATTAGACCATTATATTCTGTTAGGGTTTCTGATCGTAATGGCAATTTAATTTTCCATGGTCTTTTTTGCCAAGAAAGTAACCAATAACGCCACCAGCGATAGCACCAAATAAATGGCTTTCAAAGCTCACCAAATAATTAAATGGGAAGACACCCCAAATCATCGAGCTAAAATAAACCAGCACTAAAAATGTAATAATTAATGACATGATACTTCTTAAGACTAAACCATAGATAAGCAAGTAGCCCCAAATGCCATAAATGATCCCACTTAATCCGACATGGTAACTGATACGTCCAAACAACCAGACACTGATACTGCCAAATAACCAGCACAACAAAATGACATTAATTAACCGAGCAACACCATTAATCCCCACCCCAAGAGCCAATAGTGTAAAAGAAGTAAGATTAAAAATTAAATGAGACCAACTGCCGTGGATAAAAGGATAAAACGCAATGTTGCTAAGATGGCTAACGTGGCGAGGTAATAAACCGTAGCTATTTAATGCGCCATTAAAACTATGATTGATAATAAAAGCAACAAACGAAATCCCCCAAAAGAATAGAATGACAAAAAAGACATCTCGCCACTTCTTTTTAAAGTCAGACATAAAAATACACCACGGATTATAAAACATTCATGTAACGTAACATTATCCCTACTATTATAGCTAACTATCTTATGTCTGATTGATAGTCTAAAAACAATACATCTCCCCATACAGACACTTAAAGCATGAAATGGGTAATAAACAGATTATTTTTAACAACGATAAAGCCCGCAACACGTAGTTACGGGCAAACAGTGAATACCGCTTTATACGATGACGTTAATTTACTGCATGTACGCTCAATTCTGCATTAGTAAAACCTAATGAATTAAGTTCATCAGCATCAAAATTCGATGCTACCTCTACATTACCAGCACGTTGAGTCGTAACATTATCTTTTAATGATAGAGAACTTTTGTCTATAGGCTGCGCTTTACCAATATCCATAGTGCCAGCATATTGAGACTCGGCAGAAAAATCACCAGAGACAAAAGAATGGAAAGGACGCAAACTCATACCAAGGGCAGATTGAATATTGCCCAGTCCGATTTCATTTATCGCCCAGCTCCAATCCCACCACTGTACTTCATTTGGAATATATCGATGTTCCCATTGATAAGGAATATTCGCGGGCTTATCACTGCCACGTCCCACGGTAAACGTATAACTTCTATATGGTCGTTTTTCTGGATGTGTATGCCACGCATTACCTCCCCAGCGTAGAAATCCATTGAAATTGACGTCGTAACTTATATCTGCATTAAACTGGTAAGGGTAAGCAATAGATGAGAGATATAAATCGACGCGGACCGGTATAATTGAGTGAGGTGGCACCGTTGGTTGTGCTTCTAACGAAACTTGCTCACTGGTTGATTCGCCTTTAGATTGTGAAAAGTTTTTATTTGCCTCAATGCTAATATTTAGCCTTGTCGTTCCGACGAGTGGCCAATTGAAAGCATCTTCAGTTGTTACTCTTGCAGAAAACCCGTAATTATCAGTTTTTGACCACGTTGTTGATTCATCCAACTTTAAGCTAACGGAAATTTTCTGATCTTGATCACTGTCGTTTCTCGCTAACGCGGTAATGGTTTTTACTAGTTTTTTGTCCGACTCAGTGACATCACCATGCCAGAAACTGTCATCATCTAAACGATAGGCAAAATTATTTACTGTGATTTTAGTCTTTTCATCACACCGATAACCGGTACACGTTCCAATATCATTTCCTTGGATAACCCAGTCATCACCGATATGTTGAATGTTCATATCTTCGCCAGCGTATTGAGCATGATTGCCACCAACCCATGCATAACCCAGATAATCAGCAAGTTGGCTTAAAGGCCGAATAAAATTATCTTGGTCATGTAATAGTGCATATTGAACATCGATTTCATCACCTTCTGGTAGCTCAAGTGCAGTGTAGTTAGGGATTTCTGTGTGGTTTTCATCAGGATAACAAAAAGTGTTGGGAGGGCTAGTTCCTGCGGGTTGTTGTTTTATCAAACCTTTGTAACCCGGTCCCATAACGACCCATAGACCTTTTAGCGAGACGATTTGCCAGTCATCCATAAAAGGAAGAAGAGATTTTACATGCTCCCCAGCTTCATAATGGTCAAGAGGATGGTAGCCTGCTCGGCAAATATTTGAACCTAAGTGATCCAGTACAATTTGTTCAGGGTACACCTTCTGTGCATATACACGACTTGTTAAGGTTGGAAGGACAGTAGCTAACAATATACTTATGTAGATACTTCGCATGAACAATCCTCATATATATTAATTTGATGATGCACTCAAAGTAGAGCTATGCCAGTTTTCCATATTAATAAATTTAGTAAAAATGAAATTACTTGAAATTTTATGACTATAATTTTCAACATGTTATAAGTGACTTGTAATTTGATAAATCAGTCTTTTTTAAAAAACTTTATCGTAATAAACTGAATTTTGATTAAGATAATTTTTTAACGTTTAATTCCAAAATTTTGTAATTAGGATAATCGTTTAATAAACTTACCCTTGGTTTATTTATCAACGCATTCATTTCAAGATCTGTATTAATGCTATGACCTTTATTGATTGTTACAAGTAGTGTGGAAATTAAAATGACAAATAAAAGAAAAGAGCAAACTAAAGGCCGATATCTCTTTCCATGATTGCTTTGCCGTGTATAGTCAGTTGAGAAATCCTTATTTTTTTCGCTTTTCTCTATCAATATTTTAGCATTAAGCACTTCATCAAATAACACGCCTTCAATTAAACGGTATCCAACTTTAGGTACTGTCACTATGGGTGATTCCTTAATACCTAACTTTATCAGTGAAAGTCTAATTTTGCTGATACTTTTCGCTAATGATGTCTCTCCAATACATTCACTGCCCCAGGCAAATTTAATAATATCTTTCTTTGGGACAACATTTGGAGAGTGTTTAAGCAAGAGATAAAGAATCTGTGAATCTCGATATCCTATTTTTAATATTTTTTTACGATTAGAAAGCGTATTTTTTATAGGGTTATATAATACTATGTTACTCCCCCGTAACTTTATCAATAAAGAGAAGATAGATGTATATTTTATAATTGATAATTAGCATATATAAATAGAGCTGAGTGTGATCCAGCTTAAACTTTATCTATCTCATTAATTTAAAGAAAGCAAAGGCATTACTAGAAATTCAGCATTTATATATTTGTAAGGGAAGATTTATAATTAGATATAATTGTTAATAAAGATGAACAGTAATGGGCAGTTAACAAGAATTAATGCCACTTCATAATATATAGCCTTTAGATAAAATAGAGCTTATAGAAGCTATCTATTATTTAATCTAAAACAACAAACATAGTGTTCTTCCATTTATTTCTCATCGAGCCATCTCTTTAATTAGCTGTAGAGTCTACAGCTAATTTTTAATGCTTTCCTAATATCTGAAAATACACCGTAGATGCATTCAACGTTATAAAGCACATCATTCAGAGATTAATAACCAAAAGCAGTCGCGACCTGTAACCAATTCTGTTGTGTTCGCTGATCGTGTTCTACTGAAGGTAAAAACTCAAGAACATGGATTATTGATGCGTTTCCGCCTGAACGACAATCCATACTATGCTGGTTTAATTCTGTATGAAACAACGGCATATTGTTTTGTGTGTCCACACACCAATTGCCTACAAGTTTACCGCTGTGCTGTAAACAGTAGCTTGTTACTAGGTCTTGAAATTGTCGTTGATGATTATCGTTAGAATCACAAACGATATTTTCATAATTCGCATAGCCCAATACTGGATGATAAACCGTAATTCCCTGTTGCTGTGTTTGTGATGATTCGTAACTATCAACCGTTTCAATAAAACTTGTTGTTGACTCTAATGGTTTTGAAACGATTTCAGCTTGTATCATCAGTGGACCAAATAAAAATACACCGTACAGAACGCTTAATATCAAACTCTTCATACACACCGACCTATCGCTTATTGGCATACATAGTTTCAATCAATAACTACCCTATCACTTTATATTGTTATAGCAGATATATTTATAAACGTTTAAATTTAAAGATATTTTCCATTTTTAGATAGCGAAAACATTGTCAATAAATCTGTACATCACAAAAGCCGCTATAATTACAACATCCCTTTCAGTCATATTTATTGCCAATAAGACAACTAGGTCGTATCAATTATGATACAACGTTCATATTGATATCACATATATTTGTTTGGAGTCGATATATGGAAGATAAAACACTCATTGCAGATACTCATGGCATTCTTGAAGCCTTCATCGAAAATGGATTACATCGTACATACCCTATTTATTGTCAATTCCCTCATTGTGAAAGCTTGATAGAAAAGCACCAATACGATGAAAGCTATGATATTGAATTTAATGATGGTTATCGCCATTACAATGAGAAATGATTTTAATTCTGGCTTTTATAAATCTAGATTGGGTATAAAAAAGATATAAAAAAACCGATGTGTAGAAACATCGGTTTTTATTAATATACATGTTGTTACGCTTGGCGGCGCTTTTGTACATCTGACGCTAATTGACGAAGTACTTTTTCAGTATCTTCCCAACCAATACAGGCATCTGTAATACTTTGACCGTAAGTCGGTTCAACACCATCAACAATATCCTGACGACCTTCAACAAGGTGACTTTCAATCATCACACCAAAGATAGATTTGTTACCACTCGCAATTTGCTCACCAACATCTTGTGATACTAGCGGCTGACGATCAAATTTTTTCAAGCTATTTGCATGACTAAAATCGATCATCACTTTAGAACGGTGACCAGCACCTTCAAGTTGATCTGTCACTGCTTTAACGTGCTCAGCACTATAATTTGGCTCTTTACCACCACGAAGGATAATATGGCAATCTTCATTGCCTGCCGTTGATACAATCGCAGAGTGACCGTATTTAGTCACAGATAAAAAGTGGTGAGGCGCACTTGCCGAACCTATCGCATCTGTTGCAATTTTGATATTGCCATCTGTGCCGTTTTTAAAACCTACTGGGCATGACAAACCTGACGCAAGTTCACGGTGAACCTGAGATTCTGTTGTACGCGCACCAATTGCTCCCCAACTGATCAAATCTCCCATGTACTGAGGTGTGATCATGTCAAGGAATTCGCCTGCTGTTGGGAGGCCTAATTCAGCTAAATCAAGAAGTAGTTTACGACCAATGCGTAAGCCATCATTTAATTGGAAGCTGTTATCCATGTAAGGGTCATTAATCAACCCTTTCCAACCTACAGTTGTACGCGGTTTTTCAAAATAAACGCGCATAACAATTTCTAAATCAGCGTTAAGCTCATCACGTAGTGTTTTTAGCTTTTTACCGTACTCTATTGCTGCATCAGTATCATGTATAGAACAAGGTCCAACAATCACAAGAAGACGGTCATCTTCGTCATTTAAGATATTATGAATGGCATTTCGAGCTTGATATACTGTTTCTGAAGCTGTTTCTGAAGCTGAAAATTTTTCCAGTATTGCAACTGGTGGTAATAGTTCTTTGATCTCGCTAATGCGGACATCATCTGTTTTATGCATGCTTATACTTCCCGTATCGCTACACTACGTCTATGTCGGTCAATCGATGTAGTGTACTTATCTCCAAATAGTCATTTCTTAACTTATCGCCTTAACCCCTTTTGTGCAATGGGTTATGGCTGTAAAGTCGACATTTTTTAACCATTTCACTTCATTAATCGTAATAATACGTATTATGTGCCATAACAAAATAATTACACCCACCCTAATTACCTCACAAAGCAAATACTTTTATGATATAGATCGCTATTAAGTTGATAAATAAATGGGTAATAATCACTCACATAGACACAGATTATTTATTTAAATGATGACTTCTAAAAATTAAAAGTTCATTGTTATATAGTATTGAAATGATTAATTATTTTTAATAGGTACAAGCTATTACATCAATACATTGGTATTTATCATGTATTGTGAAAAGCTACTAATTTATGAGTCGAGGTACGTCTTGTTGGCTAAAGACGAAATAATAGCATTCCAGCATGTGAACAAATGGTATGGCGATTTCCATGCATTAAAAGACATCAACCTAACCATTCATAAAGGTGAACGGTTGGTCATTTGTGGCCCTTCCGGTTCAGGAAAATCTACGCTTATCCGCTGTATTAATGGGCTTGAGCAATATGATTCAGGCGAAATTAGAGTAAGAAATCACTTATTAGATCCTAACAACCTAAAAGCCGTTCGTGGCAAAGTTGGTATGGTCTTTCAGCACTTTAATCTTTTTCCTCATATGACGGTATTAGATAATTTAACCCTTGCTCCCCGACGCACATTGGGTATGTCAAAAACAGATGCTGAAGCGTTAGCGAATCAATATCTAGAACGTGTGCATATCGGCCATCAGGCGAATAAATACCCAGGGCAATTATCAGGAGGGCAACAACAGCGTGTAGCGATTGCTCGTTCTCTTTGTATGAAGCCTGATATTCTTTTGTTTGATGAACCCACTTCCGCGCTAGATCCTGAAATGATCCATGAAGTACTTGATGTCATGAAAGAATTAGCAGATGAAGGCATTACAATGGTATGCGTAACCCATGAGATGGGGTTTGCTCGCAAAGTAGCAGATCGGGTTGTATTTATGGATGAAGGTGAAATTGTTGAAATTGCACCGCCCGCAATTTTATTCGATCAGCCACAAAGCCTACGTACTCAGGCGTTTCTTAAAAAAATTCTAAGTTACTGAGGTAAATATGATAGCGAAACCTCAGTCACCTTCAACAATAGTAAGAATACTGAAACCAGTACTCAGTGGTTTACTGCAAATTTCCGTCATTACTTTCGCCATTATATGGTTACTCAATAGTGGTGCTGATGCAATGAACTACAACTGGCAATGGTACCGTATTCCTCAATATTTGTTTTTTAAAGAAGACGGAGAATGGTTTTCTGCAGAGCTTATTGATGGCCTACTTGTCACCCTCAAAATTTCAGCCATTAGCCTGATTTTTACAATCATATTTGGCTTGGTAACCGCACTGTTACGCGTATCTCATTCTATTATCGGTCGTGGTCTTGCACGGGGGTATATTGAACTCATTCGTAACACACCGCTACTCGTACAAATTTATCTACTGTACTTTGTTTTTGGTCCGGTATTAGGGTTAGAACGGTTTACAACAGCAGTGCTGGCATTATCTTTATTTCAAGGAGCATACACTGCAGAAATCTTCCGCTCTGGCTTAATCAATATACCTAAAGGTCAATTTGAAGCAGCTGAAAGCCTTGGGTTAAGTAAAATAGATAGTTATCGCTATATTATTTTGCCGCAAATGTTACGTCGAGTTTTACCACCATTAACCAATGAGGCCGTTTCTTTGGTTAAAAACTCTTCTATAGTCAGTATCATGGCTATATTTGATCTAACAACACAAGGACGGGATATTGTTGCTGATACCGCCATGCCATTTGAAGTTTGGTTTACTATTGCGGCAATGTATTTATGTATAACGTTAGTTTTATCTGCTTTTGCAACACTGCTAGAGTACAAACTTGCAACACCTAATCATTGATGATTTTTAACGATATGGAGAAAAATATAATGAAGCGTTTTTTGGCGGTTTTATTTACTGCACTCACTCTTTTTTTCACCACAAGCCATGCTTTTGCTGCTGATAAAAGTACCCTTGAACAAATTAAAGAACGAGGCACATTACGCGTAGGTTTATCAACATTTGTACCTTGGGCAATGCGTGATAAACAAGGTGAACTCATTGGCTTTGAAGTCGATGTCGCTAAACGTGTCGCTAAAGATGCGGGTGTAAAAGTAGAGTTTATACCTACAGCATGGGACGGTATTATCCCAGCCCTGCTAGCAGGTAAATTTGATGTTATCATTGGCGGAATGTCGATAACACCACAACGAAATCTGAGTGTTCTTTTTACAACACCCTACTCTCATTCAGGTGTTCAACTTGCCGCCAATAAAGAGTTAGCTGGCGATAAGCTCTCCATTGCTGATTACAATAAACGTAGCGTAACGCTAGCTGTGCGTCGCGGTGCTGTAACAGTACAAACGGCGAAGAAATATTTCCCGAAAGCGAAATTACGTCAATTCGATGATGAAGCACAAGCATTCCAAGAAGTTTTAAATGGCAATGCGCAAGCTGTATTAGCATCAACACCAAAACCAGAGCAAATGGCTCTGCAATACAAAGATAAGCTATTTCTACCATTTAAAGAGCGTCTAAGCCAAGGCTCTGAAGGTTTTGCTATCCGCCAAGGTGATTTCAACTTGTTAAACTTCTTTGATAACTGGATTTTACTTCGAACTCAAGATGGTTGGTTACAAGAGCGTTATAACTATTGGTTTACCACAGTTGATTGGCAGAACCAGGTAAAAGAAGGTCAATAAATTAATGTCTTCTTGCTCAACTGCAAAGAAAACACTCTCGCAGCCAGAAAAAATTCTGGCTGCTAAGTTTTCATTAAAAAAACTTAAACCACTTGATTACATTCTCTTAGTGATAATGAGCTGTTTCATCGGGTGGTTATATTATCGTTCATCTGTTGGCATTAATTACCACTGGCAATGGCATAAAGCCTTTGATTTGGTTTTTACCCCTGGCCAAAACGGAGAGCTTCCTTATTTCTTTCAAGGTATTATCAGTACTATTCGATTAAGTTTGTGGGGTATGCTGTTTGCTGCGGTATTCGGGCTGCTTTTAGCTTTAGGGCGTCGTTCTTCTTTTATCTTTTTCCGTCTGCCAGCTAATGCTTATATTCAATTAGTCAGAAATATCCCGCCACTGGTTTTTGTTTTCATTTTCTATTTCTTTATATCTAGCCAATTAGTTCCATTGCTAGGACTCGATAATCTATTTCGTAATTACCATGGTAACGAGAATCTTCTGCAAGATATCCTCTTTGGTAATAGTCAGTTATGGGAAAACCTTTTTTCTGGCATTCTATGCGTTGGCTTAATAGCTGCTGCTTATATCGCTGAAGTCATTCGCTCTGGGCTTGATGCAATAGATAAAGGACAATGGGAAGCAACCAGCTCTCTTGGGCTTTCTCGTCTTGATGGTTTCCGCTTTGTTATTTTCCCGCAAGCAATCGCAGGCATAGTACCAGCACTGGCTGGTCAATTTATCTCAATAGTGAAAGATTCATCAATTATTTCATTGATCTCTATACAGGAGATAACCTTCGTCGGCAGTGAAATGGCGAACTCATCGGGGTTAATCTTTGAAATTTGGTTACTTGTTGGCGCTGTCTACTTAATTTTATGCCTATCTTTATCTCTTTTATTCACCCAATTAGAGAAACGTAGCTTACGTCATCTTCAGCGTTAGATATGACAAATAAGCCCTGAATACATATTGAATGAATATATCATTGTATTCAGGCTTATTTGACTCACAACTTCATCTATTAAGATCAATGTAATATCAGCATTTACTTGTATATGCTCTTGTTTGTTTAATGCCAATTTTTGTCGCTATTTCGGATAACGAATAATTAAAAAATAATGATAAATACAATCTTCTAACTACAGAATTCTTACGAAATATAAGCATACCTTTAAGCTGTCGTGCTGTTTCGTATTCATTTGTTGTTTTATATCAATAGTAAAACCTCGTTAGTAATTATTATTACTAGATGGTAATAATGATTTGTATAAATATCACTTGGTGAAACGTATTCTTTGACACTAAAATGCGCATCTCTTTTTTAATGATAGATAATCGTAATGTTTAAACTATTAACTTCTATGCCACCTTTTTTAGCTTTATCTATTGCCATTGTGTTTGAAGTGATCGCAACATCTTTCATTCCTAAAGCCGAGCAATTTACTAAACTCGTTCCAAGTGCGGTTGTACTTGTCGGTTACGCTGTCGCTTTTTTTCTCTTATCTGTCACCGTTAAAACCATGCCTGTTGGTATTGTTTATGCGATTTGGAGTGGCGCTGGTATTGTCCTCGTTGCAACGATTAGCTTTTTTATTTATGGGCAGCGCTTAGATTTACCCGCAATTGTAGGTATTGGTTTTATTATTGTTGGTGTTTTAATTGTTAACCTATTGTCGAAAACCGTCGGCCATTAATAAATCACTTCAATAAAAAAGGCAGTAATCATTGCGTATGATTACTGCCTTTTTACTTATCCACTTTATCGAATCATACAGTGTATGTTCGTAGCCTCGCCATATGGTATACATTGGCATACTCGCCATTACGAAACGCAAAGTTTTTCGCCTCGCCTTCAATTTCAAAACCATGTTTTTGATAAAGCTTCATTGCAGCAATGTTGTCTGTATACACTTCTAACTCGATACGTTGAACATTGAGCCATTTATCTGCCAACATCAATGCCGACTGTAACAATTGCCCACCAACACCTCTACCTTGAAATGTCTCTTTCACCCCCATACCAAAGCTCGCAACGTGCCTGCGCCTTGGGTTATCACAAACCGACAGTCCAAGTTGCCCGACAATTTCTCCCTCATATTCCGCTACCAAGCTATAACAGCCTTGAGGTAAATTCGACAATCGAGACGTCCAACGATCGAGTGAAGGAAATGGGAGTTGAAGTGTACCGCCATAGGCAATTTCAGATTCATAAATAGCTTTAACACCCATAATATCTTTATCTTCGCTATGTCGAATAATGATATTTTCCATTAGTACACTCCTTTTTGTTCAATTAAATTACCACGCGATACGTGTGCCGTCGTAGTTTATAAACTCCCCTGAATGGTTTACTGAAGTATGTTCAATAACATCAAACAATCCTTTAGCTGAAGTTTCTATATCAATAAGTGCATTAGGGCCACCCATCTCTGTTTGCACCCAACCAGGATGTAAAGCAATAACCGTAAACCCCTCGTCACGAAGATCATTGCTTAAACTTTTTACTACTGAATTAAGTGCTGCTTTTGATGAACGATAAATATAACCACCACCTGAAGTGTTCTCTTCCATGCTGCCAACTTTTGAAGATATGCAGGCTATTTTTTTTGTAGTGCCACTTTTGAGTAATGAGTACAAGCTTTCTATTAATTTTAAGGGTGCAATCGTATTTATTTCAAAAACACGACGCCATTCTTCAACATCAGTCTGACCAAAGCCGTAGCCTTTTGGACCATAATAACCAGCATTATTTATCACAAGATCGAGGCTTGGTAATCGCGTGGCTAGCTGATCAAGCTGCTCGTAATTGGTTACGTCTAATGAATGAATAATGAGATCAGCGTTATGGCTAGCAAGATCTTGCAGATCTACCGCTGTTTCTAATGTTCTCGAGGTTGCATGAACCAACCAGCCTTGCGATAAATACTGCTTCACTAGCCCTAGGCCAATACCCCGATTAGCTCCTGTTATCAATACGCTTTTTTTCATCGTCTCCCCTTACTCATCAACAATAAATACTATTAGTTATCAATCCAATATACCGATTGAATATATACAAACAACCTTAAAAGCCGACAAAAGCAAGAAACACCTTATTGATAATAATTATCAATTGCATTTAAAGATTGCGTTTGTTATAACTTTGAAAAATTTAAATTACTTTCTTTATAGGGATAAAAAGGATGAACTTTCATCAAAAGCAACGATTACGATACGTGACAAATGCTGTACTGCTATCTGTTGGACTGTTTATGAGTACAGTCAGCCATGCTAATGATAAGTTTAAAGTAATTACAACATTCACAATCATTGCTGACATGGCAAAAAATGTCGCAGGTGACGCCGCTATTGTTGAATCTATTACTAAACCCAATGCGGAAATTCATAATTATCAAGTAACACCTGGCGATCTTAAACGGGCACAAGGTGCTGATTTAATACTTTATAACGGTTTAAATTTAGAACTGTGGTTTAATAAGTTTTTCCAAAACCTCCATGATGTTCCTTCTGTAACGGTAACTGAAAATATCACGCCATTAAGTATTACTCAGGGCCCTTATAACGGAAAACCTAACCCTCATGCTTGGATGTCACCTGAAAACGGTATTATTTATGTTGAAAATATTCGCCAAGCACTGGTTAAGCATGATCCTAAAAATGCGGGCATTTATAATAAAAACGCTCAACAATATACCCAAGAAATTAAGCAAACAATTGCACCTATTCGTAATCAGATTAATACCATACCGGTAGATAGGCGTTGGCTTGTTACCAGTGAAGGGGCTTTTAGCTATCTTGCTCGTGATTTTGGACTAAAAGAACTGTATTTATGGCCTATTAATGCTGATGCCCAAGGCACGCCTCAACAAGTTCGTCAACTTATCGATGCTGTTCGTCAACATCAAATTCATGCGGTTTTCAGTGAAAGTACTGTTTCAGCAAAACCGGCTCAACAAGTCGCAAGAGAAACAGGCGCTAACTATGCAGGCGTGCTTTATGTTGACTCGTTGAGTGCTAAAAACGGCCCTGTTCCTACCTATCTAGAGCTAATTAAAGTGACCTCTCAAACCATCGCTAAAGGGCTGAGTTTATAATGATAGGATTAGATATAAACAATATTACAGTTACATACCGTAACGGACATACTGCTCTGCACAATGCCACATTTAGCGTTCCTCAAGGTTCTATCGCAGCCCTAGTCGGGATGAATGGCAGCGGAAAGTCCACACTTTTTAAAGCCATTATGGGATTTGTATCCACCAGCCAAGGTAGTGTAAAAATCCTTAATCAGACAGTCAAAAACGCGCTAAAAAGTAATGTGGTAGCCTATGTTCCGCAAAGTGAAGATATAGACTGGAACTTCCCTGTTCTGGTTGAAGATGTCGTTATGATGGGGCGTTATGGTTATATGAATATGTTGCGTATCCCCAAAAAAATAGATCATGAAAAAGTGAATATCGCTCTCGAGCGGGTCAATATGACTGACTTTCGTAAACGTCAAATCGGAGAACTTTCTGGGGGGCAACGTAAACGGGTATTTCTTGCTCGTGCACTCGCGCAAGAAAGTCAGGTGATATTACTCGATGAACCCTTTACAGGCGTTGATGTTCAAACTGAAGATCAAATCATGGCATTGTTACGCGAACTTCGTAATGAAGGCAAAGTCATGCTTGTCTCTACCCATAATCTTGGCAGTATTCCTGACTTTTGTGACCGTACAATTTTAATTAACAAAACCATTTTGGCGTCAGGAGAAACAACCGAGATTTTCACACCTGAAAATTTAAAACTCGCATTCGGTGGTGTATTACGCCACTTCATTTTATCAGGGAAAGATCTTCACGAAGACGACGATAGCCGTAAATTATCGGTTATTTCCGATCATGAACGCCCTGTTGTTATGTATGGTGAAAATGGCGAACAGCAATCTCGCTCCCTTTCCCGTCAATAATAAAAGGAGTGATAATCGTGGACCAATTACTTGAGCCGTTTTTATATAGCTATATGATCAACGCCATGTGGGTTAGTGCGTTAATAGGTGGCGTTTGTGCTTTTCTTTCCTGTTATTTAATGCTGAAGGGCTGGTCACTTATTGGTGATGCACTATCACATTCTATCGTACCCGGTGTTGCCGGCGCTTATATGATAGGCCTCCCCTTTTCTTTTGGTGCCTTTTTTTCTGGCGGTTTAGCGGCTGCTGGTATGTTATTTTTAAGCCAGCGTAGTAAATTAAAAGAAGACGCTGTTATTGGCTTAATTTTTACTGCTTTCTTCGGGCTCGGTTTATTTCTTGTCTCGCTCTATCCTAGTGCGGTTAATATTCAAACTATTGTAATGGGAAATATTCTCGCAATAACCCCTATAGATACATTACAAATCGTCATCATTGGCTGCCTTTCTCTTTTCGTTTTATGTGTAAAGTGGCGTGATTTCATGGTTGTTTTCTTTGATGAAAACCATGCTAAAACCATTGGGTTATCACCAACATTTTTAAAAATTGTATTTTTTAGTATTTTAAGTGCTTCAACCGTTGCCGCATTGCAAACTGTAGGCGCCTTTTTAGTTATAGCTATGGTTGTAATACCTGGTGCAACTGCTTATTTACTGTCTGACCGTTTCTCAATGGTCATTATCTACAGTGTATTTATTGGTGTGTTCAGCGCTTTTCTTGGTGCATACCTTAGCTATTTTATCAATGGCGCAACAGGTGGGATCATCGTGTTATTACAAACTGTTTTCTTTGGTTTAGCTTTTATATTTGCGCCTAAATATGGTCGATTAGCAACGTATAGAAAAACCAAACAAGCATTAAAAAAAGCACAACGTTTTAAGCAAACGAAAGGAGTTCAACATGGCTAATCTAATAGAGACATTGTTATCGCCTTTTGAATTTATTTTTATGCAGCAAGCTTTTCTGATTGTTTTTTTTATCGCGATACCAACCGCATTACTCTCTTGTTTTTTAATTCTCAAGGGTTGGTCTTTAATGGGTGATGCCATTTCCCATGCTGTTTTACCGGGGATTGTTATTGCTTATGTGTTATCAATTCCATTTACGATTGGCGCTTTTATCGCAGGTATGTTTTGTGCGTTAACCACAGGGTATTTAAAAGAAAATAGCAGAATTAAAGAAGATACAATTATGGGTGTTGTATTTTCAGCAATGTTCGCGCTCGGTATTGTGATGATGACGAAAATTCACACAGATATTCACTTAGACCATATTCTATTTGGTGATCCTCTTGGGGCGAGTTGGCGTGATATTACAGAAGCAGGAGCAATTGCACTCATTGTTGGATCACTGTGTATTATTAAAGGTAAAGATTTACTCTTACTTATTTTCGATCATCAACATGCACAAGCAATTGGACTTCCGACCAAAGTATTACATTACGGATTGCTTGCCCTACTCTCATTCGCGATTGTTACCGCACTCAAAGCCGTTGGCATGATACTCGTGATTTCAATGCTGATTGCGCCAGGAGCAACAGCCTTTATGCTTAGCCGTCGTTTTCAAACCATGATGGTAATATCGGTATTCATTTCTATTATAAATTGCTTCTTAGGCGTTTATCTTAGCTTCTTTATCGATAGTGCTCCTGCACCAACAATTATATTATTAATGACAATAAACTTTATTGTGGTATTTGTTTATCATGCAATAAAACAGCGAGCCGTCATAAAACAAACGCCCGTAAGTTTAATATAATTCCTACTACGCTGTTATATTCAATAATGGCTATCAAATCCGATAGCCATTATTCGCAATAGATCTCAGAATCATTTCACCGTTCAGCGTCGCCCTTTTCTCATTGAACGTATTAACTGTATTACATTTGTTTCGCGCGAATAATTTTTTGTTGGTGTAAAGCTGAAATAGGTAAGCGTTTAAAAGGGCTTACATTACTTCCCCCTGTATTTCCTTCAGGCACAAGACCCACAGCTGTTTTAGTTAATGCGCCAAAGACTCTTAATAACTGCCCTCTTAGCTCTTGGCTATCACCATTACGTCGTGCCCAATACAGCATATGACAATGGATTCTAGTATGCCAGTAAGTAGAATGTTGTCCCAAAACGTGAGCGTTTTCTAAATGGCTGAACTCTAATACCACATCATTATTACGTCTCGCTTTCCTTGCTAAAGATAATTCTTTTATTACGGCATAAGAGATATTTTGTGAAAATCGATTGAGCATAACTCTCTCCATGATGATGCTTGCTATCTATTTCTAACATTAGAACACACAAATAAATACACCAGTGTTTATCACTTCTCTCTAGGTAACGATCACTTTTTACTTTATGCCATTTACATATTTCACCCATAAACACTGATTGTTTTGCTGATTGTCTCTCCGATTTAAAACGTCGAAGAGGGAATTCATATTTTTCCGTTGCGCTTTTATAGCCGCTTCCCTCTTTCACCTGCTAAAATCACCGCACTATAAAAACAAACTACTGAGCAATGTATGCAAGGAACATTAAGTAAAATGAAGTCAACGTTAAATGACGTTGTTGACTATCATCTCCCTGTCGGCGATCAACAACTGCATTTAAACCCTTTGATTGGTAAGTCACTTAAATTGACTCATACAGGCAATATTTTTTGCCAGTCGTGTGGCAAAAAAACCAAGAAAAGTTACTCTCAAGGTCATTGCTTCCCTTGTATGAAAAAATTAGCGTCATGCGATATGTGCATTATGAAACCTGAAACTTGTCACTACGACAAAGGTACGTGCCGTGAGCCACAATGGGGTGAAGAAAATTGCATGGTGCCGCACTATGTTTACCTATCAAATACTTCGGGTTTAAAAGTGGGTATTACTCGACATAGCCAACTACCGACACGATGGATTGATCAAGGTGCCACACAGGCACTTGCTGTACTAAAAGTAAAAACACGTCAAATTTCAGGTTTAGTGGAAGTGGCTATTGCAGAGCTTGTCGCTGATAAAACCAACTGGCGTGCAATGCTCAAAGGTGATAATGCTGAGATAGATTTAACAGAAAAAGCCTCGGTTTTATTACCAGAAGTAAAAGCTCGTCTTGCAGAAATCACTGCAGAATATGGTGAAGATGCGATTGAATATCTTGATAACGATATTGTTGATATTCATTTTCCTGTTGATGCCTTCCCAACCAAGATTAGCTCACACAACTTTGATAAAGAGCCTGTGGTTGAAGGTATTTTGCAAGGAATTAAAGGTCAATATCTGATCTTTGATACTGGCGTGATCAACATTCGTAAATTCACCAGCTACGAAGTAATTGCTGAAGCATAATTAATCATAAAAGCGAAGTGTCTCGGATAAGAATAGAGAGTTTAAGCTTCGCTTTATTTCTTTACTCTCCCCTGAATATAATCATATTTTCTATTTTGTACCGCAAGATCACGTAAAAAGTTCTCACCCAATACAATACCGCTACCGCCATTGATTAGCACATATTCAATTTCTTCATTAATATCGCCAAGTTTGGTTCTTAACTTTACAACAGGTAAAGATTTATCGCTTTTGTCCGGTACTTTAACTTTTTCATGAATGGCAAATTTATACTCTTTATCAAGCAGTTTAAACGTAACCCAATCTTTTCCATTACGCTCAAATTCAACTAAATCACTTACGCCAATGCGTGAATTTTCTGATAGAGGATCAATATAAGCCGAAAAATACTGTGTTGATGACGCAAGTAAGATCCACTCATGCCGTCCTAAAATAAACAACCCATCTTGAGTTTCTTTCTTTACTGATGAATTCGCTGATTTTGTACTGTTATGTGCAAGGATTAAATCGCTTGAAGCATTAAATTGAGTATCACTGGCATGACGAAGAGAAAGATCAGAGGGCTGGCTCAAAAGATCTGGGATAAAAGAAACAGGAAACTTAGATGATGTAACATGATTACCAGCCACAGATTGATAACTAACTAACAGTAAAACAAACGCAGATACTTGACTTACTTTATTCATCATAAGTTAACCTTTTCGTTCTTCTTTTATACCCCTACCTTACAAAACATAATACTTACAAAGGGAAATAGGCAACTATTTCCCTCAAACTCATTGCATACTCATGGCTGCTTCAAACTTATTAAACTTATTCGCTAACCAGTTTTCATCATACCAACCCATATTTCGACTGTGTTTCGCATCATCCCACAAACTAAAGAAATAACGTCGTGCTTTAAAGCCATCATCTAATTGACGTTTTTCAATATAGCGTTCGGCGATATGCGTATCACCACGCACATCAAATAAATGGATCACATCGAGTTCACGGTGTTTAAAACCGCTATCACAAGGATCAAGCAATCCCGCCACTTTAAACGTCTTAGGATCAAACAATACATTCGCTAAATGACAATCATCATGTACGAAAGAAGACGCTTCATGAGCTATCGGTGCTAATATTTCTCTACGACGTTCCCATAGCTCAGTATATTGATCTTTGATCTTTGAACTAAATGGCGATACTGAACAAGAAAGGTATCTATATACATCTTTCATCCAGTCATCGAACGCATTATTAAAATCACCGTCAAAGCCTCCGTTATTTAATTCAAAGCCTTGTGGATGATTATGCTCATGTAGTGCGAGTAAAATATCTGTGTAATCTTCACGGAATGTCTCTATCGCGAATTTATTATTGGGTAATTCATTCGCAGGTCGACCTTCGAGCCAATCTAGCACGATATAGTCATACCCTTCTTCACGACCAAATAAATAGATCTGCGGTACAGGACAGCTCACAATACAACGTAACTTCTGTAAACACGCAACTTCTTTACTTATTCGACCTACTTCTCGTGAAAATTTAACAACAATCTTTGCCTTCCCTGTGGCAAGAAATACAACCCAACCATAAAAGGTTTCCTGAATATCACATACATCAGCTTTTTGTCGGAACATTGCGAAAAACGATTTTTCAGCAATATTTTTTAGCTGGGCTCTATTCATATTTTGTACCTTGGATTTTATCTAGCAACTGTAACCAATAAATACCAAATAAGTATAATTATCTTTTTTTATTGGATATTTAATCTTTATTATGGGTTAAGAATGCAACATAACAGCCAATATGACCAGTAGATACGACAAATAAAGCTTAAAATATTTCACTTTTGGTTACATTTGATTTTATTTAGAGCTTTGCAACCGTAAACCAGCTAAAAATTAGCGAATAAAACTCTTTTTTAGCAATAAATAAAAAGCGTGCTCCAACTCGCAAAATATAAGCAAAAATAAAAACAATACATATAGGAATGTGACTTACATCTTATTATTCCAAATAGGACTAATGTGAAATACTACCAATTAATAATAACGTTATTCGGCTACCTTAAATATCATGATACATGATTTCTTGTGGCCCAAATAAACCTCCTAGATAACGCTCACCTGTAAAAGTGAAGCCAGCCGTTTCATAACAACGCTTTGCCACTGTATTTTTGCAATTTACTGTTAAATAAATCCTTTGATAATTTGAGTAGTTCTTCGCTAAATAAGTAAATAAAACCATTAATGCTTGTTTACCAATACCCTTGCCTTGTAATTTTTGGTCTATAACAAAGGTTCGCAAACCAATACAATTTTCAGAGCAAAAATCCACATCATGAGAGTAAGCAATATCTATTTTAAAGAAACCTACTATTTGGCTGTTCAACTTAATCACATAAAGATGCATTGTTGCAGATTCACTTTCTAAAAAGTCATCTGCTGTCGCGGCAAATAGAATTTGATCCTCAAATAAAGACACCGCTTTCACACCCTCTTGATCCTTCTCTGTATACCTCAAAATTACAAGCATATTAAGTCCTATCAACTGCATTTTAAATAAGCACTATTCCGATCGCAATTTTACTATAAACAGTATGTAAAACATTCATAATTCATAATATAAGCATAATAATTCATTTATTATCTTTTTATATTTAGTCGGCTATATTGAGAACATCATGAAACTTTTCATTTTCATAATACAAAGCTTTGCTCTGATTTTATTAATTTCGGGTTGCGCACAGCCCAAAGAAGCAACGCACCAGTCTTTGGTAGCTCAACAACTACCTATCTTGCTAGATTTTAAAGCTCTGACTACAGCAACAAACGGTACACATTCTTACCAAATCTCACCTGATGGTGAAAAACTGGCTTGGCTCAAAGACAGTTTTGACAACAATGGTAATCCATTGACTACGCTACATTTTAAGAATTTAAAAACCGGTAAAACAGGTGAATTTAATTACTGGGTTTCATTTTTCGAATGGATGCCTGATAGCCGCAACCTTATTTATGTGCCTCAATTTGACGATATGAAATCTAAAATATTCTTTTTAGATACAGAGTATCCTACACAATTCATTAAACCTTTTTATGATAAAAACAATCAGATCAATGTTGTCGATCTTTTATTTAACGACCCAGAGAACATTCTTATTAGACATAACAGTGGTGATACTAAAATTTTCAATTTATACCGCTTAAATATTAAAACAAAAAAAGAAACATTATTATTTAAAGTCGATAAAGAATTAACAATAGATGGGTTCATTATTGACGACAGAGTTAAAGGCGGTTCAATTTTCGCTTATATAAAAGATAACAGAAAAATATATCAATTCGGCACTGATAAATTATTATTTGATACAGGTAAAAATGGTGAAGTTGCACATGCTATGTTGAATCATAGCAATAATACCCTCACTATTTTAGCCAACAATAATTCCGACAAGATTCAACTTATTGAGCTAGATCTTGCAACCAATGAAGTTACTACCCTTTATTCAAATGATAATGTTGATGTAGACAGATATTACTATGACAATAATCATGCTCCAGCATTAGCAGCCAGTTATCCTGATTATCAAGAAATCAAAATTTTTAATCCTAATTATAAAAAATTAGTCTCTAATTTTTATCAAAAAGGCAAAAATGAAATCTTTATTTCTAGCACTGACAATAAAGATCAGAAATTCACAGTTAAGCAATATAATGAATACGGATATAATATTTATCTGTATGATGCAACTAACAACAAGAAAGAACTGTTATCACAAAGTAAATCACATCATTACTCGCAGTTTCTTGCCACTCAAAAGCCCATTCAGTTCACGAGCCGAGATGGTTTAACCCTCAACGGTTATATCACCCTACCTAAGGGCATTAAACCCAATAACCTTCCAACGGTATTACTGGTTCATGGTGGACCACATGCTCGCGACTACTGGGGCTTTAATAGTGAAGCACAATTACTTGCCAACCGTGGCTATGCGGTTATTCAAGTTAATTTCAGGGGATCTATAGGTTACGGCTATGAGTTTACATCTTCAGGCTATGGTGAGTTTTCTAAAGCTATGCATAACGACCTAATTGATGGTGTAAATTGGGCAGTAGAGCAAGGAATAACAGATCCGAACAATGTCGCTATTATGGGTGCTAGTTACGGTGGATACGCAACCTTAGTCGGTATGACACTGACTCCCGATAAATTTTCTTGCGGTGTTGATATTTTTGGTATGTCAGATCTAGAGCTAATGGTAAAAAACTTCCCTGAACCATGGAAGCGATATGAAGATATTTGGGTAAATTATATTGGTGATTTCAACGATCCAGAGATGAAGCAGCAACGCGCACAACAATCACCCATCAACTTTGTTAACAATATGAATGCGCCTCTATTAGTCATTCAAGGGGACAGTGATGCTGTTGTGATCCCAGAGCAATCTCGTCGTTTTGTCGAAGCGGCAAAGAAAGCAGGAAAAAATGTACAGTACTGGGAAATGAATAACGTTGGCCACCATTATGGAACGCCAAGGCAAGCAAGGAAACTTGCGAGAAAAGTTGATAATTTCTTAAGCCAATGTATTGGTGGTCGCTCAGCTGGCTAACTATTAATAATAAACGGTGTCATCTCCTTTCAGATGACACCACGTTTTTTCTTATGCATTATTGCTCAAACTGATTTTCAAGTGACGACAACATAACCAAAATAAAACAAAAAACACCCAACTATTTGACATATGTTCTGTATTACTAAATTACAGATACTTACAACAAATTATTTAGCCATTTCGAATTTATCTCATTATAATCAGTGCAGTTTTTACTTGTGAGATTTCTTTATGAAACTAAAAGCGACAATGGCTGCAGCAATCATGCTTTCTACGATGGCATTTTCAACAACAGCTTCAGCTGATACATTTACATTAGGTCGTACTATTCTTCTTGAAGCTAAAAATAGTCACGCTAAGATCCCTGTACCACTGTGTCGTAATACTAAATCGATTCAGATCAAAGCTGAACGTGATGTGTTTTTAACAAAAGTCGTCTTTAAATTTCAAAATGGCTCTTCGCGCGTATTCCAGTTTCAACGCAAATTAGATAAAAACGAAAAAACAGATTGGCGTCGATTCTCTTATGAGCGCTGTGTAACAGATATTCAAGTGTATGGCCGTGCTGAAGATGGCAGTGCTGGCATTAAAGTTCTCGGTCGTCGATAAGCCAATTTATTTAAAAACAAGATCGCTATTAATAGCGATCTTGTTTTTTATATCTCTATAATCTTGCCAGACTGACTTACATTTCACTTGGACTTAAACGATACACAAATGCCGATTGTTCAGAGCCATCGTCAAGCATAACGGTGATCACTACACGGTCATACCCCTCGCCTTCGAAATCATCAATACGCTGCCAATGCGTTGTCAATTCATCAGACGTAAAGAGTAAGCCTTGAACACGTTCCCCTTCTGATTGCGGTACAAAAGCAGGATAACCTAATGTCGCGCCTTTACCGTTTGGGTAAATAAATCCAATTGCGCTCGCTTTTTTCCAAGAACCTTTCAAATCAGAAAGCACATAGGCATTAGATTGTTCTGGCGCCAAAGTGCCATAAACGAATAATGTATTAAGCACGAAGAATGAGTCCTCACTATAAGTCACATCTTATTAACTAAACTATAAACCTAAGGACAAAACATATTTAAAGCCATAATGAAAAAGCACTAATTATTGTGATCTCGTTTAAAGTTTACATGCTAACTATCAGACTTTAGTGTAATATCCAGCCCCCGAACACACTAGATTTTAGGTGCTGTGCACCATAACGAACGATATCGAGGCGATATGCAATTACTCGAAGCCAAACTCCATAAAATTGACCGTCATAATTACCGCAGCTATACGAGTATGCGCGGTGAATACCACTTCGTTGATTTCGACTTTTATATTGATACCGTTCAATCGGACCCGTTTGCGCCGGCTTCTCGTGTACGTGCCCGTCGAGCATGGTCACTCACCGATCTAGAATGGTTACGTGAAAAATCTTCAGTCTATCAATGTGCAGCACGAGATTTTATTGCTCGCTTTTTTGCAGATTTATCGCAACAAGATAATGCAGTACTTATTGATATGCCAGGACAGGTGATCCTTGACCGTACAGCGGTGGTATTTGATGACGAAGGTATCGAATTACGTTTTCGTGTAAACCTTCCGGCTGACGGTCGTACCATCATTGCTAAGCGTACAATGAATCTATTAACTTTCCACCTACCAAAAATGATCCGCCGTGCAACGATTGCACGCGAATTACCAATGGAAGAGTTAAAAGCCCACTGTGAAGCAGCAGAAGATCAAGTAGCACTTCGCGCACAGTTAAAAGAACATAAACTCTTAGCTTTTGTTGCTGATGGAAGTATTCTTCCTCGCCTTGCGGGTAACAGTGATTTACCACTTCCGAACGCTGTACCTTTTACAAGCCCTGATAACCTAGCAGTAGAGCTTGAAGCGCCACACAAAGGTAAAATCCGTGGTATGGGTATTCCTGAGGGCATTACTTTAATTGTTGGTGGTGGTTTTCATGGTAAATCAACGTTATTAAGTGCCATTGAGCGTTCTGTTTACGATCATATCCCTGGTGATGGTCGTGAGTACGTCGTAACCAATTATAATGCCGCTAAGATACGCGCTGAAGATGGTCGTTGCGTTCATAATGTTGATCTATCGCCTTACATCAGCAACTTACCTATGGGTAAAGATACCACAGCCTTTACTAGCCAAAATGCATCAGGTTCAACCTCACAAGCTTCTTGGTTACAAGAATCGATCGAAGCTGGCGCTGAAGCATTATTGATTGATGAAGATACTTCTGCATCAAACTTTATGATCCGTGATGAGCGCATGCAGGCACTGATTTGTAAAGATGATGAGCCAATTACGCCACTTGTTGACCGTATCGCTTTACTTCGCGATCAGCATGATATCTCAGTAATGCTTGTTATGGGTGGCTCTGGTGACTATTTAGATGTGGCCGATACTGTTATTCAGATGCATAACTATGAAGCAGTAGATGTAACAGATAAAGCACGTGAAGTTGTTGCTTCTCACCCTACCCGACGTAAAGCTGAAGGTACAGAAGTGATTGTTCGTCCTCGAACACGCCAAATAAACCGTAGCGCGCTGCAAGCGTTACTTGAAGAAGGAAAATTCCGTATTCAAGTGAAAGATAAAACATCGTTACGCTTTGGTCGTGAATACGTTGATTTGCAAGCGTTAGAACAAGTGGCTCATCCTAGTCAGTTACTTGCTATTGGTTACTTATGGTTCCAACTTGCACAACTTAAAGGTTGGGAAAAAGTCCCTGCGCGTGCATTTGCTAACATGCTGCATGATAACTGGGCTGATATGATGCCTAAATACGGCGAAATGTCGAAACCTCGTGTCATTGAGGTAATGGCTGTGCTGAACCGTATGCGCAAAGCTGAATTTAAGTAATAAGTTTAAATCTCAATAGCAATAAATGATAAAAGCCCACATATCGTATTAAGCTATATGTGGGCTTAATATTATCTAGGCTTATTTTAAGACCTGACATATTAATAAAGCCATCTTCTGATAATGGTTTGCTAAAATAGTAACCTTAAATCAAGTCAATTGATAAATAATACAAATGAAAAAGGCGTAACTCAAAACCACTAACATATTACGTTAAGATAGCGAATTAACCTAAAATCAACTATAATATTCGACCATTTTAACGGCAAGATGATTACATTCATAAGCAACTGAGTTTATGAATGTAATCGGCTATAGCCGACAGTTTAGGAACAAAGCATGTCATTCTTATCACAAGGTTTTTCTCAAGATTTAGTTAAAGCATTAACTGAAATCGGTTATGAAAAACTCACACCAGTGCAACAAAAAGCTATCCCTCAAGCACGTCGCGGTGCTGATATTCTTGCACTAGCACAAACAGGTACAGGCAAAACTGCCGCTTTTTCACTGCCAATTATTCAAAAATTAATTGAAAAACCAAAATCAAAAAGCCGCTTCAATGTTCGTGCTCTAATTTTGGCACCGACTCGTGAACTGGCAGAGCAAATTGCAAATAACATCAGCGACTACACTAAATACACTAGCATCACTTGTACTGCTGTTTTTGGCGGTAAAAAAATGTCGTCACAAGAAAAACGCCTAGAACAAGGTGTTGATATTCTTGTTGCTACACCAGGCCGTCTGATCGAGCATATGGAACTAAACAATGTTTCACTAGCAAACCTTGAATTCCTTGTTTTCGATGAAGCAGACCGCATGTTAGATATGGGCTTCATCGGTGCGATCCGTGTGATCCTTGATGATATCCGAACCAAGCCTCAAACCATGTTGTTCTCAGCAACGTCTTCAGCACAAATGAATGCTCTGGCTGCTGATATTCTTCATAAACCACAACGTATTACGGTAACCCCTGAGAATAGTACAGCTGATACCGTCTCTCACGTGGTTTACCCTGTTGATGAAGATCGCAAGCGTGAAATGCTATCTGAATTAATTGGCAAAAAGAACTGGAAACAAGTACTCGTTTTCGTCAATTACAAAGAAACAGCGAATCAACTGGTTAAAGAGCTTAAACTAGACGGTATTAAAGCAGTACTTTGTCACGGTGATAAAGCACAGAGCGCGCGTCGTCGTGCATTGGAAGAGTTTAAAGAAGGCAAAGCACGTGTAATGGTTGCAACAGAAGTTGCTGCCCGTGGTCTTGATATTCAAAACCTGCCGTATGTTGTTAACTACGACATGCCTTTCCTTGCAGAAGATTATGTTCACCGTATTGGTCGTACAGGCCGTGCAGGACAAAAAGGTAATGCCATTTCTTTTGTTAGCCGTGAAGAAGAGCTAACACTAGTGCAAATTGAGCGCTTGATCGGTCAACGTATCCACCGTGTTCAATTAATTGGCTATGAACCAAAAAGCCGCGATGCCTTACTAGAGCGTATGCACTCAAAGCCTGCTTTCAGTCAACGTGAAGGGAGAAAGAATAACCCGACACAAGATCAATCTGCTGCTGAGCGTCGTGCACGTTTACGCCGCGCTATCAATAGCAAAGCTACGAAGATCACGACACTTAAAAAATAAGTTTTTTGTTAGTGTTTGATTCAAAATAGAACGATAAAAAGCCGAGCATATCATTATGCTCGGCTTTTTTTATTTATGGCAAGACACGCTGTTGTGATTGCGTTGGATAGATTTGACACCAATCATTCTTCATGTCAACGACTTGCCATTTATTTTGTTTCGCCGCTTCCATCAGTGCTGGTGTAAACTTACCCTCAAACGAGTTTGCGCCATACTTCCACTCACGCTTTGCATCAGTGTGGTGGATCAGCATACCGAGACTTATACCTTTTTGAGAGGTCGTCCATTTTAACATTGCTTCGTCACCAGTTGAATTACCAATAGCTAAAATTGGACGTTTTCCGATAATCGTTTCAATGTTGATCGCTTTCTGTGGGCCATCATTAATGTAAATCAGCTTGCTGTTTTTCTCTAATTGACCATCTTTATAAGTATAACCAAAAGCGGTACCAATCACATTTTGTGCTGGAATATGGTATATCGCTTCGCTCCATGGTTTAACGAAAGAGCTACCTCCGCCCGTTACAATGAAGACATCAAATTGATTAGCTTGTAAGTAATCAATCAGTTCAATCATTGGTTGAAACACCAACGATGTATAAGGGCGTTTAAAACGTGGCGATTGATTATTTTTAAGCCAGTTAATTACATCTTTGCTATATTCCGCTGGTGTCATCTCTGATTGCGAAGTTTCTAAAATAGGCAACAATGCAGCCCAGCCTTTTTTAAAGATCGCATCAGTATTGTTATTTAAAACCCAGCTATAAGGTGTGGTAGTTTTCCACTCTGGGTGATTAGCACTCTTCTTTTTTATTTGATCAAAGGCAAATAAGAACTGAGTATAGATTGGCTTTTCTGACCATAATGTACCGTCATTATCAATCACAGCAATACGATCAATAGGTTTTACATAATCCTTACTTCCTTCTGTTGTTACTTTTTCAACAAAACTCAAAAGTGCACTTCTTGGTTGGCTATTTGCCCATAACGGTAACGAGGCCGTATTCTGCTGACATTCAACACTGAAAGCCGGTAAGGTAAAAAGTGATAACACTACACCCACAAGCCCTATTACTATTGCTTTATTCTTATTCACACTGATGTTCCATATATTAAAAAGGGTAAGTCAAATAATAACTTACCCTTTCAGAAATGCGAGAAAATATACTTATTAGATATAATCTAAGTATGGATTTCCCGTGCTCAAATCAATTGCTTGCTCAAATTCAGATAAACGTAGACTATCTTGTGTCATGGTGATTGAATTCTCATCCATCACCGCTTCCCCAAAGTGGTAACGAATGGTTTCTTGCCCATAGCAAGCGGCTTTATCATTACTACAAGATACATCGGAAATAGCTTGGTTAGACTGATAATAGCGAGCCATCACATTCTGGCCATGTTTTGCCGTTAACATGGTCAGTGTTTGCTTAGGTGATAAAACAAGACCTGAAGCATTATTACCACCAAACCCTTTAGCATTTAATATTACCGCTTTGTAATCTTGCCCCATCTCTCCAGCAAATTGATGATCCATTAATATATTCAAGTTTGAGTGATGAACATCATCTGCAATATGGTCAATGGTTTTAATTCCCGGGATCCAGCCGTGTTGCCATACACCAAGTGATGCGACTAACTGATCCCCAGCCGCCGCACTCATTGAATGCCCAACATAAGATTTGATTGCGGTTACTGGCCAATTATCAATATTAAACGTTTTAGCCACTTCATTGAGAATATGACTTTCTGTTACACGGTTTTGAGGCGTCCCTGTACCATGCGCTTGAACAAATGTTTGCTTAACGCCTTCTTCGCCTAAAATCGCTTTGGCTAGTGCTGCAGCTTTTGCAACCGTGACATAGTTACCTACACCGGGTGCCGAAATCGACTTTTTATTAGCATCAGCATTGACGAAGACATCAGCCACTGACCCGTAAATGTTTGCACCAAGTTTTAATGCTAATTCATCATCCATTAACACAACAAATTGTGCTGATTCAGCCATCGTGAAGCCAGCATTGGCAGAAAATGGACGACATGCACGGCGGTTATCTACCTCATCACTGCTATCAAGCGCTTTTAATTGGGCATCTTCTGCCAGTGCGCCCATAACACGGAACCCTTCCATAATTTCAGGTATCACCGGTGCTTCAGCATTACCGACAATCACTACTTTTGATTTACCATGCTGAATGTCATACATACCTTGGCGTAGGTTATACAAAAACGTCGCGCAAGCCCCCATGTTTGTACCAGTTGTCCCAATACTATTAATCACGTAACCATTGATAAAATCAGCTGGCATTTCAGCCAATGACAACGCCATCATTTTAGAGCTAACACGCCCACCTGTGAGAGAAGCTGCAAGCATACCACCCAATGAATTCTCATCAATTTGCGCTAAACCACTACCCGCATAAACTGACACTTCATCGGGTTTAATATGTTTAAGAATCTCATCCCACTCAACGCCTAATGAATTTAATGCATCAGATGCTCCATAGATGGTTAAGCTAAGTCCACGAGGATGAAAACGTGAGTTGTATAATGAAGCTGGATTGAAACCCGCGGGAATATTTCCGCCACTGGTAACAGGGAAAGCAACACGATCTTCAATCAATGCATCAAGGTTACCATTAACCGTGATATGTACTTTGCTCCCATCCTCTACGACTTCCCAATTATCAGGGATTTTGGTCGGCAACTTCGACTTACGTAAAGTAAAACAGATCTTATCGTTGTCTGTATTTAAATTAGCTTTGTATTGATACAGTAAATTATCAGGATCAAAAGAATCGATACGACGAACAAATGTACCTGCCTTAATCGCATCAATAACTTCAGCAGTCACTTTATTATCAGCTTCCACTCCCATTCGAGAAGCAAGATCTTGCCATGTTGATTCCATCACATCAGCTGAAAGAACATCAGCAACCATCAATTTATAGCTATGAAAGCCTGAACTACGACCAGCAGCATTGATGCCACCTAAACCTACAATTAACGGTAACTTTGCCATTTAAAATCCCTGACTTTTATTTAAACACTGTTTTAAAACAGGATAACAGTATTAGATTGTTTATCACCTAATATATGTGCCAAAATTACTGCCATATGTGCCACGCATTAAAATAATAAGCAACATAACTAATATACTGATCACACAAGGGAAAGTATGAAAATTGGATTTGTGCTCTATCACCGTGCTTTGATCACAGGAATATCACTAAGCGCTGAAATGCTCACCAGTGCTGCTAGCCTTCGTGACCGAAAAAGCCAAAAAGAGAGCCCATTTGAAATAAAAGTGATAGCGCCTAGCCTAATACCACCCAAATTAACTGCAGGTATTCGTATTCAACCCGATTGTACCTTTGCAAATGACGAGTCATTTGATGTCATTATATTGCCACCTATGTGGGGGAACCCATTAGCTTCACTTTCCAAACATCCTGAAATTCCATATTGGCTTATTAAGCAATACCAGAATGGAGCCAAAATTATTGCGACAGGAACTGGCGCTATCTGGCTTGCTGAAACGGGTTTATTAGACCACCAAGCAGCCACAACTCACTGGTATTTTCACGATAAATTCTCTCAATTATATCCAAAGGTAAAACTCAATAGGCAGGCATCAATCACCTCGGCCAATGGACTTTATTGCACCGAAAGTATTAACTCACAAACAGAAATGGTGCTGTACTTTATAACAAATAATTTTGGTCAGAAAATTGCTAAAACGATAGAGACACATTACGGGCATGAGATCAGTAAATCTGATCATCAACCGTTTTATGAAATTGGAGGGCAGGTACAATTTGATGAATCAATTGCTTTAGCGCAAGACTGGATCAGACTCAATATGAGCAAGTCGATCACCGCAAAAAATATGGCAGAACATTGCCAATTACCTTTACGCACTTTTAATCGTAAATTCAAAGATCAGGTAGGACTTGCTCCTCACCAATATCTTCAAAAGATCCGAATGGTTACCGCGAAAGAACTTCTGCGCGATTTTGGAATGACAATCAATGATGTTTCAGAACAAGTGGGTTATAAAGATTCCTATCATTTCTCAACCATCTTTAAAAAAGAATTCGATGTTACTCCGAATCAATACCGAAAAATGGTAAGAGCTAAAGCTTATAACGCTTAGGTAATTTTAAAACTAAAGACTGAAAGTTCTTAATATATATAAATGTATACCACATCAAGATAACATTAACTGCAAGGCAATATATCTCATCCAAACATACATTGATAAACACAAAAAAGCCGAGTTAAATAACTCGGCTTTTATTTAGCAATCTAATTTAATGAATAAATTATGCTTCTGTGCGAGGCTTGCGATCTGTGCGAGGTGCACCATCACGGTTACCACGGTAACCACCACGTGTGTCATTACCACGATTACGGTCAAAGCGACGCTCACCACCACGTTCACCACCACGATTACCGTCACGGTTACCACGGTAGCCACCACGGTTGCCGTCACGATTACCATCACGGTTGCCGCTACGAGGACGGTGTTCACGAAGAACTTCGCCTTCAACAACTACAGCTTTAACATCATTTTGACGAATGCGTAGTTTCTTAAGCTGAGAAGCTACTTCTGCTGTCATCTTCTTAGGAAGCTGAACAAAAGTATGCGTTGGAGCAAGTTTGATTGCACCAATGAACTCTTTGCTTAGGCCTAGTTCGTTTGCGATTGCGCCAACGATGTCTTTAACTTGAACACCTTGCTCACGACCAACTTGTAACTGGTAAGTATCCCAATCAGCATTGTTGTATGAACGACGTTCACCGCGCTCACGACGGTCGCCACGCTCGCCACGCTCACCGCGGTCACGATCGTTACCACGACGCTCACGGCGTTGTGATTCACGCTCGATAGCAGCGATCATTGGGTCTGGACCTTTATAGAATAAAGGACGGTTACCTTGCTGACGCTGAAGAAGCATTGCTGCTAGTGTTGCTGCATCAACATCGATTGATTCTTGTAGTTTTTCTACAAGTTCAACAAACGCTTCTACACTTGTTTGTTCTTTTTGTGCTGCTAGTTCTTCGCCTAAACGGTTTAAACGAGATGCAGCAACTAAATCACGTAGAGGAAGTTGAATCTCTTCCATGCGAGACTTAGTAACACGCTCGATAGTACGAAGCATACGAATTTGGTTTGTGCGAACGAGTAGAATCGCTTTACCAGTACGTCCTGCACGACCTGTACGACCGATACGGTGAATATAAGATTCAACATCGAACGGGATATCGTAGTTAAATACGTGAGTAATACGTGGAACATCAAGACCACGTGCTACAACGTCAGTTGCAACTAGAATATCGATAACACCACGTTTGATGTGATCAACAGTACGCTCACGTAGCGACTGTGGAATATCACCGTGAAGTGCCGCAGCTTTAAAGCCACGAGAAGATAACCAATCTGCTAGACGTTCAGTATCTTGACGAGTACGAACGAATACGATTGATGCATCAGTATCTTCAGTTTCAAGTAGACGACTCATTGCTTCGTCTTTCTCTACGCCTTTAACAACCCAAAACTGCTGCTCTACTTTCGCAACAGTACGGTTTTCACCAGCAACGTCAATGCGTGCAGGGTTACGTAGGAAACGATCAACGATTTCTTTAACGATTGGAGGCATAGTTGCAGAGAAAAGCACACGCTGTGCTGTTTCTGGTGCTTGTTCCATGATCCAAGTTACATCGTCAACGAAGCCCATCTTCAACATTTCATCAGCTTCATCAAGAACAAAAGTATGTACTTCGTCTAGTTGAAGTTGCTTACGTGAGATAAGGTCTTTAACACGACCAGGTGTACCAACAATAATGTGAGCACCATTTTTAAGTGCACGCATTTGATCAACGATTGAAGCACCGCCGTAAATTTCAAGAACCTTTAGGCCTTTGATATTTTGACCAAGTACTTTAATTTCTGCAGCAACCTGAATTGCAAGCTCACGCGTTGGAGCCATAACAATTGCTTGTGGTTTGTGCTGAGATAAGTCAACTTTGTTTAGTACAGGCAGTGAGAATGCTGCTGTTTTACCAGTACCTGTCTGCGCTTTACCAAGGGCATCAGTACCAGTTAGTAGTAGAGGTATAGACGCTGCCTGAATCGGCGTTGGCGCTACAAAGCCCATGTTGTCTAGTGCAGATAGAAGTGTGTCGGCCAAGTCTAGTTGGCGAAATTCTGTTACAGTTTCTTGCATTGGGATCCCAATATATGAACGACTTAAAAACGGGGCCCCTTTGCTACATACGGGTTCTGCAACAGCAACCTCAAGCACGGGCCTCGACTAATAGGGGGCGTATTGTGAGGCAATACTTGATAAAAAGCCAGAAAAAATTGAGGAATGTCACAGAATAAGTCTCAAGTTACTATTTCTTGAACAATTAGCACATCAGATAAACATAAATATTCATAAGCCAGTTATTATTTAATCTATCTTACTGTTAATACATTAAATATACTGAGCAAAGTAACCTTAGTGGTTAATCACCTCTCACTTTATAGCCAACACATTCTTATCTTATAAATAGAGTTTCAAATTGCTTTCTTTTATCTTTCTTATTTGAAAGATGATGAATTAACACTCATCAATGCGCACTAACTTCATTCTAAAAACAAAAGACATAATACATTGATAAATAATGTTATATCCGCATTGCTTCTTCAATTAATTCAAGACTTATGTATCAATCATTAGTTCAAACATTATAAAGGTCGTATTAGCCCCCCTTTATAGTCTCAGTGCTTTATTTTTAATACCTTTACATTTCCAATATTAACCTTTCCCTGAAATTTTTTCGTTGTTATGCAAAATATGCATCGCTTTTATTAAACCCAACTAATGAAAAGCACATTTAATGAAAATATCCTGCTCAAATATTGGTTTTATCAACCCAAAAAAGTATAGTGTCAACGTCAATAATCTGAGACCAGGTATAATGTTTCAAGATAATCCGCTGTTAGCACAGCTTAAAAAGCAAATTCAAGAAACACTTCCTAAAAAGGAAGGTTATATCAAAGCAACTGACCGTGGCTTTGGCTTTCTAGAAACCGATAACAAAGAAAGCTTTTTTATTCCGCCTCTGTATATGAAAAACGTTATGCACGGTGATCGTGTTATGGCTGTTATTCGAACAGAAAAGGAACGTGAAGTAGCTGAACCACAAGAGTTAATTGAACAATCAATGACACGCTTTATTGGTCGAGTGAAGCTAATTCGTGATCGCTTGCACGTTGTGCCTGATCATCCTCAGCTTAAAGATGCCATTAAAGCCAAAGCAGTTAAAGGTTTGAACCCTGAAACGCTTAAAGAAGGCGATTGGGTTGTAGCGACGCTAACCCGCCACCCTCTTACAGACAAAAACAAAACATTCTTCTGTGATATTAAAGAGAAAATCACAGACAGTAATGACAAAATTGCACCATGGTGGGTTACATTAGCACGCCATGAACTACCCAATGCAGAACCAGCACCACAAGAAAGCTGGACTATGCTAGATGAAGCACTTGAACGCCAAGATCTTACTGATTTACCTTTCATTACTATTGATGGTGAATCAACTAAAGATATGGATGATGCCATCTACACAGTTGCAAATGCTGATGGTAGCTTTGATATTACTATTGCGATCGCAGATCCAACCTCTTACATCGCTGTTGGCGATAAGATGGATGATGAAGCACGTGAGCGTGGTTTTACTATTTATTTACCGGGTCGCAATATCCCAATGCTTCCTCGTGAATTAAGTGATGAGCTTTGTTCATTAATTGAAAATGAGCAGCGTCCCACTCTCTGTTGCCGAGTAACTGTCGATAAAGATGGTGTTATCCAAGATAATATTACTTTCTTCGCAGCATGGATAAAATCGCAAAGCCGTCTATCTTACGATAACGTTTCTGATTACCTAGAAAATGGTAATTGTGAAAATTGGACACCAAACGCTGAGATCGAACAACAAGTTCGTGCATTACAAGCGTTTGCTGACGCACGTACTAAATGGCGTAAAGAGAACGCTGTTGTATTCCCAGATCGTCCAGATTACCGTTTTGAATTAAGTGAAGATAACGATGTTATTGCTATTCATACCGATGCGCGTCGTACAGCAAATCGTATGATTGAAGAGGCAATGATCACAGCTAATATTTGTGCTGGTCGTGCGCTACAAGAAAAATTCGGCACTGGTGTATTTAACGTTCATAGCGGTTTTAACCCTGAAAAGTTAGATGCTGCAATGGAGTTTTTAACCAATGCTGATGCACCTTTTGAAAAAGAGCAATTACTTGAATTAAATGGGTTTAGCGCTTTACGTCGTTGGTTAAATACACTTGATAGCACTTACTTAGATAATCGCTTACGTAAATTCCAAGCATACAGTGAAGTGGCAAATACGCCAGCTCCTCACTACGCAATGGGCTTAGATGTCTACGCAACTTGGACATCACCTATCCGTAAGTATGGCGATATGATTAACCACCGCCTATTAAAAGCGCTAATCACAGGTAATGAGCCAAGCCAAACCCCTGATGATAATGTTGGTGATGAAATTGCCTTACATCGTCGTCGCCACCGCATGGCAGAGCGTGATGTTTCAGATTGGCTATATGTTCGTCTGCTAAAAGACGCCGTTAAAAATGCTACCGTCTTTAATGCTGAAGTATTCGATATTAATCGCGCTGGAATGCGTGTACGCCTATTAGAAAATGGCGCTGCCGCATTTATTCCTAGTTCATTAATTCTAGATAATAAAGAACGTATTAGCTGTAGCGGTGAACTTGGTATTATTACCATTGATGGCGTGAAAGAATATCAATTGGGCGATAGCTTTGAAGTTACACTTGCTGAGATACGTAGCGCAACTCGTCAACTTATTGCTAAACCAGTAAAACAATTCCCTGCGCCCGAAAAGCCAGAGAATACTGAGTCAGCAATCGCTGAAGAGAATAAAGAAGAAGTTAAAGCGTAAATCTTCTTTTATCACTTTAAAAGGTCAGCCTTTGCTGGCCTTTTTTATAACTAAAATTATTGGAAAGTCAGTCTATGAAGTCAACAATCGCCGAAAATGTTCAAGCGCTTAATGATATTGAGCAAAGTGTTCAGCAATGGCTTAATGATGTTGTGATTGGTTTAAACCTTTGTCCTTTTGCTGCTAAACCTCAACGCAACAAGCAAATTAAAATTCATGTATGCAGTGACAAGTCTGAAAACGACCTACTTGAGTCCATTTATTTACAACTTAAAGAGCTCGACGAAACGCCACCACAAGAATTAGAAACGACACTTGTTGTCGCACCTTATTTACTTGAAGATTTTGAGGACTACAATCAATTCCTTGATTTAGTCGAAGGGCTTATCGTTCAACTAGGTAAAAGTGGGATATATCAAATCGCTAGTTTTCATCCAGATTACTGCTTTTATGGTACAGAACCTGAAGATGCTGAAAACCTAACAAACCGTTCGCCCTATCCTATTTTTCATTTGATCCGTGAAGAAAGTATGGAGAAGGTACTCAAGCACTACCCTGATCCTGAGGCGATCCCTGAACGAAATATTGACTGTGTTGAAAATTTAACGCCAGAGCAAATTAAACAACTTTTTCCCTACCTAAAAAAGTAAATAGATAATTTAAGTTATTGATGTGTTAGCCGATATAGCTAAAATAGTCGCTATGGCTAACATATTCATGGAAGATGATAAATACGAATAATTATTAGGCTCGTATTCGCTCATAAACAAACGTATTTATTTAAGGTTGAGATTAATGCTCCTTTTTTCACACTTTCGTTCAGCAGGCATGCGGTTAATAATCCCGTTAACGATAGCAATCTTAATGTTGATAGCATTACCTTTTTCCGCAGTATCTTTGGCTAACTATCAAGATCTTCTTGTCAATATTCCCTACATTTTATTTACGATAGTTATTTTTCTGAGCCAACCATTTAATCAAGGCAGAACCGGTTATGTTGCACTAATTATGTTAGTTGCATATCTAATCATCATTCATTACCTGCAAACGCCTTTAACAAACGATAACGTTAAACTCATTTTTAGCTTACTTGCAGGTTTACTCCCCTTTAATCTTCTGCAAGTACATATCATGCCTGATAAGCGCTTATTTTCTCGATTTGGCGCACTATTTTCTGTATTTTTACTCTTACAAGTAGGATGGGCTGCTTTAGTATATAAACACTTTAACGCTACAGATCTTACATCTTGGTGGGATACATACCTTTTTACTTATCGAAACTTGTCGCTATTACCATTGGTTATATTGTTATTAAATCTCGCCTTGGTATGTAGTAGCGCATCAACACTTTTGAAACGAAACCATAGTTCAGATCAAGCCGTCTTCATCTGTTTGCTGTTTAGTTTTGTTACGTTTACCTTTTTCCAATACTCTTTCATCTCTAGTGTTGCCTTCAGTATTGTCGCGATATTACTACTTATTAACATCATCAGTTGTAGCCATGAATTAGCCTTCATTGACCAGCTGACAGAAATCCCGGGGCGTCGAGCGTTAGATAATGAGCTTAAGCATTTAGGAAGAACCTATACCTTAGCGATGATCGATGTTGACCATTTTAAGAAATTTAATGACAAATATGGCCATGATACTGGTGACGACGTACTCAAGTTAGTTGCTACTCTTATGAAAGACATTGATGGTGGTGGCAATGCCTACCGTTATGGTGGGGAAGAGTTCACGATTTTATTCAAAGGAAAAAGTATCGATGAATGTTTGCCATTTCTTGAAGAATTAAGAGAAAAAATTGAAAAATATAAAATGATTATTCGTGATCATGACAAGCGTCCTACTAGCAATCGGTCAGGATCTAAAGCTCGTGGACAAGAGAAAACATCAAAATCAGTCAAAGTAACAGTCAGTATTGGCGTTGCAGAAAACTATTTAGAACAAGAACCAGAAGATGTTTTAAAACAAGCTGATAACGCATTATATAAAGCGAAAGAGGCTGGAAGGAATCGTGTGCAATGTACACAGTAGCTAAAATAATATCATCATGCTAGTAATATAAAAACAAGCCCGATATGCATCGGGCTTAATACATTATAAACTTGCACTCATATAGCTAAAGAACAACCAACCAGTATTGATAATCAGCGGCCAAACTTTATTCAATACTATTTTTGGAGAACATCCACAGACTCTTTTTTATTCATAGCCTCAGATTATTCACAATCTGCTTGTTTTTATCTTTATAAAACTATCAACAAATCAAACATATCACACAAATTTTACAATCGACCACTTTATTTAACTAAACAGAATAATAGCTCGTTTATTGATATAAAATGACTGTTTTTATGAACATTATACCTCTTTGATTCATTTTATTACTGCAAAAAACCCGGTTGTTAAGCCATTGTTATATATTTTTAGTATAAAATTATAAGGTCAATCACAATTGGCAATTATTCAGCGCGGCATATGATAATGATATAGATGGAGGACTGAACATGAATAACCAAGATAGAATTGAAGATATCGAACAAAAAATATCTATTGCCTATCAAGAAGGTCATTTTGATCAGGCCAGAGCCCTAGAGAAGCAATTAAAGAAAATGCGGGGACACCATAATTTATATGATCAAAATGACCCTTACTCGCTAGAGGGACGTTTTTATTATGATGATCACGACTAAAGAAGTCGTCATTTAATATCAGGCGATGATCAATCATCGCCGTTTTTATTATAATGCCTAATCCAGCTGCGCTTGCATGATATTACCGGTATAGAGATCCATTTCTATCTCAACACGATGGCCGTCTTTATTTAATGCATCGACTTCTATCTCATTATATTCTCGAACTACCTTAATTTTTCGAAAATCATAATAGCCATCTTTTTCAAGAATTTGCATTGCCTTAGGGATACTAATTACGTCTAAAGCCTTTTCTATCGGATCGGCATGAGCTGCTGATATAAAAAACAACCCCATAGTACTGACTGATAGTACAAATAGCTTAAATTTCATCTTTTTCATCCATCTGAGCTGCAGTATTTATCAATAGCTTTAAACAACACAAGCTATGATTAACCAAAATAAAATTAGGTATCACTACCACCACGGTTCCCATGCTATTTTCCTACATCTATAATTTTTATCTCTTCCTTGGCCTGTTTTAATTTCAGTGTAACGAATTAATCAACAATAAGACTCTCGATTTAGAGAATTATGTAATGGAGTAAGGCAATGTCAATGTCCTTTATCTTAATCAACAAAAGCTAGACTTACTTCTATTTGTACATATGTTGCATTCTTACATCACTTCTATCTTATTCTTTATTAAAAATATTTTTATGTATATTGCAATGTAAAAAAACACCCATCAATTTCGCATACAATTGTTAGCATTAGGAAAGATTTGCTAGTACAGACTTGCTCCTTACTCATTCAAAGGGTATAAAATAAAGTATATTTTATCGTTTAAAGAGCGTTATCAATGAAAAAGTTTGTTTTAGCGGCAGCGATTGCATCATCAATATTACTAACCGGATGCAGTGAAAAAGTTGACGAATCAACAATCAGTAATGTTGTACAATCAAGCCAATACGAGCAACCAAATCTTGGTATAACAGCTGACACGACTCCGTTTGAAGTTAAAAACCTAAAGATTGATAAAGTATTACTTGATACAAAAACTGATTACAAAGCAAAAGTAACTTACGACCTTGTTGCAACAAAGAGTCTTGAGCAATTTAAAGAATCAATGCGTAAAGTTGCAGAGCAACCAGCAAAAGAAAATAATGCCACAGATCAAACCAAAAACGATTTAGGTTCGGCATTAACTAGCCTTAAGAAAAATCTATCTTCAGAAGTGATGGTTGTTGCTTACGGCGCGAAATACGGCGATTTCAAAGCAGGCCAAGTTGTTGATACGATCTCCGAACAAGTTTCGTTGAAAAAAGTCAATGACCAGTGGGTTAAAGACTAGTTTAATCAATAAACAAAAACGCCTATTACCAGTGAACCACTTTTAATAGGCGTTTTTTGCATGTTTATAATCGACTATTTATCAATTGGAAACAGTTTACCCTCAAATACCGTACCGTAAATTGGGATATCTTTAAGAGTCTTAATTTCCACTTTATACGGGTCTTGCTCTAAAATAGTAAAGTTAGCTATTTTTCCTGTTCTAATACTGCCTAGTGTCTCTTCTTGACCCCAAGAATAAGCCGCTTCAATTGTTATACCACGCAAAGCAGCATCTCGAGATAGTGCTAAGTCTGGACGAATAACATTACCTTCATTACTTATACGTGTTGCAGCACTCCAAGCTAATAACAGCGGATCAGAAGGAGCCATTGGTGCATCAGAGTGAAGCGATACCGGAATCTCTTGTTTTTCTATCGTTGCCAAGCGAACCATTGAGTGAGCACGCTCTTCGCCTAAACCAACCTCTCCGAACTTTTCGCTAAAACCAGTAACATAATAAGGGTTTACACTAATAATAGCCCCGAGTGATTTTAGCTTCTCGACTTGCTCATCTGTAGAGTTTGCAAAGTGGATAATGGTAAAACGATGATCTTCACGTGGGTATTCAGCCTGGCGCTTTTCTAAAATCTTAATTAGCTTCTCAACGCCAAGATCGCCATTTACATGCACCAAGATTTGATAATCATTTTCCCAGAAGATTTTAGTGATCGCTTCAACATCTTCAGGTGTTTGAATCCATTCCCCATGATGTCCATCGGTATAGCCATCTTTCATCTTCATCAACTGAGAGATAATCGCACCATCAAACAACAACTTAACTTGTTTATCAAAGAAACGAACTTTGCCATCTTCAGGTAATATTGTCGTTATGCGTTCAACCTCTTTCAATACACCTTCTTTACCCTTTGCAAAATATGGCGTTTTACTTTCTGGCGTAAAGAATGAATACATAGGTGTAGATTCACCACCAAGGATCTCAAGATATGTATCGATCATATAATCAGGGATAAATGCACCAGGCTCGTTGTAAGCGGTAACCCCTTTTTGATGCAGCATCGTCACCATTTGCTTTAAACCGGCAGAAAAGCGCTCTTTATTACCTAATTCAGATGCAATTCGTGGCAATAAATAAATGAGTGCCCCACCTTCTAAAAAGTGACCTTCATCTAGATTCGCCTGATCAGCCACTTCTTTACCTAGCTTATCAATATCCGTTTGATTAAGACCAAATTTCTCGATAAATGCAGAATTAACATAAAACTCATGTGCTGAACGATGCCACACACCAATTGGACGTGTTTTAGAAATTTTATCTAACTCTTGACGAGATATTTCACCATGGAAAAAATTGTTAAATCCCCATGTCCATAGCACTTCATTCGGATCTTTTAACGCTTTTTCTTGTAATGTTAAAGCTGCAATATAATCATCATGGTTTGTTACTGCTGGCCATGTTTTTGAAGGCAGCTGCCATTCTTCTGGCGCAATAACTGGCATATTTAATGTTAACGCCGCTAAGAAAGGATGTAAGTGTTGTTCAATAAATCCGGGCATTAACACTTTATCGTCCAAATCTACTTTTTTAGAGTTTGGATACTGTTTCAATGCTTCTTGTTCAGATCCAACATAAACAATCTTGCCATACTTACTCGTCACAACCGCTTCTGCTCTTGGTTGCGACTTTTCCATAGTGATAACCGGACCACCATAGAAAATGGTGGTTTGAGATTCTTTATTTTCATTTGCATGAGCGCTAAATGATGTAGATGCGAGTAGCAGCATTAGTGAAGAAGAAAGTGTTGAATATTTCATAAATCCCTTTATTTAGTGTAATTATCTAGATCTAACTTAAACAATTTAACCGTAATTACTGTTCCTTTATTAAAAATAGATATATTAGTCACAAAAAAAGTACTGTCCCATCATCACTATATATATCAATACGTTATGGGAATAATTGAGTAATGTAATTTTTATAGTGAAATACAATCTTTTTCTGTAGAGTATAATTATCATCAAGACGCAATGGAGATGACATGATGAGCATGACTAGCGTAACAATCACAGTTCCAGCGCACTTAGTACCCGGTGGTTTACCCACCCCTAATGTTAAAGCATTTGGGTATAATGGCTTTGAGCGAAGTTTTGTTAATTCAGGCCAAGACGACATAACAACCTTTACTTTTTTTTCACCTGTCACCGGTTGTACTGAGAGCCAGTTTAATAAAGAGCTCGAAAAGTACTTTTGGCACTTTGCAAAAGGAACGCCTTTTAACATCACGAAAGAGTTTGATGATCAAACAACCAAACATCACAGTTGTAAATACCTAAATGAACAGCTCATTCAAGAAAGCATCGCTTAATCTTATCTGCTCTCTCAATACTTTCCGTTTACATTTAGCTGTCGTGATCATGAATTAGTAAAAATTACATGATTACGACACAAAAATGTCACGCTAGCTCCCTACCCTCAGTCAGCAATTTATCGTGATAACTAACTAGTAAGGAATGAGATTTGTCACTTAATCTTGAGCGCAACATTCGCCCTTGTTTGGCCATTTTTGATCTTGATGAAACACTTATCGCAGCAGATTCAGCTAGCCTTTGGACAACATTTCTCGTTAACAACCAACTTGCTTCATCATCGTTAGAGCAACAAGAAGCTGAAATGATGCAAGCTTACCAAAAAGGTAAGCTTGATATGGAGAGCTATATGGATAAAACATTGGCTCCTTTAGTAGGAAAAACAGAACAAGAAATATCTGCTCTCGTTACACGTTTTATTGAAGAATACATTTCACCTGCCGTTTATTCTGATGCCATTAAGCGAATTGAATGGCATAAAAAGCGCGGAGATGAAATCATAATTGTCTCTGCTTCATCTGAACATCTCGTAAAACCAATTGCGGAGAAACTCGGCGTCTCTCATTGCATCGCTATTAATTTAGAAACGATTAACGGTGTATATACAGGGAAAACATGTGGTGTTCTCAGCTATCGCGAAGGTAAAATTACACGTCTTGAATCATGGCTAGCAGAACAATCACAATATTATCGTCACTATTACGGCTATAGTGACTCCATCAACGACTTACCTTTACTTAAATTCGTTCAAAAGCCTTTTGCTGTTAACCCGGATCCTTCTCTTGCGCTTCACGCACAAATGAATGAATGGACAATTATGGACTGGCGACACGATAATAATATCTTACGCTAACAACAGACATACACATCATACCAACAGCATAGTTTTGATTTTATGCTGTTCTAAACTATAACTGTATTGATATTTCACATTGCAGCCCTCATTTACAGATAGTAACAATAATCGTCCCTATTTTTGTGGCGAAGAGTAGATGTGTTACAACTTTCGTAATACATTATCTGGGCATTTTATTTAGATTTAAGACTTGTACTAGTATGTTCAGCTACTGTTCAAGTTAATAATGTGAATAATGCAGTAACGAACTAACCTATAAAGCAAGGTTGATTCTTTTTATTTCAGAGTCAGCTATGCAACTAAGCTATCCCTGCACATAGGGTATTGAGAAGGTAAAAACCATGACTCCACAAGAAAAAGATCTTATTCAAAGTGTTGCTACTAAGCTCAAACAAAGCCCAGAAAGCAAAAAAGATGCAGATGCTGAAAAATTCATTGCCGATGAAATAGCATCTCAGCCCGATGCTATTTACAAACTTACTCAAGCTGTTCTAGTACAAGAAATGGCATTAAAGCAGCTAAAAGAAAAGAACGACTATTTAGAAAAGAATGCTGAGTACTATAAAGAAGAATCAAACCGTGGCTCGTTAAGTCGTATGTTTGGTGGCTCTCGTCCTGCTCCTCAGCCACCACAACCACCTGCTCGCCAACCAAGTGCATTTGGTGGGTTTATGCAAACAGCGGCAGGTGTTGCTGCAGGTATGGTTGCAGGTAGCGTAATTAGTAACATGCTATTTGATCACGATCAGCCAGCAGATACAGCAGCAGCCGATCCAGCGCCAGCAGCCGATGCAACTGATACAACCCAAGATGCGGCACCTGATACAGCATCTGCAGATCAGGCTGTACCAGAGGCGGATGTTGCAAACCCAGCGTTTGACGACCAAGGCGGTAGCAGCTTCTTAGACGACACAGCTAATAACTTTAGCTCTGATTACACTGGTGGATTTGGTAACTCAGGCTTTGATGATAACCAAGGTTTTGGCGATTCAGGTTTTGGCGGTGATGACAGCGGCTTTGGTGACGATGATACATTCGCTAACAATGGTTTTGGTGGTGGCGACAGTGGCTTTGGCGACGACAGTGGCTTTGGCGATTTCGACGACGACCTCTAATCGATTACAAAAATAAAAAAGAGCGCATCAGCGCTCTTTTTATATCTCTAAGATTTGCATTTATTCTACGCTAGAAATTTCGGTTGCTTCTGAATTATCCATTAAAGCACGATAAGCCGTAGCTTCAACTGCCGCAATAATAAATGGAATTGCAATAACAATAACTCCCCAGATAAACACATTAATAAATTTTAGGCTCATCGCAAAGTTAGGGTTAGCAAATAATAAGAAAATGGGTAGACCGATAAACAACATATAAAATGCTACAGGTAGCAGTCCGGCAATCACAAAGGCATATAACCTTTTATGCTTAGTCAGCTCTAGTGCATCTTTAAAAGACGCTTTTTTCCCCGCAGCAATAGCAGGTAAAACAAAAGATAGACGAGAAAAAATCACCCAACCTGCACAGCCTAATAGTAACAATATACAATACAGTACGCCGTTATTTACCCAATCATAATCTACTTTAAAAACAGCCCAGATAGCATATAACAATCCAAATAGTAGGAATAAATAAGCCGTATAGTGACGCTGCTGGACATCAAAACTGATACCTCTCCAATTAGAAAAGCGGGTATCGTCTGTACCATGGCTGTCTAGTATTTGCTGAGTTCGTAGACAGATAATGGAAGAAACTAGGAAAATTGCTATATTTAGGACAAATATAATCGCTTCCTCATATATCTCAATACCTGCCATTGATACTTTTAATGAACGTAATAAATACGTCACTATAAATGGAATGAGTAATGCCTTTACTAACCGTATTTTATTAGCAAAGACGGTTTGTACCGACTGGTGAAGTGTTTCTAAAATCATCTAATATCCTTTCAATCATCGTCATGGCGATAAACTAATACAGGTTAATTTAATGTCTCAACTTTTACCTTAAGTACACCTGACGCTGTATTTCCGATCGCACTAAAAGCTGAACGGGATAAATCTATTACTCGCCCTTTTGTGAATGGGCCGCGATCATTTACTGTCACAACAACACTTTTACTATTTGCTAAATTAGTTACTTTAACTTTGGTACCAAAAGGTAATGTTCTATGTGCTGCTGTTGGTTTATTTTGATCAAAGTGCTGCCCGCTTGCTGTCTTGCGCCCTTGATATTTATTTGCGTAATACGATGCTTTACCGTATTCACTATGGTGCTTATAGCTCAAAACAGGTTTTGTTGATGTCGTATTACCTGAGTTTGCACACCCTCCTAGTGTTAATAAACAAACAAATAATAAAATACAGTGTCGAATAGCGATTTTCGGTACAAACATCATTAATCCTATTTATAAGCATCAGAGCAATTTTACGCTATCATATAACTATTTGATAATCCGTATGTAAAGGTTATGTAAAAGTTATAACCCATAGATATATAAGTAACAAATTTAATCACTTATTCTTTATGGGTAATTAACAATACTTCTTCCCCTCCAAGTAAGCATCATTTCTCAGTACTCACAACGAAAAGCTAGTGTTAAACTAATTGTCTATTGTATTTAGTCCTAAAAGGTCATGTGATGAACCCAATTATTGCCCTGTTGAAAGAGAACAATATCAGCGATTCCCAAATTAATGAGATTTTTCAGACATTGACGCAAAACCCTCTTGCAGCAATGACAACAATTAGTCAGTTAGGCTTACCACAAGATAAGCTGCAACAATTGATGGCGCAGGTAATGCAGAATCCAGCATTAATCAAAGAAGCAGTAGAAGAGCTTGGTTTAGACTTTTCAAAAGTTGAAGAAGCAAAAGCACAATTGAATAAATAACCGTGCGTTAACTTCTAGATCAAAAATGCCGTTAATAGTTTACCTACTAACGGCATTTTTATATTTAGACAAAAGCGTACTGCAATAACGATAGGCTCACTAGCCTGTATAAAGCCATAACTCGTTATTGTTCCAACGGGTTTTCCATGTACCAAGGATATGCTCTGGCACTTCTAAGCACTTTCCTGTCGCCAGATCATAATGTTGTTTCAATAATGGTGAGGCGACACATAACACACCATCTTGATCACCAACAATACCGCGACTCATGACATAAGCTTTTGCAATAGGATCCCAATTATCAACGGCATAGACTGCATTATTTTGTTTAGGTAAGTAATACAGCGCAATTTGTTGTTGATTAACTAAGGCAGCAATACCTGAGTCAGGAACTAAATCATCTTTATGGCAGATCTTAACCCAACGAAGATCTGATTTTATTGATTGAGGTATTTCCGTCACATCACTCATAATTCCTCCTTAATAGGGATACGCTGACCTCGAATACGTTGATATGGTAAGGAGATCTCTTCATCTTTGAGATTAATAAACTGACGAAAACGATGCAGTTTTTGCTCTGATGATAAGGTTGTTTTCCATTCACATTGATAACTATTAATCACATGTTCCATTTGCTTTTCTAATGAGATGTTGATGGCAAGTTTATCTTCAATAACCACTTGTTTAAGATAATCGAGCCCACCTTCTAAATTTTCTAGCCATACTGATGTTCGTTGTAGACGATCAGCTGTTTTTACATAAAACATTAAAATTCTATCGATATAAGCAATCAAGGTGGGTTTATCTAAATCAACAGCAAATAGATCACCATGACGTGGACGCATACCACCATTACCGCCAACATAAAGGTTCCAGCCCTGCTCTGTTGCAATAATACCAATGTCTTTACTTTGTGCTTCTGCACATTCTCGGGTACAACCTGAGACAGCAAATTTCAATTTATGCGGTGAGCGTAACCCTTTATAACGATTTTCTAATTCAATCGAGAGTGCCATTGAATCATCAACCCCATAGCGGCACCACGTTGACCCCACGCAAGATTTAACGGTTCGTAATGATTTGCCATAGGCATGACCCGTTTCAAATCCAGCCTCAATCAACTCAGCCCATATATCAGGCAATTGTGATAGTTGTGCACCAAACAAATCAACCCGTTGTCCACCTGTGATTTTGGTATATAAATCGTATTTTTTGGCCACTTCACCAAGGGTGATTAATTTATCGGGGGTAATTTCACCACCGGGGACCCGAGGCACAACTGAATAGCTGCCATCCTTTTGAATATTTGCAAGAAAGGCATCGTTAGAATCTTGCAGTGGTTGATAAGGTGATTCGAGAACATGCTCATTCCATAATGAAGCAAAGATTGATGCTGCTGTTGGCTTACAAATATCACAGCCTAACCCTTTCCCATGAGTAGCGAGTAAGGTTTCAAAATCTTGAATTTTTTCCACTTGGCATAAATGGAAAAGCTCTTGGCGAGTATAAGAAAAGTGCTGGCAAACATGGTTGTTTACTTCCATTCCCATGCTTGCTAATTGTTCATCAACAATCTGTTTAACCATGGAGCTGCAGCCGCCACACCCTGTACCCGCTTTCGTCACTTGTTTAATTTCACCAAGTTCGTGACAACCCTGCTGTACTTGGCTGATTAATGCGCCTCGAGTAACGTTATGACATGAACAAACCACACTATTTTCATCAGTGGATGGCGCTAACATTGAGGTATCAAATAACAGTTGTGCGGGGTGCTCGGTTAATACTGTTTGATTTAAATAACATTGTAATAAGGCGTCATAATCGCTGCTATCACCCACTAAAATAGCGCCAAGAATTTTCGTGCTGTCAGCATTCACAACGAGCTTCTTATAACGTCCACCAGCACTGTCTTGCAATACAACTTCCTTGGCTCCTTCAGTGCGCATCTGTGCATCACCGATAGAAGCCACTTCAACGCCTAGTAGTTTCAATTTGGTGCTCATATCCGCACCAACAAACTTGGCCTCTGTCTCGCTAACTAATTGCGAAGCAACAGTACGCGCCATGCTATAACCTGGTGCAACAAGACCAAAAATTCGAGCTTGCCATAACGCACATTCACCAATCGCGTAAATATTCGCATCACTGGTCAAGCAGGTATCGTCAATCACAATACCGCCACGTTCGCCAATTTCTAATTCACATTGGCGAGCAAGGGTGTCTTGCGGTCTTATCCCTGCTGAAAAAACAATCACATCGACATCTAATGGCGTATCATTTTCAAACCATAAACGATGAGTCGCGGTTTCCCCATCAGTAATTTTTTCTGTACGCATATCGGTGTGGATATGAACACCTAATTCAGTGATTTTCTTTGCCAGTAAATCACCGGCTAAATCATCTAACTGAACAGGCATTAGCCGAGGAGCAAACTCAACGACATGGGTTTCTAACCCTAATAAACGTAAGGCATTTGCCGCTTCAAGCCCAAGTAACCCACCGCCAATAACAGCGCCAGTTTTGGCTTGTGAACAGGCATTCTTTATCGCCGCAAGATCATCAATTGTGCGATAAACAAAGCAATTCTGACGATCGTTGCCTTTAATCGGCGGAACAAATGGTGTTGAGCCTGTCGCTAACACTAATTTGTCATAATCTAAGCAAATCAGCTCAGAGGTAACCACATCACGAATATTTACCGTTTGCTGCGCGCGATTGATCTCAACAACTTGTTGCCCTAACCGTAAATCTATACCTTGGTTTTGATACCACGACACATCACCCAACATAAGATCTTGTTGAGATTTATCAGCAAACATCGCTGATAATTGCACCCGATCGTAAGCCGCTACCGACTCTTCGCCAATAACCGTAATGCAATAGTGTGCTAAACCGCCTTTATCGACTAATTGATCGATAAAGTGATGCCCCACCATGCCGTTACCAATTACAATAAGATGTTGTTTATCCATTCCGTTGTTCATATTGCCTCCTTACGCGACTTCTTGCGTTCTTGGCTGAGTCATTGGCTTAACTTTGCAGTGCTTCTCATATAAAAACTGTAAAACTTGCTGACGTAGATATTGATACCGTTCGTTATTTGCGAGAGAAACACGATTTCTAGGACGAGGTAGATCAACTGCTAATACTTGACCGATTGTGGCTGCAGGACCATTTGACATCATCACAATACGATCAGATAACAGCACGGCTTCATCGACATCGTGGGTGATCATAATAATGGTATTATTAAGCTCAGCTTGAATTGCCATTAAGGCATCTTGCAGATGTGCTCTTGTCAGTGCATCTAAAGCACCAAATGGCTCATCCATCAGTAAAACATTGGGCTGCATTGCTAAAGCACGAGCAATCCCTACCCGCTGTTTCATACCACCAGAAATTTCATCAGGCTTTTTGTCACTGGCATGGGTCATTTGCACCAACTCTAAATAGTGCATCACTTGCTGATTAAGCAAAGTCTTACTCACTTTCTGTTTTTGATGTATCGCGACCTGTTTAAGCGCTAACTCAACATTTTGATAAACCGTTAACCACGGTAATAAAGCGTGATGCTGAAAGACGACCGCCCTATCTGGCCCCGGCCCTGCAACTTCTTTATTACTGACAATAACCCCACCATCAGTTGGCATCTGAAGACCTGCGATTAAATCAAGCACGGTTGATTTACCACAACCAGAATGTCCAATTAAGGAGATAAACTCTCCTTTATTGACGGTTAGATTAACGTCTTTCAAAGCAACAAATTCGCCCGTTGCGACAGGGTAACGCATCCCTAATTGAGTTAACTCAAGTAATGGTTTTTGCATCTTACTTCTCCTTTTTCGCCTTATCGCAACACTTGCTGCTTATCCCATGAAACACGCTTTTGGATCATGAGCATTAATCTATCGAGCATTAAGCCAATAAAACCAATCATCACCACCGCAACCATGATTCGGCTTAACGATGCTGCACTGCCATTTTGAAACTCGTCCCATACAAACTTGCCTAATCCCGGATTTTGCGCGAGCATTTCTGCGGCAATAAGTACCATCCATGCGATACCAATTGATAATCTTAAGCCGGTAAAAATCATCGGAATGGCAGAGGGCAAAACAATCGTTCTAATATGCTGCCAATAAGATAAACGCAATACTCGACTCACATTGACTAAATCTTTATCAACATTCGTTACGCCAACGGCCGTATTAATTAAGGTTGGCCATAAACTGCATAAGGTGACGGTAAGCATTGAATTAAGAAAGGATTTTGCGACTAACGGATCTTTCGTTACGTAACTTGCACTTACTACCATGGTCACTAACGGCAACCATGCCAATGGTGAAACAGGTTTTAATAATTGAATAATAGGGTTAAACGCCATGTATAACTTGTGATTGAGTCCCAGCACTAACCCCAATGGGATCGCAATAACGGATGCTAAAATAAAGCCACAAGCAACGGTCACTAAACTGGTAACTATTTGATCAAAGAATGTCGCTTTACCCGTGTAAGCACGCACTTTGATATTGGCATCAGGATCAGCGGCTAATTTTTTAGCATTACGTACTTCCTGACGCTCATAGAAAGCCTGTTCTTTTTCTCCCTCTTGCAGATGATCTTCAACCAGTAACACAAATTGTTCAGCGGTTTGAACCGGTCCCGGTAATGAACCAAGTGATGTTTTCACTTGTAGTGCCGAAAAGTGCCAAATCACAACAAAAAACAAGACGCCTAATACTGGTAGTAACCATTCGGATGAGCGTTTTAACATGACTTTTTGCTCGGGTAATTGTTTAAGAAAACTAATCGTTGCTGACATGATCTCTCCTTAGATCTGCTGATCGCCTTTTAAGCCAATCGAAAATTGCTCGAGATACGCATTCGGGCTACGTCCGTCATAGGTAATATTGTCAATGAAATGATTATGTGGAGGGCGGAAACCCGTTTCATTATCGACGTCTGAAAAATCTGATTGCTTCATAAGGCCATCTGAAATCAGGGCATTAACTGCTAATCGATAAATATCAGGACGATAAACTTGTTTGGCGATATCGATATACCAGCTATCAGGTTTTGCTTGTGGTATTTGTCCCCAGCGACGCATTTGGGTTAATGACCAAACAGCATCACTGTAGTAAGGGTAAGTCGCGTTATAACGAAAGAACACGTTGAAATCGGGTGCAGGTCTAATATCACCAGCCTCATATTCAAAGCTCCCTGTCATGCTATTCGCTATTACCTTTTCATCAGCCCCTACATATTCACTACGAGCAAGTATCTTTGAAGCCTCGGCACGATTCTCATTGCCATTATGATCAAGCCACGCTGCCGCACGAATTAAGGCTTTAACTAATCGAATATGCGTATTAGGGTTTTCTTTCGCCCATGATTCCGTTACACCAAAGACTTTCTCTGGGTTATTCTTCCAAATATCATTATCTGCAATGATCGGTACCCCAATTTTTTTCGCTACCGCTTGTTGGTTCCAAGGTTCACCAACGCTATATCCTTGAATTGTTCCTGCTTCCATCGTGGCTGGCATTTGCGGTGGTGGCGTGACATTCAGTAAGATTTCAGCCTCACGTTGCCCACTGTTATCGCCTTTTTCAGGGGCATAAAACCCAGGATTGATCCCAGCGGCTGCTAACCAATAACGTAATTCGTAGTTATGGGTTGATACCGGGAAAACCATACCCATTTGAAATGGCTTTCCGGTATCTTTGTAATGTTCCAATACAGGCTTTAACGCTTCAGCTTTAATCGGATGGATAACTTTTCCATTCTCATCAACCGGTAATTGTGGCTTAATTTGTTGCCATACTTCATTGGAAACAGTGATCGCATTACCATTTAGATCCATGCTAAATGCCGTAATAATCGGTGCTTTGGTACCAATACCGATTGTTGCACCGAGAGGTTGACCAGCCAGCATATGCGCGCCATCTAACTCACCATCAATCACGCGATCCAGTAGCACCTTCCAATTTGCTTGCGCTTCCAGTGAGACATACAAGCCTTCGTCTTCGAAATAGCCCTTCTCATAAGCAATAGCTAGCGGTGCCATATCCGTAAGTTTAATAAAGCCTAGTTTTAGTTCTTCTTTCTCAGGCTCGCCTAACACCAATGGCGATGCATTGACCGTTAGCGCTCCAAACAGCAAAGCAGATAAACTGACGCCGTACGATTTTTTGATGAGCTGCATGAGTCCTTTTATAGCCATAATATTTCCTACCCAACTTAAAAAATAAAAGCCACTGCTTCGGTTAAGAAACAGTGGCTTCGGTGCCATCCCAAGTACCTTCATGGTAGCTATGGATTTTTATCGCTCTCGTCGGTTATTCAAGTGCGACCAAAAATTTTGTGTAAGTGATGCGCTTGCACAACTTACACATTAATTAATCCATCATTTATGCCAATTTTTTTAAAATCGTAAAAAACATTAAAAACAGCTAGTTACGATATTTCGATTATTTGTTTTATTTATATTTGCCTTAATATGGTGCAGGTCGCACCAGATAAGTAACAGATAACAAAGTAAATAAAGCTAATATTGTTCGGTTTTCTGTAATGTTGAGATTAAGTTTCTCGCTATTTTCACCATCGGCAAACCATTATCCATCGCCGCTTTTCGTAGTGCGTCATGAGCTTGATTTTCATTAAGACCATGGTGCTTTTGGAGTAAGCCTTTCGCTTTATCGATCCATTTTTTATCCATGATTTTTTGCTCTAAATCTGCAATTTCCTGCGTCAGTTTTATTTGCTTATCACGCACTTGTTTTGCTCGCCCAATCCACGTTTCAAACTCGCAGTCAACCGTTGATGGCAGTAATAAATACCCTTCAGGATCTGGTAATATATTGAAAGTATTAATATTAAATTTACGAATAAAAACAATAAGCGGCGTACTATTTAAAGAAGTGAGTTTAATGATCTCTTTTAATTCAGCACAAGGCTGTAGCCATGAAGTCACAATAGTAGCGTCAGGATATTGCGATAACATCCCAGCTAATTGATTAAACTTAACCTCGATAACAACGCGGAGATCAATGGCAACACGCTGCGCTATTTTGCTTTGTTCTTCTTGGCTGTCGCTGCAAATAATAATAGGGATAACTGGCATAATCTTTCCTTGATAACAACATCTTTCTATACAAGTGGTTATTTTCCTATTACGTACACTGCAATTAGACTGCCAACTCTAAAAACAAAACTATAAATAAACCTATTTATTAAAATCAGCCCCTTAAAGCAAACACACTTGCTCAGTTAATTGCCTTGCTGTGCGCTGTAATTGCTCACGTAGTGCTACCACATCACCGATGATGATCAAGGCGGGGGATTCGCCTTTAAGATCCTCTGCTAATGACGCGAGTCCTTTAAGTTGTTCAATATAGACAGCTTGATTAACAGAGCAACCATGACAGATCACGGCAACAGGCGTCTCTTCATTTAACTTGGCCTCAATCAATTGGTTTTGTATCTGTTGTGCCTTCTCTAGTCCCATATAAAACACTAAGGTTTGCCCATTCGCGACAAGTTGCGACCACGCATTAAAAGCCCCTGTTGCTACATGTCCTGTGACTAAGGTAACGGAACGCGAAACTTCACGATGAGTAAGAGGAATACCAGCAGAAGCCGCGCAACCAATCGCGGCAGTAATACCTGGAATGAACTCATAATTAATATTTGCATCCACCAAGGCTAACGCTTCCTCTCCCCCTCGCCCAAAGATCAAAGGATCGCCCCCTTTAATTCTCACCACGTACTGCCCTTTATGTGCTTCTGATATCAATATCTGATTAATTTCCTCTTGCGATAAACTCGGTTTACCACAACGCTTACCTACATAAATATGAATAGCTTCAGGGTTGGCTAACGCAATAATATCTTGGCTGACTAAACGGTCATAAACGACAACATCGGCATGCTCAAGTGCGCGCAATGCTTTTATCGTTAATAAATCAGGGTCGCTCGGGCCAGCTCCCACTAAACTTACAAACCCGCTATCATGCTTACGACTTGCAGATGAAAGTGGCCTCAGTACCTTTTTGTACCCCTGATCATCATGAGACTGAAATCGACTTTTTAAGACTTGTTTAGCGGTTCGTTTGATTGTTGAAAAATCATCCATGATTTCATCCTTCATTTATAATTGAACAGTTGGAATAAGTTGCTGACTTTCTGAAAAATGTCGTTCAACTTGAGGTAGGCAAGTACCACAATTAGTACCGCATTTTAATTGCTTAGTAAGATCGGATAATGATGTGATGTTATTGGTAACAATGGCTTGTTCAATCATCAGATCCGTAATTTGGAAACAACTACAGACAAGCGTTTGCTTACTATGCTGACAACCTAAGGCTTCTAGCACATCCGTCATCACAAAGGGTTGATTAACACAGTTAATCAGTGTCGTCATATCAACATTAATTGGCTGATCACTAAAAAGATGGATCGCCGTAGTATTCAATTTAATATCAGGGTTAATTACCTTGGCTAACTGCACTAAGGCAAATCCCCACTTTTGTTCTACTAATAAATACTGCTGTTTAGATCCAGCTAAAGATCGCAATAGCGCCGTTTTGTCTAAGCAAGTCTTACCTGCATATCGCCAGATCCCTTTCTGCTGATAATGTTCATTCTGATACGTTTGGAAACTGGCATATTCATAGTCCAATTGTGCCGGAATATCCCCTAATGACACGCCATGAAATTCCATTGAGATCGGTGTTAGTTTTACTTGTGCGGACTTAAAACTAGGCTGACCGGATATAGGATCACAAGCCACAATCACACTTTGATTGATAGCCGATTTTGCACCGTATTTCCCAGCCCAGTGCATAGACATAAACACTTGCTGCTGGCTAAGTGTCGAATCAAAAACAACCCGAGCAAGGTGTTTATTCAAATCTTGATAGCTCTCAAGCGATTCAATACAAACGAAGTCACCATCCACTAACCCAACATGTTTAGCACTGGTTGGATGAATATAAAGACTCGGCTCGACTTCAGACTGTGCCAATACTGGAACATGCCCAGTTCGTGTCATGGTATGCCATTGATCACGTTGTCGACCAGTGTTAAGCCAGAAGATCGATTGAGAGGCATCTTGCGCTAACATCACATTTGACGACGGGTTTTCACTTGCTGAAGGCGTGACGACTAATTGGGCTTTTCTGGTTGGAGTCGAAAATAAAGGAAGGTCATTGTGTTGTTCAAATACGCCATTACTGGTCGCATTGAGAGGCCATTGCTGCGGCTGCCACGTTTGATAATCATCATCGCTAATCAATGCTAAACATGAAATATCAAATAACAAGTCAGTGCTATTGTTAATACCACTCAAGGCGGCATGTTCACGAAAAATATCAGCTTCTGATTGATAATCAAACGCTTTACTAAAACCTAACTGCTTCGCCACATCACAAATCATTTGCCAATCGGCTTTAACCTCACCTGGCATTGCGGTAAATGCCCGCTGTCGACTCATCATACGCTCTGAGTTTGTTACCATGCCTGATTTTTCACCCCATGCCGCTGCTGGTAATAAGCAATCTGCATACGCTGCTGTATCTGATTCAGGTGTAATATCAGAGACAATCACATATTCACACTTTTCTAATGCTCGGCGTACTTGCTCGTTATCTGGCATTGATATCACGGGGTTAGTTGCCATGATCCACAACACGCGGATATCACCGTTTTCTACGCTTTTAAATAAATCGACCGCTTTATGCCCTGCCGTTGTTGCGATATTAGGCGCTTGCCAAAACGCTTTAACTTGCGAAATTGAAATATCATCAAAGCCACGATGAACGGCGAGTTGATTAGCAAGCCCGCCAACTTCTCTTCCTCCCATCGCATTAGGCTGGCCTGTTATAGAAAAAGGACCACAACCTTGTTTGGCCATTTTTCCACTAACTAAATGACTATTAATAATACTATTGGCTTTATCTGTGCCACAACTTGCTTGATTCACCCCTTGGCAAAATACAGTTACAGCACGCGGCGCTTCCTTCATCCATTGGTAAAATGTTGCTAGTTGCTCAATCGCAATGCCACTACTTTTACTTACTTCAAGCAATGAATATTTATCTTTCATTACCTCTTGCTGTAATGCATCAAAACCTTCAGTTACCTGAGCAATAAAATCACGATCAATAGCGTTGTTTTCTATAAGGTAACGAATTAATCCATTGTAAATATCAATATCAGTATCATTGGCCAACGCTAAATGTAAATCCGCCTGCTCTGCTGTTACCGTTTTACGTGGATCTATCACCACTATTTTTAATAATGGATTTTGTTTTTTTGCTTGTTGGATACGTTTAAAAACAATGGGGTGAGTCCACGCTAAATTAGAACCCACCAGCACAATTAAGTCGGTGTTGTCTAAATCGCTATAATTGGTAGCAACAATATCTTCACCGAATGCTCGGTTATGTGCAGCAACAGCAGAAGCCATACATAACCGAGAGTTTGTATCGACATGGCTACTACCAATAAAGCCTTTCATTAATTTGTTGGCAACATAATAATCTTCCGTCAATAACTGACCAGATAAGTACATACCAATGGCTTCAGGACCGGATTCTGCTATCACACGGCTAATGGTTTCAGCTATTTGACTGGTTGCCTGATCCCACTCGACAACCTTTCCTTTAATTTGAGGATATAACAAGCGATTAGGTTGGCTCATACTGGCTACGAGTGACGAACCTTTTACACAAAGTGCACCACGATTTGTTGGGTGAGATACATCACCAATAATCTCAGACTGCTTTGTTACAACGCCACAGCCAACACCGCAATATGGACATGCTGATTTAATTCCTTGGCTAATCATCCCTTCCCCTTAACAATATCGCACTGCCACTGAAATAAAAAAAACGCTTATCCCGAGAAGAGATAAGCGCCAATGCTTAACGAAATAGTGAATGTGCAATAAGATTAATGCAGTGAGTATGCCAACCTAAAAAAACAAGAAATTACTATTAGATAACAGTGAGTTAATTGCCACCCCTTTACTTTTTAATTTCTACCGTAATCACCCACAGCACCAACATAATGCGTCGTTGCACAACAATGAGTCATCAAGATGCTGGCTCTGGCCACGTCATATCATCAACACGTTCATCCGCAATATAAAATAGACGAGTAGCAGGAGTAATAGATTGGTTTAATGGTGGATTGACTTGAATCCCCTTACCATCGTCATAGGCAATAAGGATAGCATCGTGCTGATATTTAAAATGCTCAAACAATAACGCAAAGGTCGCTGGTTGTTGTGTTGAAGGGTAATCAATCGCATATTGAGTCATCCCTTTATCCGTACTTAATAGCTCTTGATGAAGCACACTCGACCCCGGATCAACCGCTGATTTAGCAATCATTTCAATCGCAACCGAAGGAATACATTCCGCATTAGGACAATGAAGCTTTAATAAATCGCTCAGCCCCTCGTCATCAAAATAAGCCAGTAAATGTGCACTTGGATTACGACCTGCGGCAAATAATGCTGCAGTTAAGGTTACGTCATCATGTAGCGCATCAACAATAATACAACTGGCTTTATCTATACTGGCACGCGCCATTTCCTCGGCATTGGTATAGCTAGTGACACGGACAAATTCTATCTTATCAGGCATAGGGTTTTCGATTTCAGAACGCGTACATAACACAATCGTCCGACGCCCTGCTTCTTCATGTAGTAACATTCGTAACATGCTAAGCGTTCGATTTTCATTCCACCCCAACAGTAAAATATGCTGCTCCATTTCAAGACTCCTTTTTCCTAACATGCCACGTCGCCAAACACTCACGAACAAGGTTGCTATCCGGCCAACAACAATCGCAAATAGCCCTAAACCACCCGGAATAATAAATAGCGCAGCCACCCATTTACCGAGTGCGGTTTCAGGAGAATGATCGCCGTAGCCCACAGTAGAAGCGGTTACGACTAAGTAATAAAAGAAAGTGGAGAAAGAACGACTTAATTGTTTTTCACCCATAAGGAATAGTAGCAACCAACTTATTGCGATGTATAAACCCGTGATAACTGCAATATTTCGCCCAGTTAGTTGAGAGAAATATTTTACCGTGATCCGTTGTAGGTATAACCACAGCCCCATATTCACCCCACACTCAAATAAATATAACCCTCAAATTTAAGCGTAGCTTGTTAAAGGTAATTATTTAAAAGCCGTACTTAATTTGTAAAATACTCACATACCATAAGAAATAAATAACCAAAAAACCACTATTATTAAAACATTGAATACCACAAGTTATTCACAGAACGCTAATTCTATTATCGGTTACTGTATATTGTTTTTTTATCAGTATAAGGATATTAATCTCCGTGTTAATTACGCCGCCTTAGTTTCTCTTCCCCTCGCCAAAAACTTAACAATGACTATCTTCGTCTTCATATTCGATTCACGTTTGTCATTTCTTTGTGATACTCGCTTTGCCCTTGTTCAAGTCTATTTACAGCCCTCGACACCTCGTTTATCGTCTGCAATAAAACAACAGTCAATTACATAATTATGAAGAAATATGGACTTATAGGCGCAGTAGCACTAATTACGATTTGCTGCTTTTATTACAATAAAACCGAACAACCGACGGCTAATATTGCGCATTTTTCTAAGCAAGAAAAAACACAGCAATCAAATTTAGAACTTGATATAAACCAAACCATTCTAGAGCAGGCAAAAAAGTGTATTAATAAAACACCAACAAGAAAAAACTTTCATTGCCCGATTGATATCAATACTGCTGAAATCGCAATAAATGGAAAACTCAACATTATGCGAACAGGTAACCATTACGAGATTCATACCACAGATTTTGTTTATAACGTTAAAGCAAGCAAAATACAGACCTCAGTCACCACTGAAGATCAGGGCTTTTATCAAATTAACGATGCATTACAAATTGTGAACTTTCGCCTTACTTTTCAACAAGGTGATAAACATTGGTATAGTGAATCAACCAAGCCATTTACGTTTTCTGAGTCTTCAGATAATGCGTTCAAAATTGTAAAAGGCTCAGCAAGAAACTATGGTTCTAACAACTCCTATTTTGATTGGCACTCAAGCAATCAGAAGGTGTTAAACGCCTAATATCAAGCAACCCAATTGTTCCCCCGATTGGGTTGCTTGATGCCTTAACTATTAATCATAACAATGGGTTTTATCGCTACGTTTCTGTTGGGTAGTTAAGATGCGACAGAGTCGTTCGGTGATCACAATGAGCTAGCTATGAAAGCTAGCTCGTTTGTGGACAGAAATGAGTTTCGCGAAAACTTACATTAGCAATGTCATGAATAACTATAGGTATGGCAAATAGCAAAAATGGCATGCATGACACACCAGATGATGTAGCGCCCCCTCTGCCTTACGAACACCGAACTCGCCTTGAGAAAAGCATCAAGGCTGCCACCCCTCTAGAGCATATCGCACAATTTACTTATACAGAGGCTCGGGCTTGTTCAACACTTGGGATTTAACGTTGGCTACGCAACACTTAATCCTTACTTGTTATGTGTGTGCTAAAAGCCCAACAGATCTTTTAATGAAAAACCATCAAGCGTGTTTGGGGTTAACATGCCTGTAGCAATTAACACTAAAAACACTGCGATAGTCAGAAACACAGGAGTTTTTAACCATACAATAAAGACATATATATACGTCCTTTATAGCGTTCCAGTCTTTCAATATGTCGACTCTTAGCCAAACTAAAAGCTAGTATTAGGTAAGAAAGAAGTGAGATCGTAGCGATTTCATCAGTAGCTTTGGAAACTGAAGTGCCCCAATACCCGCGGTAAAAAACAGCGTGCTAAACGCTTTGTCCATGTAGTTATACCTACCACAGGGCGGGATTCAACTTTGGCTAAATATCAACCAAAGATCATTTTTGAGCGATATTCGCCAGACCAACCTGATTTTCTACGTTTGGCAGCTAAGCTATCTTTGTCACTCTCATCTAGCTTTATCGTGTTCAAAGCAGCACGATTAAATGACACCAAGCGAGAAAGCAACAGCCCAACAAGTATCATACCCAAACCGATATTTACGGAGTAAAGTAGCGTTTTATTTTGAAGTGTAAACTCTTCAATTGTTAAAGTCCAAAATCCATTAATTATAAGCAAGATAGTAATAAACTGTCGGAGCTATATTCCTTCTTGCCTTTATTTTCACAAGTTTTGTTAGGTTCTGGTTCTCTGCGCGTATCTATAGTATTCAATATTATTATCCTCACTTTTTAGTTATTGTTTTATTCGACTCTTAAGCAAGTGAACTGATTTGGTTGTATGGCGATTACTTCAATGTTCTCGGTTCGCCACACATAGACGAGAAATAGTAGCGAAGAAGAAACCAAGCCGCTACTCTAGCAAAAACAATGCCGCTCACCTTAAGTGAACAGCATTAGAGTTACCACTCCTGTCTTGATTGGCTTTTTAAAAATGTCTATAGGTGACGCTAGAAGGAATATTATTCCGTGATATTAAAGCCAAGTTTATGAACAAGGCGCAACATAATTTAAATGTATCTTGTTAGCTTGTGAATCATTCAGGCAAAAAATATGGCGCGAGCATATAGTCTTTGCACGAATAGCTAACATTATTGTCATTTGGTATACTTTTTCCTGTATAAGCCAAAGAACTCTCGGAGTTGGTCTGAATACCTAGAGTTAAGTGCAATGAGTGTGTATCAGAAGTAAATGGGGTATGGACATAACCTTTAGGAATATAAAGAATATCACCTTCATGAACAAATTCATCAATAATAGGTTGACCTTTAGCTATCTCATTAACTCTCTTGTCTAAATCTAAAGATTCTAATAGAGACTCTTGAGTGTCGTCAAAAGCCCTCCCCCAAACAAGCCATCTCTTCTTTCCCGAACACTGTATTAAAAGGGTTGCATGTGGGTCTGCATGTATTTGAACACCTTGGGTGTCACTCGGTGCTAAATACGCATTGGCTTGGACGGTGTAAGGAAACAATTCCTCGATAACTTTGTTTTTAAGTGCCGCAACAGCTGGAAACCTACGGTCAATGTGCTTCATGATTATAGAGCTACCATTTAAAAACTCCTGTAAAATAATAGAGGAGTCAAAATATCCAAGTTCTCTTTGTTGAAAAGGCACATCAGTCAGCTGACTATATTTTTTCTTTGTGTTAGATATTGCTATATACGGTAGCCTTGCTCCATCAACTGAAATAAAGTCATCTATATCATTTACAGATATTATATTTTTAAACTCACTACCACCACCTTTTATTATACAAGGGTTAGATGGTAGGCCGTGACTATCAGTATTTCTGTTTAAAAGGATATCAATTATTTTTTTCATTCTCTTGTCCTTTAACTTGATTTATAACATCAGTGGAAAATGTAAAAGCATTGTAAAAAAAATAAGCAAGAATCGAAAATGAAATACAGAAATAAACGTTTTGAACGTTATTAGTTAAATCGTACTTATACATATAAGATATAATTAGAATTGAAATTGGATTTAAAAATAGGCTCCAAAAAGTCAATGATGATAGATACATGGACTTTTTGTCTTTCGGTATGTTATTTACACGAATAGTAGTTATGTTTATAACAATTAATGGTAGCCCAAGCCCCCCTAAAAACAACATTGCAGGTGCCATATAAACGTTATCTCCAGAACCAAACGACAGCATAAGAGCTAATAAAAATAACCCAATAAGAATTGCTTGCTTATCAGGAATTTTGTTTGAAATAAATTTGTTAGCAATAAATATCCCTAATCCGAAAAGCATATCTAACAAAACAACAAACTCAGGAATTGGATAAATTCCATTTGCAGCATTGTGTGGTAATGAAACCATGAAAAATGGAGTCATAAGTAAATTAATCACAGCTAAGGTGGGAATAAAGACCTTTTCGTATTTTATTGATAATGAGTTGAACAAACTCGTAAAAGTATCGCTAAACTTTACCCTGTCAAGTGATTTTACATTAGGTATATTTATTAATGCATACTCTTTTATAAAAAAAGCAATACTTAGAAGAACAGTACTTATTATGACCGTATTTAAGCTACCAAAAGATATAGTAGTTAGCATTCCTATTATCGGAGATAGAAATATTTTATAAGACGCAAAAATAGATCCAACCCTGAATGCAACTTTAGACCTACTACCATACCTGTCATGCAGTAAAGATGTTGTGTTTGTTGGGAGTATACTCACTACACCACCTAACAATAAACATGTAACTACTGATACAATCATTTGCAAAGTTGATTCAAGAACAATCAAGGCAGTTAACGCAAGTAAGCAACAAATAAAAGCGGAAATGTAACAATAGTTATATACCGTTTTTCTTCCAAATTTATCGGGTAAATATGAACTAAATGGCATTAAATATATCTCAAAAGTCCTAAATGCCATGTATGTAATACCACTTAATATAGTATCATCAGATAAGTAAAACCACAGAAATGAGAATATTATCGCATCGACTGATATCCTAAGCATCATATTACTCAAAAAAAAGGCATACACATTTTTCTTCATTTTATAAAAGAACATTCGTGAGTTCCTGTTTTCAAGTTTATGTGCTCAGCGCAAGCCTTAGCTCTAATGCCTGATTTACAAATAAAGGCAGCACCTATGAATTCCTTCGGGTCATCATTATTCATAATTTTTGTTCATTTGGTTTGATTTGTTTTGCATATTCAATCTTCAGTATTGTTAAAAAATGTAATTGAAATTTAATTTACTGTAAATAAATTAAATCTTAGAGAAACTATAGGCAACAAAATGTAACTTCAAGACTATAACAACAATTGCAGCGACTTTAATAACGCGGTTTGATTCACGTCATGAAATTAGCTTACTTTGTGTTCAGAAAGCACTAAATATCATTACGTTATATTATTCGTGAGTGTTCTGCTCTTGCAAAGTTCATTATGGGGTGGTTAATTATTGAACAGCATGGTTAAGGTTATAATTATTTCGGATGAAAAACATACAATAGTACTTAACATACGAAGAACAATGTTAATTGATTACCGACGAGAAAAGTTACTTCAAGTTATGAAGAGCATTGACCGCATTTGAAGTTAAAAGAACAATCCGTAAAGAGCATATTGTCTATCTCAACGATAGTCAGCATTCAATCGATGATGATCGATGTTTAGTGATTCAAGAGGCAGTGGCACTGAGCAGTGATAATGACACCCTCTATCAAAGCTTACGAGGTACCATTTATTTCGGGCTGCTGGGCTTAGATATCACTAAAGATGATTAGTAGATAATTCGCCAGTGTAAAAGCCACGTTCAAAGACGTACTCAATAAACCGGCACCAAGGATAAATGGATACTGTTTGTCAGATTCTTCCCGATATAGATCTTGCCGTTTGGGTATGTGATTTTGTAGATAACCTTGCTATTACTATCAATATTGATCTTCAACTAAGCTGGCTACTCATGAGCTTCTAACATTAGAAAATGTTGGTCAATATGAACATCGTCGTTTGGTGAGGAGCATCTACTCTACGTTTTGGGGCAATTCCGAGTTAGATGAATTAGTAATTCATTGTGAATTACTAATTCATAATGTCGAAAGACATCTTCAGCATGACGAATGTTGCTGTATCTCTCCTCTTTAACTTCAATTCGCAAGAAACCGAGACTACCAAAGAAACACACCTTCTTTACTTACAGCCACCAAAAAGCCAGCGAGTAACAAGCAAAATAGTTATTACACATTTAGATGTGCTAACCACCTAATACACTCTTTATTTTTGCCATAATAATTGCGTCTTATTGATTTTTTATACTAAAAATAACAATGACATATTGATGATAATTATTTAATTTTATTTATACTTAACATGTATAAACTCCATTATTTTGCATTGTTCAATTATCAATAAACAACGTAAATATAATCATACATAACAGAAGGGATACGAATGTTTAATTTTCCAAAAATACTGAAATGGGTATTTAGCTTGGCTTTACTGCTCCAACTGACCGGCTGCGGTATTAATACAATTCCCATGCTCGATGAACAAGTAAATGCAGACTGGGCACAAGTTGAAAATAATTACCAACGTCGCGCTGATTTGATCCCGAACCTTGTCGCAACGGTGAAAGGCTATGCTAGCCATGAAAAAGACACATTAACTGCCGTTACAGAAGCACGTGCAAAAGTCTCTTCAATGCAGGTTACTCCTGAAACAATAGATAACCCTGAAGCATTTAAAAAGTTTGAAGCAGCCCAAGGACAATTAAGTAGTGCGCTATCTCGTTTAATGGTTGTGTCTGAGCGTTATCCTGATTTAAAAGCTAATGAGCAATTTATTACACTGCAAGCGCAACTTGAAGGCACAGAAAACCGTATTGCCGTTGCTCGTCGTGATTACATTAATAGCGTTAAAGCCTTTAATACAGAAATTCGTACTTTCCCAGGTCGTTTCTGGCATTGGATCATGTATAGCGATTTAACGATTAAACCAAACTTCTCAGCGACGACACCCAATGCTGATGTTGCACCTAAGGTAGCATTCTAATGATAAAAAAAGTCCTGTATTTTGCCGGACTCTTGTTGCTAGTTAGCCAAGTTTGCTTTGCACAACCCACCTTCCCAAAACTCACGGGACGTGTGGTGGATGATGCGCATATCCTTAATGCTTCGCAAATCAAACAACTAGAGCAACTGCTTGCGAATGAAGAGAAACAATCTTCAAACCAAGTCGTTGTTGTTACCATTCCATCAACAGATGGGATCCCTATTGCCGATTACGGGTATCAACTCGGTCGTCAATGGGGGATTGGCAATAAAGAGCACGACAACGGTGTGCTATTAATTGTTGCCTATAACGACAAGAAAATCCGGATTGAAGTCGGTTATGGTTTAGAAGGCGCACTACCAGATGCGACAGCCATTAGTATCATCAACCACGAAATAAAACCTGAGTTTAAATCAGGCCAATTTGCCAAAGGGATTGAAAATGGCGTATTAGCGATCCTTGGGGCAATTAAAGGTGAATATAAGCCTGTGGTTCAAGAAGAAAAACCGTCTTATGATCTTTACCTATTCATACTCTTTGTCATCGTGATTCAAATTATAGCCTTTAGCCGACGTAGAAGTCATCGTTCACAATATTACCGTCGTAATGGTGATGTATTCACCAGTGGTGGTTTTGGTTCGGGAAATTCCCCTCGCTCTGGCGGAAATGGTGGCGGCTTTGGCGGAGGCAGCAGTGGTGGAGGTTTTAGTGGCGGCGGTGGTGGCTTTGGTGGCGGCGGCGCATCAGGAGGATGGTAAATATGAAGTTATTTACTAATGAACAACTAGAAACAATCAGCCAAGCAATTGGTGAAATTGAAAAAACAACCGATGCTGAATTAATGACTGTTGTGGCGACTAAAGCCGACGACTATTATTTTGTACCGACATTATGGGCTGCAATTATTGCGTTATTTATTCCCGCCCTACTCAATTTCTTACCTTTTTGGTTAGAGTTAAACGACGTTCTATTATGTCAGTTAGTCGGCTTTATCGCGTTTACCTTGTTATTTAGGATCCCTGCGATTAAATATCGTCTGGTGCCAAAAGCAGTGAAACATCGTCGTGCTAGCCTAGTGGCAAGAGAGCAATTTCTCGCCAATGGTATTCATCGCACCAAGCAGCATTTAGGCGTGATGATTTTTGTGTGTGAAGCCGAACATTACGTTGAAATCTTAACGGACTTCGGTATTAGTGAACAAATCAGTGATGAAGCATGGCGCTCTATTGTTGCTGATTTCACAACCAATGTTCGCGCAGGAAAAACTTATGAAGGCTTTCTGCAGTGCTTAGAGCAATCAAGCAAGTTACTGGCTAATGCTTATCCATTAACTGAAAATAAAAATGAGTTACCTAATTGCTTAGTCGTGATTAGTTAATCTCAGATACCACAACCCAAAGGCGCTCAGTGAGCGCTTTTTTATCACTATACTTTATGGATAAATGAATATTGTTGATGAAAAAGCGTATCCATTTTCTGCGCGGAGGTATTTATCATATCTGTCGCTTCAGCAAAGTGGTATTGCTCGTCAGCAGGATGAGATAACACGGTATCGTCAATGGTTACCTTCATCTTATTTTGATATTGAGAATGGTAGGCCACTTCTGTGGTTAGCTCAATGTTCACATTCGTATCAAAATAGGCGGTTTCTAATCGCATTTTTCATGTGCCGGTAGCGTTTCATTGGCTTCTTTTACCATTTGATTCAGCTCTTGCTTCACGTCCGTTGTTATCTGATCTGTGTCCGTCATGATCATCAAGATGGGCGTCTTATTATCAGCATCTGAAATCGTAACTGTCGTCGTTAACTGTTCATCGTAAACGTCACCTAACCTAACTTCACCACTTGGTTTGTTAAGAATATTTTGTGAGGTCAGCAACGGGTAAAAAGATTGTCCGCCTATTACGATAGCACCAACAACAATTCCTAAAACTATAATCCATGTGCTCTTCATAAAAAGACATACTATCAATTAGTTATATTTCTTATATTAGTCTCTAGCAAAGCTCATTTCGTGAGTGAAATCACGTTATTTCGTTTTTATGAACCACAACTGACTATATGATCAAAAAACACATGGTTTATCTTGTAAATTTATAATAAAACCAATGCGTTAGCTTTTTTCTATATAATTAAAATCTTCAATTACAATTCTCTCTGTTTCATATAAGAAAAAATAGCAGCTACGATATTACTTTTTATCTTAATTCTTCGATTTTAATTCTAAGGATTGAAAAATAGAGAAATACCCCAAGATATAGGATGTAAGCAGAGCATAATAAAACTATAAATGCATTCTTATCGCGTTTATTCATGCCTAAATCTGTCTTAAAAAATAACAAAAATACAACACCTTATGGTAATCGTTGTATCCTATTTTAAATTTTCTTTTATGCTCAATGAAAAGAAGATACTTGGAAGGACATTATTGTGAATACAAAAACAACAAACGTGGTTCATGCGTCTTCATTTAAAGCGCCAGTCGCAAAGAAAGTACCACATGAAATGACCATCCATAATGATACACGTACTGATAATTACTATTGGATGCGTGATGATAAACGCTGTGATCCTGAGATCATTGCGCATCTTAACGCTGAAAATGCTTACACCGATGCTGTAATGGCGCATACAGAAGCATTACAACAGCAGCTATTTGAAGAAATTAAAGGCCGTATTGTAAAAGATGATAATTCAGTCCCTGTAAAACAAGGCAATTACTTCTATTCCAGCGAAGTAACGGGTGATAATGAATATCCTGTTTCAGTTCGAGCAGACGATTTTGCAGGAACGAATAAAACCGTATTGCTTGATATTAACGAACTGGCTAAAAATCACGAGTATTACAATGTATCAAGCCTAAGTGTAAGCCAAGATGAAAATTTACTGGCTTATGGTGAAGATACTGTTAGCCGTCGTATTTACACCATCAAAGTAAAAAACCTGACTACGGGTGAATACCTTGCTGATGAAATCACAGGCGCCAGTGGATCTATTGCGTGGCAGAACGATAACAAAGCGTTTTATTACATCAAGAAAGATCCGCAAACCTTATTGGGGTATCAAGTATTCCGTCACCAATTAGGTACAAACCAGACTGAAGACGTGTTGATTTTTGAAGAAAAAGATCAAACGTTTTATACCTCGATAGGTAAAAGTAAAGATAACGAATTGGTGTATATTTGGCATTCAAGCACTGAAACCAGTGCTGTTTCTATTATCGATGCTAACGATCCAAACGCTACGGCAAAACCATTCTTAGCGCGTGAAGAAGGCTTAGAGTACAGTATTTCGAAACTTGGGCAGCAATTTTACGTGTTGACCAATTATAAGGCTGTTAACTTCCGCTTAATGAAAGTTGATACCGATCAAATCGGTGATAAGTCAAAATGGCAAGATGTAATAGCACCTGCTGAAGGTGTGATGCTAGAAGATTACGAATTATTTGATAACTACCTTGTATATCAGCAACGTTCAAATGGTTTAACCCATGTGACTGTACGTCAATTAGATACCAATGAAGAGCGTGAATTACACTTTAATGATGAAGCATTCACCGCTTTCTTCTATGGCAATAAAGAACTTAATACCAATAAGCTCCGCCTTTACTATTCAAGTATGACAACGCCAGCATCTCACTTTGATATCAACCTTGATAACAGTGAGTTCGACCTTTTAAAACAGGCTGAAGTACTAGGCGATTTTGAAGCAAGCAACTATCAATCAGAGCGATTAATGATCAACGCTCGTGACGGTAAACAGGTACCTGTTTCTTTGGTTTACCGTAAAGATTTATTTAAAAAAGATGGCACCAATCCGCTTTACCAATATGGTTACGGTTCTTATGGTTCAACCATTGATCCTAGTTTTTCATCATCACGTTTAAGCTTGCTTGATCGTGGTTTTGTCTATGCTATCGCGCATATTCGCGGCTCTGAAATGCTAGGTCGCCCTTGGTATGAAGATGGAAAGAAACTCACCAAGCAAAACACCTTCAATGATTTTATTGATGTAACAAAAGCACTTATCAAACAAGGTTACGGTGCGAAAGATAAAATCTTTGCTGTGGGTGGCTCTGCAGGCGGTTTGTTAATGGGCGCTATTGCTAACCAAGCGCCTGAATTATATTGCGGTATTGCAGCGCAAGTGCCATTTGTTGATGTGGTAACGACCATGCTGGATGAGTCTATTCCATTAACGACAAACGAATATGACGAATGGGGTAACCCTAATCAGAAAGAGTATTACGAGTACATGTTAAGTTACTCGCCATACGATAATGTGGGTCAGCACGACTACCCAAACATGCTTGTGACAACAGGGCTACATGATTCACAAGTGCAATATTTTGAGCCAATGAAATGGGTAGCAAAACTGCGTGAGATGAAGACAGACAACAATCGTTTACTGTTTAAAACCGATATGGAAGCTGGTCACGGCGGTGCATCAGGTCGTTTTAAAGCACTCCACGAAGATGCATTGGAATATGCTTTCTTCATCGACCTTTTAAACGAAAAAATGACTAAATGAAAAGTCACTAATCTAAGCAAATAGGTATCATCGCATGAATATTATGGCGTGTTCGCGAGTGAAATAATCACCGAACACGCCATATTCTTTGCATTAATGTAAATAAGCTTTAGATTGAGTGTTCATGTCACGATTCCCTATCTCACCCTACTCACGACCTCTCACCTAACTCAATGCAGGGCTAAACTTCGTCCACCCCATCAGTAACAAACAAGCAAAGAAAGCCCAAACTAATGCAGCCAATGATAGTGTCCAAACTAATTCATATTTATAACTAAAGTAATAAACAGCAATGAGATATGCCGCATAAGGGATTAGTGAATACAGTCCAAATAATGCAGTAACACGCAAATCTGCCATGGTGCGCTCTGTGCCAATAATATAGTGGGCAATTAAAGCAAAGGTGGGAAATAAAGGCACTAAACCAGAGATATAAAAGCTCTTACTTTTAGAAAGTAACGCAATGAGCAAAACGGCAAAAGCCCCTAACAAACACTTGAAAAATAGCGCTACCATCGATGATCTTCCTTTATCAGATCGCAGTGATCACTTATTAGATAGCAGCAATTTACCTTAAAATTCTAAACAAGAGTTAATAGAAAAATGTTACACCTTATTAACTGTTTAAATACGCTTTGCACGCAATGCTTGAGCAATACAGAACTTAGCCACCAACTTATGAAAAGGTTTAATGAACGCCATGTATAAACATCCAGATCGTGTTTTTAAATTCACCAATGTTGAAACCGCATATTCTTTTTCAGAGAGCTTCAACACGGATAACCACATATCCATATTTTTATCATAAGCTGCTGCAACTACCTCCGCTTCCGATACCGACTCAAATACAAGAAAACCAGCTTGCTTACCTGTGGCTATTTGTTCTTTCGGTAACGACATTTCCGTTGCGCCCGCTGAAAACCCCAGCCAACCCATGATCTTATTTCTTATTTTCATTGCAATAATCACAGGCTTTGGTAAATGGGCAAAAATAGCATAATACACATCAATGGCATTTAAGTGCTGTTGGCTAATATTGACCGAAAAGGAATCACGATAATATCGTCCTTTTTCATTGCCTAAGATCCCTGTTGAACTCGGAAAAGTGATTTCTTTGATCATTGTAAGCTCTCCCTAATGAATGTATCTCTACATTAGCAATGTATTCCATTTCCGGATACTTTAGATTAGTAGTGCGAGCGCACATTCCTAAATGATATTCACAATTAGCCTACATCATCGTAATTACACTTGTTCACCTTGGTCCTTTTATCCCGTCCTAACACTTAAATAAACTGTTTTTTCTTGGCAGCATGGGAATACTCTTAAGTCATATTGGATTGCTGCACCTTTTAATGAAGTATTAACTGCACCACACTTTCGTGCTGTCATGATTTACCTACACATATATTACAAGCAGGATGAATGTATAGCTCTCTCTTCATCACTCATTTCGAATTCAAACAATTAAGTTTCAGGTGGCTGAACTTTGCAAACATATTAATATACGCGTTAAATAACAGACAAACTTTAACTAAAAAACAGCCATTAATTAACTTTTCATTGGTAGTGAATAAACATTAATCTACTTTATAACACCCGCCACATGTTACAGGTAGAAACACTTTTTTCATAAAAAGCTATAAAAACAACGCTATTGTTTTTATAAATGAATAAAACCTCAATAATGTTGAATATGATTAACAATGAAAATACTAGATTTCAAATATTAACATTCCGTTCAGCCTTTATTAAACAAACACTGTTTAATTTGTAATTTATATTTAAGTCTTATTAATAGAAAAATATCCATAATTAAAAATATAAATATCTACAAGGTTTATCAAAATGTCTCATTTAGCCATCACATCAAACACGGTATTTAAGCGTGGATCATTTTTATCCAACATGCTTTATCCAAACATCACAGGAATGGATAAAATAAGAAAAAAATTTCGTCTCTATTGCTGGTGCGTTTTCTCACCCAAAGTTACTGATGAAGTCATGGGCTACTTCGATAACCCATTACTTCAACAATTAATCACGGTATATCCGTCATTTATTGAAAAACCACTTAAGCCATATGGCTGTGTGGCATGGGATAAAAAACAAAGAATGCAGATGTTGAAAAAACATCTTCAATTTATGCTGAACAACTTTTCTTCAAAACTTTTAAATATATACCAGCATGAAGGTCTTAAGTTATCTCAAATAACAGATAAAAATGACAACGTATACAATATCTATCTTGATGCTGGTTACTCAAGAGAAGGATCACTGGGTCTCACGCTCACAGATAGTAACAACAAGCAATTATATTGTATTAGTTTTACCGTTAATCAAGATCAAAGCCATTTACATATTGGTGCTTTACAAGGCCCAGACAGTGATATTGAGAACCGTCAAGAACTCATCAAAGAGTTAACAAAAGGACTATATGGCTTACGTCCTAAGGCATTAATGGTGGAATTAGCTCTCATTTTTGCTGATGCTTATCAATTAAAAAACATTACCGCTGTCAGTAATAAAGGTCACATTTATCAAGCACTCCGTTATATCGGTTCAAAACGTCATGCGGTTAGCTGTGACTATGACCAGATCTGGCAAGAATATCAGGGTGTTAAAGAAAGTAACGTAACCTATAAATTACCTTTATTACCAGAGCGAAAAGACTTGAGCACACTCAATCGTAATAAACGCAAGCTGTATAAAAACCGTTATCAGTGGCTGGATGAATTAAAACAAACATTACCGTTAGCACTTAAATCGGTAAATTAATAAAGTAAATATGAATGATAGTCGTCTTTATTACTCATGTTTCTAATCTTATTTAATTAAAAAAATTAGCGTTAAATGACCATAAACAGAAAAACCGCTCACAAGGAGCGGTCTTTATGTCGATGGGTGTGCGAACCATCAATTATTAATTATCAATTCAGGAAATTTAGCTAGATAAATAATGAGGAAATCATATATCAAACTACAATCCTCTTCAAACAGATATAACGCGCTATTTAATTGAATAATCAACTACTTTTAAAAAACGTGATCATTTTTAAAAGTTCAAGGTTACGTACTAGAAAAAAGGGTGATAAATGACAGACATAGAAAAGTCGTTATGTAATCAAATAAACATTTAGTAAACTGAAGTATCTAGATTAACGTTCCGTTATCGTATCCCGTTAAACATTCTTTTGTAACAGCGTGCGGATAAGTAATAGCATTAAGCTAATACTTTAAAATTTTACAACTCCTCACTAAATTTACCACACTGGTTACATTTATAACCATGTTGATATGTAAACAAAGGGAAACCTAGCACAATAAACATTAAAAATGCTGGGCGCTTACCTTTCGTATAAGTCACTACATCATGACTACCGCAATAAGCACAATGTTCATGCTCGTTATCATAAGGTGGTATTTGTTCTTCTAACGCATCAGAAAAATCACTTTCAAGTAGCACTCTCGCTGACTCTATATCTTTTTCTTCTACCAACAAACGCACTCCCCCCATTGCATTAGAATAAAGCCATTGCGTATTGACCGTAAATTCGTCAGCAAGGCAACAGTGAATACCGGCACTTTCTAGATTGGCTTTCGCTATATGCGCTTCATGTGCAAAAGAAAATCGCTCTACAACAACCATATGTCCTCCTAACTTAGGTGTACGACACTTAATTTTCAATCTGCTATAAAAAAGCTCTGATCATTAATCAGAGCTTAATTTTACCTTTAGCAACTAAACCTAACCTGTCTGCTAATGATTTTTATTTACATCACCTAGCTTTAACCAAGTATTGATCACAGTATCCGGGTTTAGTGAAACAGAACTAATACCTTGCTCCATTAACCATTTTGCTAAATCATCATGATCTGATGGTCCTTGACCACAAATACCGACGTACTTGCCCGCTTTCGTTGCTGCATCAATCGCCATTTTCAGCATAGCTTTAACCGCAGGGTTACGCTCATCAAAGAGATGCGCAACATCACCAGAATCACGATCCAAACCTAGCGTTAACTGAGTCATGTCATTTGAACCAATGGAGAAACCGTCAAAGTACTTTAAGAAATCATCCGCTAATACGGCATTTGATGGCAGTTCACACATCATGATCACTTTCAAACCTTGATCGCCTCGGCGTAAATCGTTTTTCGCCAGTAACTCAATCACAGATGCAGCTTCACTCGGCGTACGTACAAACGGGATCATAATTTCAACGTTCTTTAACCCCATTTCATTACGAACACGTTTCATCGCTTGTGTTTCAAGTTCAAAGCAATCTTCAAATACCGGTGATATATAACGAGAAGCACCACGGAAACCCAACATAGGGTTTTCTTCATGGGGTTCAAATTCTTTACCACCAATTAAGTTACTGTACTCATTCGATTTGAAATCAGACATACGAACAATCACACGCTTAGGCCAGAACGCTGCAGCAATGGTAGAAATGCCTTCGGTTAACTTGCTAACATAAAAATCAATAGGATCGTTATAGCCCTTAATTTTCTCTCGAATTTGCGCTTTTAACTCGTCACTTTGTGCATCAAAGTTCAATAATGTTTTCGGGTGAATACCAATCATTTTATTGATGATAAATTCTAAACGCGCTAAACCTACGCCTTCATTCGGTAATTGTGCAAAATCAAACGCACGCTCTGGATTACCGACGTTCATCATCACTTTAGTTGGTAATATTGGTAATTCATCTACCTCAGAGCGTCGAACTTCATAGTTCAATTCGCCTTGGTAAACATAACCTGTTTCACCTTCTGCACATGAAGCGGTAATAACAGCACCATCTATTAATATTTCTGTAGCGTTACCACAACCCACAATCGCAGGGATACCCAATTCACGGGCAATAATGGCAGCATGGCAAGTACGACCGCCACGGTTAGTAATAATCGCAGAAGCACGTTTCATCACAGGTTCCCAGTCAGGATCTGTCATATCTGTGACGAGTACATCCCCTTCTTGTACCAGTGACATTTGATCAAGCGAATCAACCAAGCGTACTTTACCGCTGCCAATACGTTGTCCAATCGCGCGACCTTCTACCAACACATCCGCTTTATTATTCAGCTCATAACGCTCAATTACATTTTGAGATCCTTGCGAACACACTGTTTCTGGGCGTGCTTGAACAATGTACAGCTTGCCATCAATACCATCTTTCGCCCATTCAATGTCCATCGGACGTTGATAGTGCTTTTCAATGATCATTGCTTGTTTAGCAAGCTCTTTAATCTCTTCATCATTAATCGAGAACTGATATTGTTCTTCATCTGTGGTATCAACAATGTCTACTTGTTTACCAATTTCTTGATTATCAGAGTAGATCATCTTGATGAGTTTTGAACCAAAGTTCTTTCTTACTATTGGTGCATGCCCAGCTTCTAACATTGGTTTATGGACATAAAATTCATCAGGGTTAACTGCACCCTGAACCACCATTTCACCTAAACCCCAAGAAGAGGTAATAAACACCACTTGATCAAAGCCTGATTCAGTATCAAGCGTAAACATCACCCCTGACGCTGCTTTATCAGAGCGCACCATGCGCTGAATACCTGCAGACAGTGCAATACCCTTATGATCAAAACCTTGGTGAACGCGATAAGAAATGGCGCGATCATTAAATAGCGAGGCATAAACGTGTTTCGTTGCCTCTAAAACGGCATCAACACCTTTTACATTAAGAAATGTTTCTTGTTGACCCGCAAAGGAAGCATCAGGTAAATCTTCAGCGGTTGCAGACGATCGAACCGCAACGGAAAGTGCTTGGTTACCATCAATCAATTCAAGGTAATCACGACGGATGCTCTGTTCTAATTCAACAGGAAATGGCGCAGCTAAAATCCAGTTACGGATTGTCGCCCCAGTGCGCTGAAGTGCTTCAACATCATTAACATCAAGAGCGCCAAGTAAATCGTAAATACGATTATTTAGCCCTTCATACTCTAAAAACTCATGGAATGCGTAAGAGGTAGTCGCGAATCCGTTAGGAACAGACACTCCCGCATTTGAAAGGTTTGATACCATTTCACCAAGCGAGGCATTTTTTCCGCCAACTTGGTTCACATCATTCATTGATAAAGTGTTGAACCAAAGGGTGTACTTTTGCATGTGTATCTCCGAAATAATTCAGCTACCAATTAAAAGCAATCGTTTGCGTTGCTGCGTAAAAAAAACCACTTTTTCGTCAGGTTGTGGCATTAGTTACAGAACGTACGACGACTTTTCTATACTTTATTCACATCTTATCTCAAAAATAAATCCTTATTTGAACTTATTATGCATCACAAAATTGAAACTCGTGACGTGTTCTACATTTCTGATGGAACTGCCATAACATGTCAAACCGTTGGTCATGCTGTCCTGGCGCAGTTTCCATTAAAAGTCAATGAGCAGACTTTTCCTTTTACTGAAAATGGGCACAAGGTCGCTGAAGTGGTAAAAGAGATAGAGCGATCTTTTTTAGCGACGGGAGAAAAGCCTTTAGTTTTCTTCTCTATGGTCGTACCTGAAATTAAACAACAGCTATTGTCAGCCAATGCACTGTTCTACGATGTATTACAAACCATGGTTAATTTTGTTGCCGACGATCTACAGCTAGAGCCCAAGCCACAATTGCAACGCTCACACAGTGTTGGTAAGGATCAAGACGGTTATTTTGATCGAATAGCGGCTATCGAATACACCCTTTCCCACGATGACGGTATTTCTCTTCGTGGTTTAGAGGAAGCTGATTTGATATTACTTGGCGTATCACGCAGTGGGAAAACGCCCACCAGCCTTTATATGGCAATGCAATTTGGTTTAAGAGTGGTGAACTACCCATTTATTGCCGAAGATCTTGCCAAACTTCGTTTACTGCCTGAATTTGAAATACATAGACATAAGCTTTTTGGCTTAACTATAGATCCAGAAAGATTGACAGAAATCCGCAACAACCGTCTCGCTAATAGTGATTATGCCAGTGAAAGCCAATGTGAGTCTGAACTGTTCAGTGTAGAGAGTTTATTTCGCAGAGAAGCGATCCCCTATATCAATACATCCAGCATGTCCGTCGAAGAGATCTCAACCAGAATATTAGAAAGAACAGGATTAAAACGCCGCTTGTTTTAGTCCTTAATGAAAGACATAAAAAATAAAGCTCTGAATACATAGCCGTAAACAGAGCTTTTATTAATTCAATTACAGCGTGTTAGCTGGGATTTTTTATTGAGAGTAATATGCATTAATAACAGTTACTTGCAAACATCCCACTCTCTAATACATCAAAAAATCACTTTTTAAAATAGGTTGAAGGCTCAGGTAAAACAGGTGGTGTACTATCCATATATGTTAAAAAATGCATCCAAATATCATGGGTTCTTTCTTTGGTTAATTGAGTTTTACAATCCAATGCCATGACATTACGAATAGTTCCCTCACGCCATTGGGTGTAAACCGCATTACATTGCGCTTTCATATACACTTCCCAATCTTTTTGCGCTTGCTCTATCGCCTTCACTAACTCGGGATCTTTTTTATTGTGCTCAACGCTAGCAGCTAAATATTTGGACAATTCATCTTGTGCAGAGGCTAGCGTTAACGAGGCACAATCATTAATTTCCAACGTGTTACGTGGGTTATCGCAATCTAATACTTTTTTGGCTGCAAAAGACGGGAACGACAAACAAACAAATATAATTAGCCAGTACTTTTTCATCGATAAGCCTCATTTAAATATAAGCAACAAGTGTTAACAAAGAGATTAGCTCAATTATAGCGTTATGAATCTACTCTTCCCGAAAATACATCTAGCAACGGGCCCCTTCTGGCACAATTATGGGTAAATCTGTACAACCGAAATCAACACCAAACTGACTCAAGATACAGGTCATTTGACCGCGATGATGCGTTTGGTGATTAAAAATATGCTGACAAAACTCACCAACATAACGTTCAATGAGCTGACCATCTGTTGTTGTATATCTCACAACTTCATTACAGGTTGCTACGGTAAATCCCTTTGTTATATCAATATACACAGCATCAACTAACGAACGTAATTGTGATAGTTCGTCCATTGTTGTTACAAATGTTTCATTAATCCTTTTTGCTACCGGTAACTGCTCTAGGATTTCCGAATTAACCTCAACAATATTATTAGCAATTAAACGTCGCAGCATAATTAAGTCGCCAAACAGAATATGATTCCAATGCGCCATTACAGTTGGAAAAAATGCATTGGTATTTTGAAACAGTTGTTCATCTGTAAGCTGTTTACATGCATTTAAAAGCTGATTATTCATCCGCTGATTGTATATTGCCAACATTCTAAAATTTGAGGATAAATCCATTTTTGCCTCTTATTATCATGACTTATTTATTAAAAAGTACCACTCAGCAAATTAAACTACTGGTATGTAATTTTGTTATAACACTTTTACCAAAAAGTACGTTTTATGCCCTTTGGGCGAATCATCAATTTCGCCATAGACTTTAAATCCCAGCTTTTCATAAAACGGTTTTGCTTGAAAATCTAACGTCTCAGTACGTATTTGTGTTAATTGTTTTTCTTTCGCGAACGCCACTAATTGTTCAATAAGTTGAGAGCCTACACCATGCCCACGCGTTTCTTCAGAAAGCCAAAGTAACTCCAATACGCAATAACTCCACACCACACTTGCTTGCAGCCCACCGACATATTCACCTTGATCATTCTGCGCCATAATCGCAAAACGTAAACCTGATTCAAACTCTCCATCACTCGGTAAATACGTTGCGTTAAAAGCGCTGATACCATCACTTATCACTTGTAATTGATGCTCAGAGGGTTGAACAGATACTTCAATTTTCAATGTTTGCTCCAATGACGATAAAGAAAATATTAACGCGAAGAAATTAGCATGAAATTTATCTTAATGCTTTGGGTTATCGGCTATTCTGCGACGTCAGTTAGCATCATTAATAACAAGTAAAAACACGATTTCAGTGTATTCAGTTATAAAAAAAGAAATCGCTAATAAAAAGCACTCAATTGAGTGCTTTTTTAATTAATGGGTTTGTTTTGCCTTAACTATCTTTTCCGCTAATTCGGCAAACCCATATCCCCCATTTTCTGTCGTAATAAATTGGGGATGATGAATTAACTTAGGTAATAATGCGCGGATATTATTAACCCCAAACGTTAATGGCAGCCATGCAAACATACCTTCATCATTTAAAGAATCGCCGACATAACTGACTTCAGTTAGATCACGTTTTTCATCTGGTGCAAATTGCGTTAAGTAAGCTTCACTCGTTTGCTGTTTACTATGATCACCGACCCAAGCATTAATGTGAATTGAGCTTTGTGTTGCATGAACTCTCTGCCCTTCAATATCAAGATGCTTTATCTTTTCAAGAATGTTTTTTGTTACATCCGAAGGTAACGGCAGTCTATCTTGTGCAATATTGACGGCAACATCACAAAATCGAAAAGGCTGATCAAGGCTCAAACTTACATCTGGATAATCCAGTAACAGACTCTCAATAGCATGGCTCAGTACTTGTTGTTCTCTTTTCATCATCTCAGCGTTACGAATATAGTGTGTCGTAAAACCTTGCTGATCTTTACGCATCCAAAACGCGCCATTTTCGCCAATAACACCATGTAAAGGCCATAACTTTGCCATTTGATCGCACCAGCCTGCACATGCGCCCGTTACAGCAATAACGTTAACACCAACGGCTTCAAGCTTACCTAATGCCTGTAACGTTTCTGGAGGTAATTTACCTTCCCAAGTTAACGTATCATCGACATCTGTCAGTAACCATTTCAGCTTTTTCAACTGATGAACATCTACGTTGTCCAATGACTCAACCATTCACCACTCCAAGAATCACTTCTTCATTTTGTTTGAAGTGATCATAAGGTATGCGCTTTGAAGTGTCACAATCAAATAAATGGATATTTTCAGGTTTGATATTCACACCTAAGCTATCGCCCATTTTAATTGGGCTATGCCCTTCTACTCGTAAAACGAGCTGTTGCGATTGCGCCTCTTGTGTCTGACAATAAAGCAATAAGTCAGCTCCTAATGCTTCAATAAACTCGACTTCAACGTTAAACCAAGGCTGCTCATTATCGATTTGTAGATGTTCTGGACGCAGCCCAAGCTTCACTTTCTTTTGCTCTAAAGAATTTGCTGATAGTGATTTTACACGGCCATTTAGCTCAATACCTTGAGACGTCATATTCGCATCAAGAATGTTCATTGAGGGAGAGCCAATAAATGTCGCAACGAACAAGGAGGCTGGGTTGTCATAAATTTCTATCGGTGTCCCCACTTGCTCGACGTTACCTTTGTTCAACACCACTAACTTATCAGCCAGTGTCATTGCTTCTACCTGATCATGCGTAACATATACTGATGTCGTCCCAAGGCGACGTTGTAGCTTTTTGATTTCAAGGCGCATTTGAACACGTAACTTAGCGTCGAGATTTGATAATGGCTCATCAAACAAGAACACTTTAGGATGCCTTACAATAGCTCGCCCCATAGCGACGCGCTGACGTTGGCCTCCCGATAATTGATTAGGCTTGCGATCCAATAAATGATCAAGCTCTAACATGGTCGCCGCTTCATTGACTAATCGTTCAATCTCGTGTTTTGGCGTTTTACGGTTACGTAACCCATAAGCCATATTATTAAATACTGTCATGTGCGGATATAAGGCATAGTTTTGAAAAACCATCGCAATATCACGCTCACCTGGTTCGAGATCATTGACCCGTGTCGTATCTATGCTTAAATCACCTGATGATATTTCTTCAAGCCCTGCAATCATTCGAAGCAATGTTGATTTACCACAACCACTTGGACCAACTAATACCACCATTTCACCGTCTGAAATATCAAGGTTCAGTTCATGAATTGCCTTAAAACCATTAGGGTAAGATTTCGCAATTTTATTAAGCGTTAAAGTAGACATTTATTTCTCCGAATCAACTAGGCCTTTAACAAAGGCTTTTTGCATTGCTATAACAACAATGACTGGTGGTAGCATTGCGATAATCGTGGTTGCCATAATTTTGTTCCATTCAATGACGCCATCAACCACGCCCGTCATTTGCTTGATCGCCATGACGATAGTGAAATAATGGGTATCCGTCGTGATCAATAACGGCCATAAATATTGGTTCCAACCGTAGATAAAAGTGATCACAAATAAAGCTGCGATATTGGTGCGTGATAATGGTAATAAAATATCGAAAAAGAATTTTATGGGACCTGCACCATCAATCCGTGCGGCTTCAACGAGTTCATTGGGAATCGTTAAAAAGAACTGCCTAAATAAGAACGTCGCTGTTGCACTGGCAATTAATGGAATGGTTAAGCCTGAAAATGAATTCAACATCCCCAAATTACTGATCACCTCAAACGTCGGCATAATACGCACTTCAACAGGCAACATCAGGGTGAAAAAGATCAACCAAAAAGCAATCATCCTGCCACGAAAACGGAAGAAAACCACCGCATAAGCAGACATAATAGAGATTGTTAATTTACCCACAGTGATACATAGCGCCATAATAAACGAGTTAAGTAATAGCCCATTTATGGATAAAGACTTATCACTAAAAGCCGTATGCCCACTCAGTAAATCTTTAAAAATACTGAACCCAAGATCACCAAACCATAACGGAGTACTAGTCGCGAAATCATGATTCTCGTGTGTCGTTGCCACGATTGCTAACCATACTGGTAACGCGATAGAAATCACGCCAAGTATCAGCAAAAGATGACAACAAAAATTAAAAAGAGGTCTTCTTTCTACCATTAGTACGCTACCTTCTTTTCAACATACTTAAATTGAATAACCGTTAATAAAGCCACCAATATCATTAGGATCACCGACTGTGCCGCAGAGCCACCTAAATCTAATCCGATGAAGCCATCATTAAAGACCTTATAAACCAAGGTTGAAGTGCTATTACTTGGCCCGCCTTGTGTCATCGCATGAATGATCGCGAAGGTATCAAAAAAGGCGTACACAAAATTGACGACTAATAAGAAAAAGCTCGTTGGGGAGATCAGTGGGAAACTGATCGTTAAGAAACGCTTAATCGGGCCACTACCATCGATGGCCGCTGCTTCGTGTAATGATTTAGGAACAGATTGCAATGCCGCTAAGAAGAACAGGAAGTTATAACTGATCTGCTTCCAAGTCGAAGTAATGATCACCATCCACATCGCATGGCTGCCATTGAGTTTAGGGTTCCAATCTACGCCCAAGAAATGCAGCATATCGGTAAACACACCAATCGTTGGGTCAAACAAAAATAGCCATAATGAACCAGCAACAGCCGGTGCTACAGCGTAAGGCCAGATTAAAAATGTTCGATAGGCTAATGAACCACGGATAATTTGCTCAGCTAATGCCGATAATATTAACGCACAAACTAATGCTAATACGGCAACACTAATACTGAACTGGAGCGTCGTAAAAAAAGCATCTAAATAATTAGGATCATGAAACAGATTCATGAAGTTTTCGAAACCAACAAATTCTTGGCTCATACCAAAAGCATCTTCAAGTAGAGATGATTGATAAATCGCTTGTCCTGCTGGCCAAATAAAGAACACAAACGTGATCAGAAGTTGTGGCGCAATAAGGAAAAACGGAAGCCATTTGTTTTTAAATACAACAGGGGATGACATACAAATACCAAAATAATACAGGCAAGGTGTATATCCCCCGCCAAAATTAGCGGGGGATGAATCTTAATCAAATATTTAAATTATGATTTTTGTGTTCTTTCAAAGCGACGAAGCTGCGCGTCACCTCGGCTTTTCGCATTATCTAATGCTTCTTTTGCCGAAATTTTACCCGCCCATACGGCTTCAAGTTCTTCATTAATGATGTCGCGTGTTTGTAAGAAGTTACCGAAGCGTAAGCCTTTTGAATTAACCGTAGGTGTTGTCGATGTCATTTGCTTAACAGCAACATCAGTTCCAGGGTGAGTCTTGTAAAAGCCTTGCTGTTTGGTGAGTTCGTACGCTTTTTCTGTGATTGGCAAGTAGCCCGAGAATTGGTGCCAATCAGCTTGCACCGCTGGGCTTGAAAGGTAGGTAAAGAACTTAGCAACGCCTTTGTATTCTTCTTTTGAGTGTCCACGAAGTACCCATAACGATGCACCACCAATAATGGTATTTTGTGGTTTTGTCACTAATTCATCATCATAAGGTAATTGTGCAACACCGACATCTATCCCTTTCATATTCTCTTGAATACCAGCCAGACCCGCAGATGAGCCCATTGTCATTGCACACTCACCCGTATAGAAAAGCGGCATACCATCAGACTGACGTCCACCATATTTGAACAAACCTTCTTTCGCCCACTTACCCATTTGCTCAACGTGTTTAACGAAAGGCGCATTGTTAAAGGTAAATGTGGTATCTACACCATCAAAGCCATTGTTGTTGGTTGCCATTGCAACATTGTTTCTGGCACCGAAGTTTTCGATTTGCGTCCAAGACTGCCATGTTGTACTGAAGCCACATTTAGCACCTGAAGCAATCAGCTTGCGAGAATCTTCTTCTACTTCTTTCCATGTTTTCGGTGGGTTAGTAATCCCTGCTTTAGCAAACATCTCTTTGTTGTAATAAAGCACTGGGGTTGAACTATTAAATGGCATCGATAGCATTTTGCCATCGTTAGTTGTGTAATAACCTGTTACGGCTGATAAATAATCGTTTTTGTTAAAAGGTTCTTTGGTATCCGCCATCAATTCATATACAGGATAAATCGCTTTCTTAGCTCCCATCATAGTGGCAGTACCCACTTCGAAAACTTGTACAATAGCAGGCTGCTCTTTCGCTCTAAATGCAGCAATTGCACCTGTCATCGTTTCGGCATAAGTACCTTTATAAACAGGTTTGATCTCGTATTCAGATTGGCTGGCATTAAAGTTGTCGGCAATTTCATTCACCTTTGTACCTAACGCCCCACCCATAGCATGCCACCATTCAATTTCGGTCTTTGCTTGCACTTGTGTACTCATTAGCGCCGCTGCAACGGCAAGTCCTGCAATATGTTTAAAAGCCATTTTTATTCCTTGGAAACCATTTTTAACAAAAGCTGACGATTTAGCGGATGTTCACTTCTTGTGTTCCAACCACTCGTTTATTTTCAAGTGAACATTAGAAGCAAAAAGTGACATCTCGGTTACAATTGCATGAAGTAAATAAGATTAAGACTTTCAAAGCAGATGTAATAAAATTTTCATCAAACACATGGATAGTTCATTTGAAAATAACTGAAGATGGAAAAGAAAATGAAAATTACAGCTCACCGTGGTTTTTCTAGCTTAGCCCCTGAAAATACCCTTGCAGCGATGAAAGAAGCGATTAACTATGGCTGTGAGTGGATTGAAATTGACGTCCAACTAAGTGCTGATCACGTTCCTATGGTGATACACGACAAGACAGTAAACCGTTGCAGTAACGGCAAAGGGGAAGTGAGAAACTTGTCAAAAATAGAACTAAAACAGCTAGATGCTGGCTCTTGGTTTAGCGATGATTTTAGTGATGAAACCATACCGACATTAGAAGAAGTATTACAGCTAACAAGTGAAGCTAAGGTCGCGTTAAATATAGAATTAAAAATTCACGCAGGAGACGATATTCATTTGCTATGTGAAAAAGTTGCTGAAGTGATTAATAAGCTAAATATTGAACCTGAGTTAATGCTTTTCTCTAGTTTTGACCAATCAGCACTATTAACCATAAAGCAACACCTTCCTCACGTAAGAAGAGGTCAATTGTGGGAAACGATCCCAAACAATCACGCTGATGTTTTAAGCGAGCTAGACGCTTTTAGTGTTCATTGTGATTATCGTTATTTAACAGAAGATAAGGCAAAAGCAGTCAAATGCTTAGGTTATCAGCTTTACTGTTACACCCCGAACCAACCGGAACTTGTTGAAGAGCACAGGCTATGGGGAGTTGATATGATGATCACCGATACGCCACACCGTTACCTAGCAGCAAAATAATCAAATAAAGGATGGCAACATATTTCATGGATGATTTAAGTACCCGTCAACAACAAATAATGACGTTAATACATAAGCAAGAATATTGTTCAATTGAAGAATTAGCGCAACAGTTTGAAATAACGCCCCAGACGATCAGACGCGACATTAACTTACTTTGCCAACAAGGGATCGCTATGCGTCACCATGGTGGCGTTGGCCTTCCTGTTACATTGAGCAATCGAAGTTACGATGCCAGACAAATCACCAATAAAGACGAAAAACAAGAAATAGCAAGAAATGTCGCTAAAGCCATTCCCAATGGGTGTACATTATTTTTAGGTATCGGAACCACCATTGCCTGTATCGCTGAGCAATTAGTCAACCACCGAGAATTACGAGTAGTGACGAATAATTTTCAAGCCGCGCATACGCTCTCGAAGTTCGAAAATATAGAAACGTGGATACCCAGTGGTAAAATAAGAGCGAACGGTGGTGATATTGTCGACGACACAGTACTCAATTACTTTAGTCAATTTGCAGCAGACATCGGTATTATTGGCTGTGCGGGTATCTGTGAATTACCTTACGCTTCACCTCAAACCAGCTATTCGACAGAGAAAAAGCAAGCTGTTGCGATGGAACATGAGCTAAGAGAAAGCAGAGTGAGTCAGGCCATTTTAGACAATTCGCAACAAACCTGGTTAGTCGCCAATCATACAAAATGGCAACGTAAAGCCAGTACAAAAGTTGCGCCTCTTTGCCAGTTTGATCGTGTATTCACTAACAGTAGAAAAGATAACCAGCTATCATAATGACGTTTCTAAACATCATTTAACAACGGGTTGGTTTAATTTCCATATTTGCCAACTACCGTTATCATGAGGAAGCACTTTGCTTTCTTACCACTTAACATCAACATTGCCTCTTTTAGTAATAAAAGAAACGGCGGTGATAATAATTATTTTCCCCTCTCGACCAAATCTTTAATTTTGGATGCTTTTTCAAAATGATCGAGTTGATGCGTTTTAATCCACCACTTAGTCGCTTCCATTAACAAGTCAGGATCGTCATTTTTGTTTTTGAAAAAAGCGTAAAAAGACACACCTACATTTTCACCTTTACTGGCTATTTTCTTATTGCACACATCGATAATTTTATTTCTTAGTGTTGTTCTCATTACTTCTCTTCATATTTTATATATGTGACAGTTCGATCATAATATATGAACCATACACAGTTTGATTTATCATCGAGGGTAAGTTTTTTCAACTGAACGAAAAAATAGTTACTTTATTTTCCTTTAAACATAAATAAAAATTACAATTCATGGAATAAGCCGAAATAATAAGCAGGAATAGATAGCCCTATAAATAAAAAGCCCAAACCAACGCCATTACTATTTGCTATACGAGCATTTTTTTCATCACCTTTTTGGTATAACACATCAGTATATTGGCCAATAGGTATGACTTTAGAATGAAATGATGTTTTTGATTTTACACTGTAGGTCTGTTTATTAACTGTAACTTCAAAATAAGGGCGATACATCTTTCTTTTAAGATTATCATTATCTTTTGAAAAATATTCATCATAGCTAATTATTTTACCTTGAGTCTTAATCGCATTTTTATTAAAGCGCCGATAGTCATAGCATATATAAACGCCTAAAACACTAAATAGAATTGCAGCAAAGAGAGGAACAATATTCATAATTATGCCTTAAATTATCAATTACTTGAGGGTTTCGAACAAACTAGATAGTCAAAGCCATTCTCAACGAGAGACGCTTCCATAATAGAAATAACTTGCCGACTCGTTTTTTTACACATCACATCCGAATAATTGATCTTGTTTAGAATTAGCGAAGATATATGCTCAATCTCGTATTCAAACCCACCACCGCTAACAACCGCTGTAATTTGTGTTTGCTCACCTTTAAACGATATGTCGATTGTCTTTGGGTTCCACCATTTATTATGAATAACGATTTCTAGTTCAGGCCCTCGAATGATGGCTTCTCGTTTGAGATCACGCGTGATCGATGCGCAAATTTCACCTTTTATCTGGCCATCAAATTTAAACACAACATTTTCATCGACTTCGCTTTGGCTATTATCATTAACGTACTCGACAGTGGGTTTCTCTATAGGAGTATTTGTTAATCGACACAAATCAGCGTAAAACCAGAGACCGTATACACCGACATCTAAAGTCGCCCCGCCACATAACGTTGGATTAAATAAGTGCCAATCACTATCGAACTCATGCCAATTACCAAATGAAGCTTCTATCGCGTTAATTTCTACCTTGTTTTCTTTTATAAACTGCTTCATTGCTTGATAAGCGGGAAATGCGACTGTTTTCATTGCTTCAGCTAACAGTAACCCTTTTTCTTCAGCAAGCGTCGACATCGCATCCCAATCTTGTAAGTTAGTGAATGCTGGTTTCTCTACAAGAACATGCTTTCCTTTATTTAGAAATAATTCAACCAAGCCTTTATGAAATGGGTGAATAGTCGCGATATAGACAATATCTACATTAGCGTCGTTTGCGAGTTCTGTGTAGGAACCATAACTTCTTTGGCAACCATATTGATTTGAAAAGCTATCAGCTCGCTGTTTATCTCGTGCCGCAACAGCATAGAGTTCAGCATTGTCGACTTGCATAGTCAGATCTGAAACAAAGCGATGTGCAATTTTACCCAGTCCTGCAATTCCCCAGCGTGCTTTCTGATTATTCAACTTATTATCCTTTAATGTTTGCTTTCTGGTCTTGTCCGCGCTTAGTGACCAATATTCCCATAAGGATACACAAAATACCCAATAAAGGGGTGAGTTCTACACCATTACTAATAGCATCCCAAACAACTCCCGTCAGCAATTGACCGGTTATGACAAGTATTACTGTCAGCGTTGCGCCAACTTTTGATAACACATAACAATTAAAAGCGACAAACAAAGCCCCCATCACACCGCCAAGTTAATCTAATATTGGAACAATATCGACTACCCTAATGCACATTTATGCCAGCAAAATTGAAAGTATCTCTTGATTATTTAGAACAAAAATTGAGTGATAAGAGCCATATTTGGTAATGGTATTCACTCTAACTACAGAAGAGATAATGATGAGTGAGCCGAATAGCTAACTCATTTATGTCGAGTAGACGACACTTGTTACCAAGTGCCGTCCCTCTAAGAACCGTACGTGCAACTTTCACTGCATACGGCTCAAGCCTCCACTAAGGCACCGATTGGCACCCAGCAACTTACAAAGCAGCGAG
>NZ_PYNV01000011.1:0-162027 GCF_003026095.1 Photobacterium sp. GB-72 | reverse complement strand
TGCTGCCTCTAATTTAAATTCAGCACTAAATAATCGTCTTGTTCGTTTTGTCATGATGTCACCTATCCATGTTAAGAGGTGATGATATCACCTCTGAGTAGGTGGCCAAATTTAATGTACCACTACACATTGACCTTTCTCAATACCAGTATGCACTAGATTTATATCACCAGCACATAGAAGGTTTAGAACGTTATATCCAAGGTGATAATGAACTCAAGAGCGAAATACGACACATAATTTCTACTCTAGTGGATCGTATTACCGTAGATTCTAGATACATGATTCGTATCCAGTTTAAAGACGGTTCAACTAGCTATTACATACTACTCCGTAGACGTGATGGAAAGAAATTACACCAGCGTCATTACGCACGTATCCAAATCGTTTCTGAAAGCGATTACAACGGGTTAATATCGGTTTCCCCTGAGCTAGTTAGTGTGATATCAACCGAATCACTCATAGACTCGCACATTGCTTTTCTTGAGGATGTGGTCAACCCGATCCCTCTCGGAAATGTCTACGTTAAACCAGACACAAAAGTTGAAGCGTTTTTTAACTTGCTAGTGGATGATGTCTATGAATGGAAACGTAAAAGCATCATGGCTGCTGGTGCTACTTGTACGCAATGGCAAGACTACAAAGATAGTGACGTTTCAGTATACGGGTGGACTAAAGTTGTAGTGGAACTAACTACTAAGTACTACACCAAACGTACTACAACCTTGATCCACCGTAACAACTTACAACTAGATCAAGTAACAAATAAACTAGGTGTACATAAAGTAAGTATTTGTAGTTAAGATCTATAAGAAATAGACAACTACCAAAATGAAATCAGGGGCTTTGCCCCTGAATCATGCCTATAACCATATAAAATAATATGTCGTTGACCTTGTTTCTCTTGGTATTGACTGTGCAGACTTCCGACATCGTAAAACACGTAATAATAACGTTGCACCACTACGGGCTATTGGTTAATACAAAAAAGGCTGTCATTTAGACAGCCTTTTATTTTTGGTAGTTAAGATCTATATAGTATAAGTAACTACAAATTGTACTCAAAGGGGTTCCCCCTTTGATTTCTGGTATTTCCATTTAATCTACCTTACTTGCTTTTATACAAGCTTTCAAAAATGGTGAAATATCACCATTGCCTTTAGCTGTAATACTTTCCGTTAAGTTATTTTCTCGATAGAGACCATCACCAATTTTGTAGTAATGAAGTCCAGTTTTTGGATGCAACCCAGCATAAGCAATTGGAACACCTATAGCTTTCAATGCCTTGACTCTGGGTAGATCGGTAACCTCTCCAGTTTTTGGATCATATGTCCCAGCGGCTTCCATTGGATCGTGCTGTTTAAACGTCATTGCTTGTAGTTCCATATAGATCATTTCTACCCCATGGGCTTGATCATCGGGAATGCTTTTAGTAATCATTATTTGTTCTTCTGTTAAGTTATCTTCAATTTTATCGTACCAGTTAAGATTTGAGTATTTTCTTTTAAAATCAACTGCTTGATTTGATTGAAAGTTCTTTTTATGTTCGATGTATGGTTTTAACTGAGCCATAAAACTAACAAGATTAGAGAAAGCTTTTTTCTCTTCATCCGATCTGGGACGACGTTTTATCGTCCCATCAGCATCAATTAAGCCAAGTTTATATGCTTTTAAGTCGGTCACTTTGTTATTAAGAACTGCAATCAAAGTCGTTAAAGCTAATTTCTCAGCTGCTGGTGTTATATCTCTATGATCCATTACGCATACCTTCATTAAAGAATCTAACCCATTCACGTGTATAGATATCTATAGAGTTTGAGCCATATTTCTTTTCCCAGTATTCAATTGATTTTGCTGGATCAAACTTGCCATGGTCAGCTTGACGGTCAATATAGTCTGGTGTCGGATATCTATTCATATACTCTTCACGACTATCTTGTATAGTGTCCATGCACCATTCTTTTTTAAAAATCATTACAGCCCCCTTCCTTAAGCTAATTGTCTTAATCGTTGGTGGAACATTGGAGATAAAAGATCATCAACATCACATTCCATAGTTATAACCGTTCCTGATTTCGTGGTAGCTTTGATTAAGAACTCCTTGAAATCAGGATCTGTTTTGCGCGAGTCTTTTGGTTTACGGTGTATAAGATCAAAGTCAGCGAACATACTTGATATTTCGCGGTTTTGGTGAATAGATTCTGCTCTTGGGCTTCGTGATAGCTTTACGTGTCCATCTTGTTCTTCTTGTTCTTTTTTAAACTGCTTAAATCCAGTTAATGGTTTTTTAGAGCCAACTTTGATAACTGGTTCAATACTTGCCTTGCTAACTGGTTCAATAGAACCAACTTTATTAACTGGTGCTATGTGGGTTTTCTCTGTGATTTCTTCAGTGTTATCAACATCAACGCCACCAAGTATTTCCTTCAGATTATCAATTGCAAACTTACGGCTTTTATTATCATTAGAATAAAGCAAATCAATTAACACCATGCTTTGACTTAATGCCTTTAAATCACTACCACCAGTATTATTAGGATCAATAACTGTATTAATAATGGCATCAACTTTTGCTCGTGCATCATCGTCACTTGGTTGTAATTTACTCAGCTTACCTAGTTGTTCATGCTGTAAGTCAGATAGTTCACTATCTGGAGTAATCAAGTCAGGAAAACCAATAACACCATCATTAAAAGGAATGTTATATTGATTGCATAACGCTCGCTTTTGTACTTGGTCAATCCAGCGTTTAAACCGATTGATATGGAAAACTGCTAATTTCTTATCAATCAATACCGTATTTTTTATATTTTTAATAAAGGTGCTGCCAGTCAATAAAATCTCATCTCGCAGTGTTTCATTCACTTCAGTTTTAAACGCATCAAGTAATACCTTTAATTTAATCTCATCGGTTCTGATAAACAGTTGCGTTAATTCCTCGACAAACTCATGCTCTCTTAGATTCAGCTCAACGTTTATTCTTTTCTTTGGTACTAATTTCTTATCTAGATTGCTTAAAATCTCTTGTAGATTGACGATAAGAGTGTGATCAATGCTCTGCTCTAAGGTCATATTAAACTGAGCACCATTCATTTTTATGATGTAACCATACTCAGTTTTTTCTGTAAGAAACTCACCTTTGTTTTCAGGGTGATTGTTCAGTGATTTCAGTAAGTCATTCAGTTGATTTTCTCTTAGTTCTCGGTGAATTTGCTGGTGGTTTTTTTCTTTAAACCCTTTAAAAGTAATCATGTTGTTAATCCTTTGTGTGTTTTATATATATGTATTTATGAAGAAAAATTTCCTCACTAAATACATATATGAAAAGGAGGATTAACGGTGAAACGTTATGAAATCGAACAAATTATAAAAAATGCGGAAAAAGGAATATCAATTTCATTCCAAGCTAGACAACTTGGGTTGAATGCGAAAACTTTGCATAGTCGCATTAACAGGTTTAAAAAACGTGTTGTTTAATAGGCAACATATCTTTGTGTTAAGTCCCTCAGAAATGGGGGCAATTTTAACTTTTCGTAATTTATAATTCTTTTAAAGCAAAACCCCATAAGCATAAGCTTATGGGGTTTTTTATTGCATATATTTGAAGTTGTCTCTATGAATTAAAAGATCTTCTTGTTCTTTACTACTCAATGAATGGAAGTGTTTTGCATATACGTCAAACTCAGCTTCTAAGTAATCAAAATCTTCATCGTCTAAATCATCTAAGTCAATTTGGTTTTGATTAATTGACGTCGGAATAAATGTAACTTTTTCTTGTTGTTTTTTGGAAAATATAGCTTTTATTTTATCGAGCATGATTCTAATCCCATTTTATGTTGATATTTTATATCACTGTTAATATCCACTGTAACCGCTTGCCATTATTCCACTATCGGGATTGTAAGTAGGTAGGTTGAAACTTGAGTATTCATTGATACCATTTGACATTCCAATGAACAGTGGTTCATATGTATCTTCAATTCTGTCATCATGATAAGTCGACATCATTTGATAATAACTACTGTTATCTCTTGCTGTCATCATAGTCACACATGCCATTGTCAGATCGTCATGATGTCCAACAGATTTGAATACATCTGGGGAAACTTCAATGAAAGCTTTTAATTCATTAAGTAATTCAACGTCATAGAATATAAATGCACTGCTTTCGATCTCAGCTTTTAGTGTCTTACAACCACGGTTTTTATTCTGATTGTGCTCAATACCTGTTGTAACTTTATTTTCACTGTCGCCTTTTTTAAAATCAGATTTGAATAAATGCTTGTATTTCAATTCTTTTTCAAGCTTATATGACAGTAAGTGACCATCTTTATTCAGCTCGACAATGATCATTGCTTTATTAAAGAAATTAGCTGTTGTTACAATTAAGTTTGCATAACATGCTATTGAAATATTCTTATCAGCAAAAGTAGCAACAACATCACCATGATCGTGTGAATAGACTATAAAAGCGGAATAGTCATGCCCAACACCTCTTGCAACATCCGCTGATAACACAAGCTTTTCATGATCAAGTACATTCCTAAACATTCGGATTGTATGCTGGAAGTTCATTCCCTCGGTTTTATAGTTCACTGGAACATAAGACGGGTCATGTGTATCAATTGTCATTAAGACATCACCGCTTATCAACGTGTCGTTTGCAACATTAAAGCTTGTTTCATATTCACGTTCAAAGGTTGATAAACTATTACCATTTTTTGCTAATTTGGAAGCTTTGAAGAACTTTCCATTATCAAAAACTTTGTCATTCTTAAATGCTCTGATACCCATATTCCAGCGACTTTTTTTCTTGTCAGAACGGTTGAAAAAGAGATTTTCTGGATTTTCTTGCCAGTTAACACGGTAACGAATAAAGCCATTTTTTGACTCTTGACCATCCTCAAAACAGTCTCCAGCAAGATCGAACATCTCTGCAAAATAATTAATATCTTTATTCCCGTTAGGCGTAGAAAAGATAATACATTTTGTATCATCACCACTGGAAAGCGTTGGTTCAATCGTTAATGAAAATGTCTCTTTGAAACCATCAATAAATGCAGCTTCGTCTATGAATACAACTGAACACTGGAAACCACGCATTGAGTCTTCGCGGCTTGCAAAAGCTTGGATACTACTTCCGTTTGCAAACTCAATCCTTGATTTCGACATCGATACAATTTCAGGTTGAATCCAATCAGGAAGATTGCCGATTGTTAACATGATCATTCGCAACATGTTTTCAGCTTTTGACAAACTATCCGCGACAATACCAACTGATTTAAAAGGATTGAAAGTAACATAATGCGCTGCATACCCTGAAGCTGTTTGAGTCTTACCAACCTGACGAGACATTGCAAAGACTGTATTTCTTTCAAACTGCATCAATCGCAATTGCGTTTCTTGATACTTTCTTGGTATGAACTTCACTAAACCATGGGTAACATGCTTCAAATAACAGTATTCTTTTATGAAATAAAGCGGATCAAGACACCGCATATACTCCATCACATGATCTACTGAATAAGATAATTTGAAGTCCTGTGATTTATAATCAGGTTTCTTGTTAAACCGATATTCGTCGTTTTTATTTTTATAATGCAGATTCCCAATGTCATAACGGTCAACATTGACTTTCGCCATTGGGAAAACTTTGCGTAATTTCTCTGGGCTATTTAAAACACCATGTTCTAATGGTTTAACATGTTCGTATAGTTCAAACTTACTATCACCAAGACTGTCCACGTAATTTTGCATAATTAACATGAAATCATGGTTTGACATATCTTCATTAGAAATGCTTTTTTGAAAATACTTTCTTGCAGTCTTTAATTTGTTATCAATTGATAGAGTCATACTATTCACCAATTGACTTCAAAACTTCTTCTTTTTTCTCTACACGTCTAATTGCATTGGCAACTGTATTACGGTGTACACTCAGTTTTTCCGCAATCTCGGTTTGTGTGAAAGCACCTGACTTCCATAATAGGTAAATCCTACGGTCATAAGACTTCTTAATTATTCCTTTAGCCATTTTTACACCTCATTTTTATTAATTGTATTTATATGATTATTTAGTCTTGTGCAAAATGGTGTGTATCCTGTTCATAACGGTGTGCAATTAAATGTAGTTATTGTGCAAGATGTGCAAGATTTTATGTTGTGGAATGGGTAAACGAGGATAAATGGTCTGAATATACTATATATTTTAAGTCGGTATTAGAACCATACTCGCTATAAAGAAAAAAGGGGAACCATTACGGCTCCCCTATTTACCTTTCATTACTCTGTCAGGTTTGATGATATACTTTCGCTAGCCAACTAGTGATTTGAACAACTTAATTCCAATTACGACGAACCGTCGACAATGATACTTTTAATTCATCTTTAATCTTATTCTGGCTTAAACCTTTTGTTTTAAGTTCTTGAACTTTATCTTTAACTTCAAGCTTTGGACGCCCTAACACATCTCCGTTATGTTTTTTCTTTGCTAGTGCTTCTTTTGTACGCTCACTAATTCGATTTTTCTCAAACTCCGCAAAGGCTCCAAACATTTGTAACATCAATTTACCTTGCGCACTTGATAGATCTTGAACTGGTAAATCTAGAATAACTGTTTTGACTTCCATTTGATCTAACATCGTAACAACCTGTTGTACATCTATGTTGTCACGCCCTAAACGGTCTAATTTAGCAATGACTAGCGTATCGCCTTTTTCTAACTTGTTATCAACTAAGTTTTTAAAGTTTGGACGTTCCATAGCACGTACACCACCTGAAATCTTGTCAGTGATAAAACGGTGAACTTCTACTGGATAGCCTGCATTACACATAACCATTAATTGTTGTTCTGTTGTTTGATCATCTGTTGAAACACGCCCATAGCCATAAACACGATTAGTCATTTTGAACCCTATAATCATTTATATGTTCTTTAACGTGTGTTCATTATGTTTGCTGTGTTCTTTATTGTCAATACGGTTTTTGAGCATAAAATAAAGGGGTTAAATGATTATCTGTTTTTATGCTCAAATACGGTCGTATTTGAACACATTAATTTTTGAATAGTCGATTGACTTTTAGTAGCAAGTTTTAATCATTCTAGATCTTTTAAATCAGGAATCATAAAAGAAAATTATGTATGCTCAGTATCTATTATCTGAATCAGTGAACGTTTAAGGTGCTAGGTATTAATCGTGATCTAAAAAAGCTCTCCTTTTATGTACTTACTCGAATCCATCTCCAATAAATCCAGAAATCAATACCTTACGAACATAACTTGGTAGACTATAAGGTTTAAACTCACCATTGAAATCTAAATTATTATAATCCTGTATTGCATCAAGAATTATATCTTCTGCTGCGGTTCGAAAGCTCTGATACTCTTCTAGGACATTCGTCATATCTAGATCCTCACTTGCTTTTTTCTCGTTAAAGAACCCTGCATGTTTTAGCGAATTGTATACGCTTCTATCAACTAGACGAGTATCTTTTATTATCTGTTTTTTCTCTTCTCTACTTAATGGATTTGCGCCCCACTTTATTTCCAATTTATTGGAGACCATTTCCTTTCCTGCCTCACGTAATTCAATTATTCGTTTAGCACGTTCCATTGTTTGTGTAGTTTTACCCTGTTCTTTTAATAATGGTTCACAAATGTACATTGCAGCTCCAGCAAGTAAAATCGCTTGGATGTAATCAAAGTCATCTTCTGCTTCAATGTATGATTTAGCAGCACGATAAAGCATGTGTGGCGCAATTTCGAGTTTATTCATTTTAGTCCTTAATAAATGAAAAAGGTGACCATATGGTCACCTTTTCCTTATTTTCCGTCTAGCTTTTTAGATAGTGCCTTACTATGTCGTACATTTTTAAGCTTCATCACGAAATTGACACTTGTTGCTATTACCATGTAGATACAAAACAACTGTACGTAGGTTAGTGCAAGTAGGAACCAAAGCCCAATAAAGCTAAACACATTTGGATATGTTGCAAACATACTTGTTTTCACGATGAAAACTTGTAAAGACGTACCCAGTACAAGAAATCCCATTGTCGCAGCGGATAAGACAACAACCCCAACAAGCAACTTAACCGTCAACTCATCTTCATCAGAAAATACCGCTACAACTTTACTAGGTTGGACAATACGTAAAATCACATTAGGGTAAACATACGCAATCCATAAACCCATGATAGTAAAAATCATGGCTGAAGTATTTTGTAGAATAGATACTAAACCCTGTATTTCAGGAAACTTAATATCGCTTCTAAAACAATAACTTACTGACGTAACAAGCAAAACGACTAATATATGCCAAACAATAAAATTCTGACTTGGCGATTTCATTTTTATCACCCATTAACTTCTTCTTTTTGAACATCTTCTTGTTCAAATGCAGCCAATAGGTTATCACGTTTTAGTTCTAAAGCATTGAACAATCGTTTAGTTGTATAGTGACCAGTGTCATCAACACCACCACCAACCATGTCATTCACAACAAGCACGTTTTTGACTACAAACTGGTTAAGCCAGCAGATACCACCGACACCCTCTTTACGGAAACCCAAGTTACGCCAATCATCCAAACCGCCATCGTATTCATCGTTATAGCTATCAAAGATCTTTCTCAGCTCTTCTTCAGTTGGCTTTGCATCGATATTAACTTCAATTTTACGTGTCTGCTTCGTCACTTCACCAGAAACAAAAGGTAACCCTTTGAAAAAGCGTGTCCAATCATTTACTTGTACATCTCGTGCTGCAATAACCTCACGTTTAACAAAGTGTGTAATATCTTTAGCAATCTTTCCTAAATCAGCTTGCGTTGTCAGCTTAGTGTATTGTTTAGTTTCGCAACGGAACCACAATTTTTCGTTGTTATTATCATCATCAGACTTAAAGTAAACAGATGTGTAGTTGCCCTGCTTACCCTCCTTGACCTCACGCACCTTAGTTTTAATGTTGCTGTGCAACCACATAAAATCACGGAAGAAGTTATTCAGCATTGAGGTATCTGCAATTGAATTATGAAAGCGAATGGACGCAAACACATTTTTGCTAGGAACAAACCAATAGTAAGCTGCTTCACCCCAGATAACCTTTGCATCGTCTTCTGCTGCATCATCAGCGTTATACAAACGGTTATCGTCAAGTTTCGAGTCAGCACGAATGCCGTAAACACCATTACCTTGACCAATAGCTCGCCATAGAACCATCATGTAATCCCCTGTCTCTGGATCACATTCTAGTGCTTTGAGATATACTTTCTTTCTATGGGAATAACCAGGAGTTTCATCATCCCACAACAGAGTATCTTCTAATGAGACACGGTCTTGGAACCATTCATGCAGAGATTCAAGCATGTCACTCATACTTAAATCTTCACAATAGTCATCTTCTCTGTAACGATAAAATCCAAGTTTTTTGTATTTAAAAAAGGAAACAACCCCAGTACTCATTTAATAGGCTCCAAATGAAACGTCTTGCGTATTGAAGCATAAAAGTGCATTATTTCAAACAACTTAGCGCACATAATTAATGGTTCAATGGATAGATTTACTTAATAGAGGATCATAAACTGACAGACTAGGTTTATTGATTTGACTCCATAATTATGTTGGAAATTGCTTTGCTATCTTTACGTTCAATGATGTGTTGACGTTCTAGCATTACTTCATTTAATTCTTCTTCAGATATAGTCGCTAAAAATTGCGCCAAACGTACTTTCCAAGAGCCTTCATGCATCTTTTTAGCTTGGTTGAAGTGGTTAAGCTTTCCTTTACCTTCAACTGATTGTTTAGTGAAGTTTTCATAGTTCTTGTTAATAGTCCAACGAACTTTATCGAAAGTTTCACCAAACCCTTCTACATTATTACCTTTGTTTCCACGAGTCATAGTAAACTTACCATCTGTTAAACGGGTCATTAGACCTTCCATTGAATTAACACAAGCAAACGAACCTTTATGAACCCCACTTGTTACAAGAATGAACATGTCATATTCACCTTTGTAATACTTCAATGTATTACGGTGTCTTAACCGACTATAAACACGTTTCATTTCAGGGGTATTAGTGTTTGCCTTTGAGAAAGCAATCAAAGCTTTCTTTGTTGGAAACTGAATATAATCAACTTTCTGACTATTAATAGTAATACGATATTCGTTATTGATGTTAAGTGATACTTCTGTTTTGAACTTGATAGTTTTCATTGTTTATTTTCCTTCGGATATTAGGTTCGTTAGGATTCGAACCATTTTTTAATGTAAATAGTCTTTTAAGCTATCTAGCTAATATTTATGTTTTTATTTTTTCAGCGATCATTAACTTAACTAGAGTCTCGTTAATTTTATATTTGGTTGGATTATCTAGTTAACGACAACGGCTAATAACAGTATGTTTACCTTTAAAACATAACTAAGACTTCCCTATTTACTATCAATTACAGAACAGTTCCTATGCTGCTCACAGTAATATTTCGCGACCTTTAATTTAGATATTCGCTCATTTTTTTACACATTAAGATTTATCCTAAAAACATTTTTAAAATCATCTCAAAATTGTGTGTTTTGAACGAATCAATAAACATTTTTAATGTTATATGTATAATTTAATTTTTTAACGTCAATGGATTTTTACAACTATAAAAGGTTATATCAGTGAGCTTACTTAGAGACATTCAAACTTCAGTCATTTCGGATTCCCCAAACTTAAGTTCTGTGTTGCTTAAGTTACGATTACTTGCTGCTCGATTAAACAGCGATCTATTGGGAGATTGGATTTCATATGAATTTTCTGGCTACCCAAAAGACGTGGATGTTCCTGATTATAGAAAGGTAGTTGTTTCATTTACTGGTACATTTAATGGTGGGTTTGGTAGTTCAATAACGAATGCAGCAATACCAACATATCTTATCGAAAAATTTGTAGGTAAAGGAGCTTCTACACGAATTGTAGATGATGGTATAGGTACAATTGATGATTTGGTTAAACATGCCGATAATACAGGTAATGGCATGATTAACATGGATTATTCCAACTATATTATGTATCTACAAGGCAAGGTCTACCCTGATTATGCTTGTAATAATATATCAGGTTCGTTTGCACGTACTTCATGTGTTCAGATCCAAAATGAAGTAAAAAGTCGTATTCTAAACTTCACGATTGAGCTAGAGAAAGCAATACCTTCAGCAGCAAGCATCACTATCGAACCTAAAGATAGTGATCGAGCAAATGATAGTGAAGTAAGCCGTATAGTATATAAAACGGTTTATAACATATCAGCTGGAAATAACGCTAAGATAGGTATTAACCATTTTCAAGGTAACCTCGATGCATTGACGAGCGAGATCAAAGAATTAGGTTTCTCTAGCGAAGATGCTGAAGAACTTGCAAAAATTGTCGAAAATGAAGAACCAACATCAAAAGAAGAACCGTTGGGTCAGAGAGCGAAATCATGGATGGCTGATAACTTAAAGAAAATAGGAGAAGGCTCAAGTAAAGTGGCTGTAGGCGTAGCCACAACTGTTATCACAGAAGCAATTAAAAAGTATTACGGACTGGGATAATAAAAAAGGGAACTCTTACTAGAGTTCCCTTTTTACTATCAAGTTCAAGAGCAGTTCCTATGCTGCCCTCAATAGTATTTATGCATCTGGATACCATAGATGTAGGAATTAAGTTTTGCGCCCCCAACAACAAGGACGCAAAACACACACAAAAAGGACGCAAAACATAATCTTTGCGTCCCAATTTGCGTCCTTGTAAAGTTGCAAACAATCACACAAGCCAAGTATTTACTGACATATATAGATATTATCAATAATCATTTCAGCTATATTATAAGATGAAATAATTTATTAATTTAAAAAGGACGCAAGACTAAAAATAGAAACTGGAGAGGTGCTTGCACCTCGACAAGCAAGGAGGAGGAACGACGACTTGCCGATGTGGTTAAAATAGATAATTTAGCTGTCTAGATCTTGAACACTATTTTTAATCAAAGCTTCAAGTGAAAAACTACTACGTAGTTTTGATTCTTTATAGTTCTATATTGAAAAGAGTTTACGTATAAATTGCTATTGAAGTAATAACTATTGTATCAATGTAGTAAACCTTTTCTTGAATTGTATAGATAGCAAGCAAGCTTGCAGTTTAACAAATTCAACGAACTTTATTATTATCCAAAAAGAAATAAGAGTATTATATAACTACTATTAACGCTTATAGACAATACTCTTCATACATACGAAATTATAACTATCATGCTTAAAGACAAAAAACCCAGTCATATCGACTGGGTTTTAATTATTCTTGTTTGTCAATTTTATGGTAAATCTCTTCTCGATGTACTGAAATATCCGTTGGTGCATCAACGCCTATACGCATTTGATTCCCTTTAACACTCAGTACAGTAACTGAGATTTCGTCACCGATTTTAATAGTTTCGCCAGCTCGACGTGTCAAAATAAGCATAGTACTTTCCTTGTATAATTTATCTAAGTAAAAACATTTCTTACTCATATGTATTTAGTTTTATTATTTTATGATCTGTTGTAGCTTACGTGGTTTTCTAGCTCTCGGTTTTTACCTCTTACCAGAATAACTTTTTCGGGATTTTTACCTATCTTTGGTGATTGTGGGTATATCGTTGGTCTTCCCACCACTACTCTACTCATTGCATACTCCTTGCTTAATTATTTATTTAAGGAACGTGAAAGGTTGTTTCCTTAAATACCTAAGTAAAGAAGTGGAATTAACCAGTTTTCAAGCTGCAAAACTGGGATTTTTAAAGGATATGAAAATGACAATTATTGCTGACCTCACACAATCAAATCTTGATCATGATCTTCAAGCTTTCAAGAATACTTATCAACGTTCACCAAAACACATACAAACTGTTTTAGAACAATCCCCCTATCTACTAGCAAACTCAGCTAGTAGACGCATGTATGAGCACCGTAGGAAGCGTATAAGAAATTCATTATTAACAGGAAGACCAATCAACAAAGGTCTAGAATGGCTTTTAAATTAAAAAACCACGAACCAGATAGGAACGTGGTTTTTTTGTTAGAGTGAAGAGTATTAGTTTACGGTGATTATTCTTGGTCAATCTCCCATGGGTGCAACTCTTCTACAGCTATCAAACTATACCAACATGCCCCAGAAACAAGAAAACCCACACTAGGTGGGTTTTATTATCAATTGCAGTGTGCAATACAACACAAATCCACTAAAGGTGCTCTAATATTTTAGAACAACTTGTTTTCGCATCGCCGAACAACATATGGCTATTATCTTTAAAGAATAATGGGTTTTGAACCCCAGCATAACCAGTACTCATTGAACGCTTAAACACAACCACTTCTTTGGCATTCCAGACTTCAAGTACAGGCATACCAGCGATTGGACTGTTAGGATCCTCCATCGCGGCAGGGTTAACAGTGTCGTTTGCACCAATAACAAGTACAACATCAGTTTGTGGGAAATCATCATTGATCTCATCCATTTCTAACACGATGTCATAAGGCACTTTTGCTTCAGCTAATAGCACGTTCATGTGTCCAGGTAGACGACCAGCAACAGGATGAATACCAAATCGAACATCAATGCCTTTTGCACGTAACTTATCTGTGATCTCGTGAACAGGATATTGCGCTTGAGCAACCGCCATGCCGTATCCTGGAGTAATGATAACTGAGCGTGCATCTTTTAGCATTTCAGCCACTTCTTCTGCTGAAGCTTCACGGTGTTCGCCGTATTCTTCATCAGAGCTTGCTGCTGTACCATCCGAACCAAAACCGCCAGCGATAACACTAATAAATGAACGGTTCATCGCCTTACACATAATGTAAGAAAGGATAGCACCAGAAGAGCCTACTAATGCACCTGTTACGATTAGAAGGTCGTTTGCTAACATGAAACCCGCCGCTGCTGCAGCCCAACCAGAATAAGAGTTAAGCATGGATACAACCACTGGCATATCAGCGCCACCAATTGAAGCAACAAGGTGGTAACCAAATACAAACGCAATAAGTGTTACTAAGATTAGCGCCGTTAATGAACCTTCTGACTGTACAAACCAAACTAGCAATAGTGCTGAAACAACAAGCGCTAACAGGTTTAATTTGTGACGGTGAGGAAGCATTAGTGCTGATGATGAAACTAATCCGCGTAACTTAGCAAATGCAACTAACGAACCGGTAAAAGTTACGGCACCGATAAATACGCCAAGGAAAATTTCAACCAAGTGAATGTTTAACATTACACCTGTAAGGTCACCGTGATCTAAGTAAGTATTAAAACCTACTAATACCGCAGCCATACCTACAAAGCTGTGTAACATAGCAACAAGCTCTGGCATCTCTGTCATTTCTACTTTTTTAGCATAGAAAATACCAATTGCACCACCAATGATCATCGCAAGGATAATCCAAACTGTGCCTTCAGTGTGAGGACCAAAGATAGTAGCAATCAGAGCGATTGCCATACCAGCAATACCAAAGTAATTACCGTTTCGTGCTGTTTCTTGCTTAGACAGTCCCGCTAAAGACATGATAAACAGTACGGCAGCAACAAGGTAAGCTGCTTGTACGATTCCTGCAGACATGTGTTACTCCTTATTTATCTTTACGGAACATTTCTAGCATTCTCTTGGTCACCGTAAAGCCACCAAAGATATTAATACTAGCGATGAGAACAGCAATAAACGCGAGGAAGGATACCACCCCATTTCCCTGCCCGATTTGGAGCAAAGCACCAACAATAATGATACCCGAGATAGCGTTAGTTACTGACATTAAAGGAGTATGTAAAGAGTGGGATACATTCCAAACCACGTAGTATCCAACGACACATGCAAGGACGAATACAGTGAAGTGCGTTAAAAACTCTGCTGGAGCATAATTAGCAATCCAAGCAAATAGCGCAATCCCCGCGCCCATTAAGCCAAATTTCTTAACCGGTGATGCAGGCTCTTCAACTTTAGGTTCAACTTTAGCCGCCGCTTTTGGCTGTTGAGCTGCCGCAGAAACTTTAATTGGTGGCGCAGGCCATGTTAGTTCACCCGCTTTAACAACCGTTAGACCGCGTAATACTTCATCATCAAAATTGATATCAATATTACCGTCTTTCTCTTTGCAAAGCAGTTTAAGTAAGTTAACAAGGTTTGTTCCGTAGAGCTGAGAAGACTGTGTTGGTAAGCGACCAACCATATCTGTATAGCCGATAACTTTTACACCATTTGGTGTCGTAACAACTTTATCTGCTTCAGTGTATGCACAGTTACCGCCATTCGCAGCAGCAAGATCGACAATAACACTGCCTGATTTCATTGAATCTACCATTTCTTTGGTGATCAATTTTGGTGCTGGGCGCCCAGGGATAAGTGCGGTAGTAATGATGATATCGACATCTTTCGCTTGCTCTGCGTATAAACGCTCAGCCGCTTTATTGAATTCATCAGACATTTCTTTAGCGTAGCCATCTCCCGTTGAAGTATCTTCTTTATAATCAACTTCTAGGAATTCAGCGCCCATTGATTCAACTTGTTCTTTAACTTCAGGACGAACATCAAAAGAACGAACAATCGCACCAAGGCTACCAGCAGCACCAATAGCGGCAAGACCTGCAACACCAGCACCAGCAACGAGGACCTTCGCTGCAGGCACTTTACCTGCAGCGGTAATTTGACCAGTAAAGAATCGACCAAACTCATGAGCGGCTTCAACAACAGCACGGTAACCTGCGATATTTGCCATTGAGCTTAAGGCATCAAGCGCCTGTGCACGTGAAATACGCGGTACAGAATCCATCGCCATAATATTAATATTTTTAGACGATAGTTTTTCTAATAATTCAGGATTTTGAGCAGGCCAAATAAAACTAACTAAGCTTGCACCCTCTTTGATGAGCTCAAATTCATCTACACCTGTTACAGGATTAACCTGCGGTGCATTGACTTTAAAAATAAGATCCGATTGCCATACTTCATCAGTTGAGACAACCGTTGCCCCTGCCGCTTCATAAGCAGCGTCATCAAAGCTTGCTAAACGTCCAGCTCCTTGTTCAACAACAACGCTGAACCCCATTTTCAATATCTGCTCGACCGTTTTAGGTGTTGCAGCTACTCGCGTCTCATGAGCGAGTACCTCTCTCGGTACACCAATCTGCATTATTATTCCCTGTACATTGGCTAAAACATAATCATTTTGTATCCAACCCAGCAAGCAACATCAAGCTTTTTGTAGTAAAAATACAAAAATCCCCATATCTACAAGTCAAAAACCCTAGTGACTGTCATTATACTACTGAAATTAAACTACATTTATATTTCTAGCATCCATAATAGTACATTTAAAAATAATGACTGAATCACACTTTCTATCTGCTTTTGACTCTAAAACGATAATTGTCAGCTATATACTCAATAAACAATATTTAACCTAATCAACTTATTGTTTTAAAAAACAACCAACTTTAAATATGCTTAACTGATAATTTTGTCATATGAATATTCACAATAGGATAATGATATAATGTAAAATTCATTTTTAATGTTTAAAAAGATACTTTTATACCATTACAATTGCAATGAAATTTGTTGAATATTACTACAGCTTTTATTTGAACATTTTATCGCCCATTTGTTTAATAAACATTTCTGCTTTTTTAATCATAAATGTTTCCGCATCATGACGAGAGCTGAGTAAATCTGAACGAATAAAGTGGTGTGTATTTAATTCTCCGTCGATCTCTTTACAAATTCTTCCAGCGATTCTAAATTGCCCTCCTTCTTGCTTCGGCTCAGGATAAATTAAGTAACCATTATAAAGAGTTGGCTCAACTTCCTGAGTGGTAACCTCTGATTTTTTAGAACCAAATAGCTTTGAAAAAAAGCCCATTTTTATACTCCTACGACTAAATCATTTAATAATATTTTTATTTTTAGCAATGAATATTTTACTTTAACTAAAGCCAAATAGTACCCACTATTTTTAGGCGGTTATAGCGGAATTTTAAGCAAAAAAAAGCCGGCAATCATGCCGACTTTAAAAATCTCAATACAAAATGTTATCGATAGATGCCAATATCTTTCTGTAAATGAACTGGGATATCTTCAATACTGTAAGCGACTGACTTTTTTGATCGGTTAAATACAATATCAAATAGGTGTGCAATCAATCCTTTGATCGTTACTTCGTAACTTTTTTTATCCTGAAGATGTAACGTTGTAGCTGCGTCCACATCAAATGTATGTGCCATGATTGCCCCTGAAAAAGGTATTAAATTCAATAAACACGAGTAGTTTATCGTCTGTTTACATAACCTATAAATGACAATATTTCTTTCATAGCATTAGTTTTTCTTATGTGTTAACACTTGATTACTAACGATTATTACCCTAAAGCACAAAAGACTATTAAGAACGATTACATTACTAAATGTTTAGTTTTTTGTTTCAAATAGAATCTTTTTTTGTATTTAAACAAAAACAATGATAACAATAAGTTAACAAAAGGATTTTTAACTTATGCTTTTTTTTCTTAATAAATATTCTGCTATTTTATTGATGTTTGCAGGTATCGTCGGTTTTAGCTTTCCAAGTATTAGTCGTATTGTCTTCCCTGCTTTACCGTATATCTTGTTTTTCCTGATGCTTTTTACTTTATTAGGAATTAAACAAGAGTTACTTATCCGCAAGTTGTTATCTAAAAGTGTTTGGTCTTATGCGCTTTTCCATAGCCTAGGGCTCACTTTATTCGCCGCTGTATTGCTATATATCTTTAACATTTCAACGCCACTATTTATCGCTATAACGGCGGTAACGGCGACAGGTACATTATTTGCGACCCCTGCCATAGCGAAAACCTTAGGCTTTGATGTATTGCATGCGATGGCATTAACGATTGCCTCAACATTAATGATGCCAATCATATTATTTTTTAACCTTACGTTACTTCAAAGTGACACAGTAACTTTGGATTTTATCCAATATATACAACGACTAACGATATTCATTATTGGACCAATGGCTATTTCTGCGCTTTGCTACAAAATGATAAACCCAACACTATTACAGAAAATTCATCACAGAATATCTAAGTTAACCGTTCTGCTAATTTTTACTTTTCCACTTGGACTTGTCGCTCCTTTGAGGGAAATGTTTGAACGTTCATTACACGAAGGGATGAGCTATTTACTGCTAGGCTGTTTACTTTGCGGATTATTTTTCGGTATCACTTACTTAACCTATTATAAGAAAAATCAACAAGCCAAAACGCTGTATGCCATTACTGCAACTAATCGTAATGTATTACTTACCTACACCATAGCAAGCAGTTATTTAGGATTTGAATATTTAGCACTGATGGCAGCGATTCAAATTCCGACTTATACATTACCTGTTCTTCTTAAACTCATCGCCAAGACTAAGTTTGAAAACCAAGATTCATTTGTCGATAAAAAGAAAGCCGACTAACGGTAAATTGTTAGTCGGCTTAAGCTTTGTTTCTATCGATGAGTTTACCTAGTATTTAGGCGACATCTTGATTACCAGTACAGGGAATATAAACCGTATTATTATCTACTGGTACATCAAAGTATTTTTTCTGTTTTGCATAAGCTTCAAAAGCATCAGCCATTGTAACGTTAAGCGGCATAGGCTCTTTAACGTAATCTAATAATGGCGCATAGCCTTCTTTACCTGTTGCGGTATAGCCCGATGAAACGGAACTATAAACTTTATCATCTTCAACAGGTATCCACTTACCGTCTTGTAAATGCTCTAATAACTCAATGCGTGTACCTTTCACAGCACAACAACGATAGGTGTAACGAAGATCTGCTACATAGGGAAAACTTCCATCACCAGTCCCATCTACACCGTTACTAATCGCATTATCAATCGCTCCTTCAAGCGCTTGACGAATACGTTTACCTTTAACGCTATAAATCATAATACCAATAGCAAAAGGTAGTAATTTCCCTGCGATATCTGCTGGTGTAATAATACCTGGATTTAATGAGCACCTAACGCCACCAGCGTTATGAATACCAAAATCGACGTTATGACCTAGCTCACGGGCTTTCCAGACGAAACTTTCAACCACCCAAGGAGCAATTTGACTTGGACCTCGTTGATCAGGAATACGAATATGACGAAGCGGCTCATTAATAACAGCAATTTCTTCAGTTTGCAGTGCACGTACCGCAGGGCGATAGTGCTCATTGAGTATATTTTCAATGATAGGATCTTTCACTACAAAACGAATGTTATCTTGCTGGCTTAAAAAATGACGAACGATTTCATGATCATCACTTTCTAAATGCTCGGTGCGGCTTGCATCTACCGTAAATTGACGACCTAATAATAGTTGATTAGCACCAAACGCCTGCTCAATTGTTCCGTCTTCAGCAAACTCTAATGTTATATGTCCTACCGCCAATGCATTACAACCCGCTTGTACAACACAGGTATTATTAACAGTGTGTGCGTATTGATCAGTTTTACCGTAACCAACGTTGGTGAAATCACCTTGCATGGTGTGAGTATGGCCACCAATAATGACGCCTATTCCATCAACAGCTTGAGCAAGCTCAATATCGTGGTCATAGCCTAGATGGCTTAACACAACAATCTTATTGATACCCTGCTTATGTAGATACTGAACAGTATTACGCGCAACCGTCTCGACATTCATAAAGTGAGTATCGGGATCTGGGTTCGCAATGCCGGCCATATTTTCGATCGCTACACCAAAAATCGCAACAGGCTCACCATGCACATCTTTTACAATATATTTAGCGGTTGCAGTGCTATTGTCATAACCGTAAACATTGGCTTTATCTCGCAGCGGATTAGACTTGGTTTGAACTTCTTGTGACAGATCCCAATTACCAGCCAGTAACGGGAAATGCGTATGATCAAGAAAATCAGCGACACAGTCGTTACCCATATCAAGTTCATGATTTCCCAATGCCATCGCTTCAATACCAATCGCATTTAGTAGTACAGCATTAGCCATACCTTTATATAATGAGAAATATAACGTGCCTTGGAAACAATCACCTGCGTGTAAAAACATGAATTCACGTTGATTCAAATAGGCTTCAGCTTTTAATTCACTTACTGCCGATGAAATACGAGAAAAACCACCACAACTGGCATAAACCGAGGATTCAGTATCTAAAACGTGTTCAGGTAAATTCAGTGATATAGATGATGGTTCAAAATTTGAATGCGTATCATTGATATGAGCAAATGTAATCTTTGCTTTTTTATTATTCTTTGTCATAAAAAATTACGTCTCTCCCTGAAGGACTCATATGAATGAGAGATATGTTTAGTTTAAGTCACCTATTTAGCCTAAACGATTTCACTATAAGACAAAATAACTGTGATAAATATCAATATAGCATGATTCATGATGATCATTTAATGAATAGTAAGACTAATTGCTATTTATCATCTTACTATCCATTAAATCATCTTTGCTAAAATGTTACTGATAACGAGCATGGCGTTGTAAAAACTCAATTTTGTAACCATCCGGATCTTGTACAAAGAAAAACTTCGCTAATAACGTCCCCTCACGGAAAAACTCTTTAATCTCTAAAGGCGCATAACCACAATCCGTTAATTTTGCATGTTCAGCTTCTAAATCATCCACAGCGACAGCAATATGACCATAACCCGTACCATGGGTATACGGTTCTTCCGTTCCCTCATTCCAAGTCAGCTCAAGCTCCATATCATTTTCATTGTTGCGTAAGTAAACCAGACTAAACCCTTCAAAATCTAAACGCTCAGCAATCTCTAAATCTAATGCTTCTTTGTAAAACTTTAATGAAGCGTCAAGATCTAACACACGGATCATTGAGTGAATTATCTTAGCCATCTAACTCTTCCTTCTATTATTATTTGTTTGAAATCATATAACTATTTAAAGCATATCATGCTATGAATATGTGATCAGTTCTTGCGAGTCAACGATTGATTTACTATATCGTATACAGGAATAAACGAGGTTTGTAGAGTTTTATGCATTTAGAAAGAATTGAAATATCCGGTTTCCGTGGTATTAAGCGTTTATCCTTGTCTTTTAAAGAGTTAACCGTCCTAATTGGTGAAAATGCGTGGGGTAAATCCTCTTTGCTCGATGCGCTTTGTTTAGCATTGTCTCCAGATGCTGAGTTTTACGAGTTTAACTTTTCCGATTTCCATATCGATCATGCGTTAGGTAATGAGCGAGCGACAGAAATTCAGATTGTTTTACATTGGAATGAAGATTATAAAGGTGAACATAATGCCCGTCGCTACCGTGGGTTTCAGCCTTTTCTCTCAGAAAAAGACGGTATAAAGCATTTTTATTATCAAATTCACAGCCATATTGAAAACGATAAGATCATTACTAATAGACAATTTTTACATTCAACTGGTCATGGCATTTCACATCCTGATACGGATAAGTTGATTCGACAGCTAATGGTGCTTCACCCTATTGTTCGTATTCGTGATTCGAGACGTCTTCACGAAGAACGTCATGACGGTAATAATGAGCAGCCATTAACGCAAACGCCGCAAGAGCTTCGCGTACAAAAACGTTTAGATAATACCTGTCGACGGTTAATGACACAGCCCGGTCACGTCAGTACAGCAGAAATTAAAAGTAGTATTACTACGTTACGATCGTTAGTTGATCACTACTTTGCCTTTGCGCCCCACCAGCGTAGTAAAGCATTATCGCCACACTACTCTTCATTACAACAAACCAATACACATGGTTTATATGCAAATCCGTTTGATCAATTGATTCAGCCCCACATGACAAAGCAAGCGCGTTTATTGTTAATGGGGTTATTGAATGAATATATTCGTGCAAGGGGTCCTGTCGAGTTAAAACGCATTTCACGACCTATTATGATCTTAGAGGATCCAGAAGGTCGTTTGCATCCGATCATGCTCCATCAAGCATGGGCGTTTATTCAAAATATGCCGATGCAAAAGATCTTAACGACCAACAGCCCTGAGCTTTTAACTTCTGCGCCGTTAACCGCGATCAAGAAGTTGATACGTCAGCCATATAAAACGGAAGTATATGGTGTAGATAATGGGGAGTTGAGTAAAGATGATACCCGTAAAGTCACTTTTCACGTACGCATGCATCGCCCGAGTGCTTTCTTTGCAAGAGTATGGCTGTTAGTTGAAGGGGAAACGGAAGTATGGTTATTTAATGAAATGGCACACCTAAATGGTTATAACCTTGCCGCAGAAGGGATTCAAATTATTGAGTTTGCGCAAAGTGGATTAAAGCCATTGATCAAGTTGGCAAAGATACTCGGTATTGAATGGCATTTAGTGGCTGATGGTGATCTAGCGGGTAAGAAATATGCAGAGAAAGTCCGTAATATGCTTGGCGATGATCCCGAGCGTGAACGCTTGACAGTATTGCCAGCAAAAGACATTGAACATTTCTTATATAAAAATGGCTATGAACCTTTGTTTCGTGACTTAGCGAATATCACTGATACTAAAATACCAATGCGTAAGATCATTCATAAGGTACTAAGAAAAACAGCGAAACCCGATATGGCATTGGCAATCGTTAAATATACTCGCGATGAGAAAGATAACCGCACACCTTTGCTTATCCGTTGGGTATTAAAACGTATCGTTGCAATGTCGCGTGGTTTTGGCTGATAACCAGCATCGAGTTTAGTTAAATCAAAGCCTGTTTAGATGTAGGCTTTTAATCTTTTGATTAAAGATGTGCTAGAAGAGAACGATCTCTCGTATTTAATGGTTACCGTTTTCTTCTTTCTTTTTCTTTATCACATTTTGATATCGAATTTCAGCAAATATCCATCCAAAGTAATTTACTATTAAGCCCATGACAGACCAAAACAGTGCGTATTTTGCTGTATTCGGTAAAAACACATCCCATTTAGATTGATTAGAAAAAAGTAACGTTTGTAAAAACAAACCAATTATTAAGAAAAAAACATAAATTGCTGTTTGAGAAAGAACATAATGCAACTGCCCTTTTTCACGCCGTATGCTCCAACGTTTGAACCATTTTTCATTCCATTTTTTAAGCATTATTATTTTCCTAAATCCGTTATTTGATTATGTCTTTTAAATTACTATTTATAATTCATGATTTATAAACTCATTGACTAAAAATTAGAAACAAAGCTCACTATAATAGTAACCGTATAACATAGTATCTTTATCACGTGATAATTCGATCAAAAAAGCCAGTCAATCAAACTGGCTTATTATTGCGTAATAAATAGATAGAGAAAATATGGTATTACATATTTAAATTAATCATCTTTTTTGGAAAAACAACGTCACTTTACCTACTTCAAAGCCAAATTTGGTCATGGTTGCAACATTGAACATGTGCTTTTCATCTTGGCGATACATCCAGTCATTAAATGTAATATTATAAACTGTATCATCTACGGGAATCGCTAAGGTATATTGCCATTGCAATGCATTACCGACCTCAACTCCTTGTGCTTCACCAATAACATCACCCGCCGTTCCGGTATATCGTCCATCTGCTTGTTTTTTTATCGTCCAAATACGCTGTTGGGTTTCACCATCATCAAATACAAAGTCTTCGACAAGGGTTAATGTATCCTTTTTTACTGTACCTACTATATCAACCGTAAATCGGCGTGTTTGTTTACCTTTATAATCTTGCAGCATTCCCCATGCCGTTGTTTTACCAGCAAAGTAACCAAATAAATCAAACTTGGGTTGTGAAGATTTATAATCAGAAATAGACGCTGTACACCCTGTTAAAAGCAACATTAATGCTAATAATATTGAGGTTATTTTTTTCATGCCATGACCTTATTCCATAGTCTCACTTTGAATGATTAACATGCAGAGTAAGAGAATTTATGCTCGCTATTTTCCAATTAACTGCTGACGTAATTCCGGATACGATGTCTTTGGTGATAACCAAATAGCAATAAAGCTTTGTGATAGCGATGGTGATAAGACTTTCCCTAGTGGTTTACTTTGTTGATAAAACTGCCCTTCACCATTACGGAGAACGAAAGTTAATCTATCTCCCTTTTTAACGTCTGGCCATATGGTTGATAACGTTTTTAGCCACGGTGTTATCTGTTGGCTGCTATAACCTAAATGTTGCCATTGTTCTTCAGTCGCATCCAACAAGGCATCTTTATCGATATTACGTAGATAAAGAATAATTAAAGCTAAATCATCTTGCGTCCCCTTATATCGTCCTGTTGGCGTTTTTAGCTCTGAGTGATAAATATCCCATATTCCCCACTCAAGTGTTGCTTCACCCACTATTTTCCACTGATACCATGGGTATTTATCACTAAGGGTCTGTAACTGTAGAGTAGCGTTATTTTGAATCGCTTTATTGCTATAATCCGCTTCTGCTTTAGCAACATTAGAGCATATCAATAAACCCAAAAAGATAACGAGTGTTCGCATTTATTGCTCCTGTGCGGTCGGATTATTTGGATCTTTATGTAAAATACGCAGTAACCATAAAAGATACGCCGATAGAGCCAACCAGATCACTATTAGCACAAAGAATGTATCTAATGTTTCTAGCTGCCAAATTACCGCACCTAATTTCATTCCAGACCAATAACTCAATGCACCGCCAAAACTGCCAGCCACCAGCAACCAATGTGTAGCAAAGCTACTAATTGATGTGCGTAGAACCCAAACAAAAGTTGTGAAACCCAACCAAAGCAATATCAGCCAAAGTGGTATTAACCCAATACTCTCCACATTAAAGAAAAGTGGCGTTCGATTCGGTATTGGAAAATCAAACACCTGCCAATGTCTGAGCATTGAATCAATCACTATGCCGGGTATCGATGCTAATACAGAGAAACGCCACGCCTTAGATTCCATAAACCATGTAGCTATTAGTATGAAAACCAAGATATAAGTAAAACGATATTGCCCCCACACAGCGAGTAACCAATAGAAGTTAAACACCATGCCAGCCAATAACACTTTTAGTTTGTTTGCCAATGGTTTTACTCTCTCCATTGCGGGCGACTTGCGACAAATTGAATAGTACTAATGGTGCGCTCTAAGAACCCCCCCTCGCAATAAGCAAAGTAAAAACGCCACATCCTCATAAATCTTTCGTCGTAGCCATATTTTTCTAATGCTACGGCATTCTCATTAAACTGCTGATGCCAATCCTCAAGCGTTTTCGCATAATCTAAGCCAATATCTTTGATATCTCGCATCACGAAATCACTGTGCTGTGTTAGATTTTCAAGCAATACGGTAATTGAAGGTAAGAAACCGCCAGGGAATATGTGTTTTTGAATAAAATCAACGCCGCGGCTGTAACTATCATAACGTTGATCGGCAATTGTGATTGCTTGAATCGCCATTAAGCCAGTTGGTTTTAATAATGACTGACACTTTTCAATATAGGTTTTAAGGTATTGCTTACCGACTGCTTCTATCATTTCAACCGATACTAACTTATCGTATTGCCCCGTTAAATCGCGGTAGTCGTCCATAAGTAAGGTGATACGATTAGATAGACCTTCTTTTTCAACTCGCTCTTTTGCCCATAAATATTGTTGCTCAGAGATCGTAGTAGTGGTAACACGGCAGCCGTAGTATTTCGCTGCATGAATCGCCATACCGCCCCATCCAGTACCAATTTCTAGTAAATGATCGTCTTCAGTCAATTTTAATTTCTGACACAAACGATCCATCTTATTCCATTGTGCTTGATCCAACGTGTCATTTTTATTGAGGTAAATAGCCGAAGAATAAAGCATATTAGGATCAAGAAAGTGACGATAAAGATCGTTACCAAGATCGTAATGTGCTGATATGTTTTTGCGCGCATTCTTAATCGTATTTTTACGCAGCAAGTGCCCAATCTGTTCGGAGATTCGACTCATCCACCCCACTTTTGCTTCAAGCTTATCTAACGTTGTCAGGTTCTTAGCCAAAACCCGTACTACATTGGTTAAGTTTGGTGAATCCCACCAGCCTTCCATATACGCTTCACCTGCACCAATACTGCCATCCGTCAGTAAGCGTTTATAAAAAAGCGGGTTATGGACATTAATACTCGCTTGTAGCGGTGCTTGTTTGTCACCAAAGAAGACGGTGCCTTCCGTTGAATCAGATACACTTAAGCCCGCATTAGAAAGGTGTTTTAATACTTTAAATAAAATATGCCGAGATGCATGATCAGAGGCTGATACATTAACTGATGATGATTGTTGTACGTCGCTTCTAAGCATTGTCATTCCCTCGTTTAATCTTGTGTTTATTTACTTTTTCATACGGTGTGTTATTTGGGTGATCATAAATTGGTACGCCTTTAATAAATAATTTAAGCGCTTGCCAATAAATACCTATAACAACCTTTATTGTCATAATCGGTGTAAGCAGTAATTGCTTGATAAGTATTGCAGATGTGAAGTTTTGCTTACGCATCTGCATGGTGGCATCAAATACTTTTTGATGGCTATTTTTCGAATCACCCGAATACCTGCTCGGAGAGATGCAATCTTTGTATCGACTCACAGCCAAGTTAACCAGCAAATTGCTATCAGGCTCTGTTAATCGCCAATGATACTGTTGATGTATAGGGTTAAAAGGTGAAACATGAAACGCCTTATCATGACTATATTCACGCCCCTGCCAATATTGCGGGGCCGGTATCGCATAGTAATGACGTTCGTTCCAAGGTGTATTACTGACTTCAGCTAACATATATTGCCATTGACCTTCATCATCATGGAGGTAATACAAATTAAGTGGGCTGAAATACAATCCGCAATAACGTAAGTGACATAGCATAGTGACATTGCCATCAATCATTTTACCTGTTAGCGCATAGACCTTATCTTTTACAGCTTGTGCTAAATCAGGATCACCTTTTACGTAATCATCACGTCGAAATCGAGCGAAATTAAACAGTGATAATCCAAAGCCTTTTACTTGTTTATCCAACTGATCTAATTCATTTAAGTGGATATGGGGCATAAACATAGAATATGTGAATCTATGATCCACTGGTGTAAAGCGTCGATGCCTAACCCATCCCTGAAAAATGCCGCTTTTAAGCTGATTATCTTTCCCCATACTAATAACTTCGTATGACACAGTTATATGATGGTTCATTAGAAACATTCAGAGATTTCGCTGTTACCATTTCATCTTCTGATTGCGTCAATGATTGCATTTTTATTGCTTCGACAACGTCTAACGCGCTACGTACCCCGTCTTCATGAAAACCGTTATACCAATACGCACCACAGAACCATGTTTGATTTTGTCCATTTATTAAATGACGTTTCTGCTGAGCCGCAATACTTTGAGTATTGAAAACAGGATGAGAATAAACAAATTTGCGCAGTATTTTGTCTTTATCTATCGATTCAGTTTGGTTAAGGGTTACACAAAATGTTTCAGGAGCTAGAATGCCTTGAAGTATATTCATGTTATAAGTCAGTGACGCTAAGTTACGTTCTCGAGCATCACGAGATTTAGGTAACGAATAATTCCAAGATGCCCATGCAGCCTGACGTTTTGGTAATAACGAAGTATCGGTATGAAGAACCACTTCGTTTTCTTGATAATGAATATCTGATAACACGTAGTTTTCTTCTGATGTTGCATCAGACAGCATTTTTAACGCTTGATCACTATGACAAGCGAAAATCACTTGATCAAATTCTTCTTGCTTAGTATTAACCGTAACAATTACCTTGCCTTTACTACGCTTCACCGAAGAGACAGGGCTATTTAGTTGAATACAATCTCCGATATAAGACATCATTTTTCTAACATATTCACGAGAACCACCCGGTATTACACGCCACTGTGGACGATTAGTTATGTCTAACAAACCATGGTTTAAGAAAAAACGCAGAAAGAAAGCTAAGGGAAAACGTCTCATATCAGATAACGTTGAAGACCAAATAGCAGCCCCCATCGGTAAGATATAATTTTCAGCAAAGTAATCACTAAACTGATGCTGAGTTAAAAAATCACCTAGCGTTTGATTCATTAACTCACTATCACCTACAACCTTTTTAGCAAGCTTATTAAACTGGGTGATCTCATACAAAAAGCGATAAAAAGCCGGGTTCAATAAATTACGTTTCTGGGCAAACAGTGATGAAATAGTATGCCCATTATATTCAAGCCCCGTACGCTCATTGTGAACACTAAAGCTCATTTCGCTTGGCTTACCTGTTATTTCAAGTTGTTCAAGCAAATTTTCAAAGTTTGGATAAGTACGATCATTAAAAACAATAAACCCAGTATCGATGGCATAATCACCACTATCTACAGTGACATCTACCGTTGCAGTATGCCCACCGACATAACTGTTTGCCTCGTAAACAGTAACTTCGTGTTCTTGATGTAAATACCAAGCGGACGTCAAGCCTGAAATACCGGAACCTATAATGGCTATTTTCATTATGATTTCCCCGTCATTCGTTTAATTACTGCCAATCGAAATGTAATTGGCAAAAGCGCAATAGTTTTAAGAAACAGTGTAAAGGTGGCAGGAAAACTAATTTCTTTTTTTCCTGCAGCAATACCTGATCTTATTTTTTTTGAAGCATGTTCGGGTGACACTAACATTGGCATCGTAAAATCGTTTTTATCTGTTAATGGCGTTTTTACAAAACCAGGATTCACTAACGTAATTTTCATATTCAAATAAGCGAGATCAACAGCAAGTGCTTGAGTGATATAACTCATTGCAGCCTTAGAAGCGCCATAGGCTTCTGCACGTGGTAAAGCAACGAAACTGGCAGAAGAACTGATAATGACTAAATGCGTTTTTTCATTAAATCGCGCTTGTAAGGCTTCTATGCAATGGAGAACTCCGTAAACATTGACATCAAAAACGCGTTTAACTAATGCTGTATCAATTTTTCCTTCATCAATGTATTCACACGTGCCGGCATTTAAAATAATTAACTCTGGTAGAGTCTCTAAGGATGTAAGCGCTGATAGTGTGCTTTCAAAATCTGTTACATCGAAACGTAATGTTTTTATCGCTTGATGTTCTTCTTCTAATTCATTTAAACGCTGCGCATTTTGACCGCAAGCAATAACACGCCACCCGTCATCTGCATAATCACATGCAAGCTGTTTGCCAATCCCTGAACTAGCACCTGTGATCAATACCTGATTCATTGCCCTAACCTTGATTTAATGTGTCGAATAATGCGTCCAAACATGGGTAGACCTTCATAAATCATTTCCCCCATATCGAAATAATCACGATGATAAATCACTTTATCTTGTTCAAATTTCAGCTGAGTACAGCCTTCTAAACTACGTTCTTTGCCATTTTGTAATCGAGGATGTGAAAAGTGCATTGTCCATTGAACAAACGCTTCATGATCATCTTCTACATAGCTATTAATAATAAATCGACAGCTATTTATATTTTGATAAAGGTTAAAAAAGTAAGCTTCTAAAGCACTAAAACCTTCAATTTTATGTGCAGGATCTTCAAAAATAACTAAATGATGATAAACGTCAGACAGTTGAGAGAGGTTGTCCTTTCCTAGTTGTCCATACACATTAAAAAACTTAATTAATGCAGGGTTTATCACTGCGTCCATTATTTATTCCTCCACCAGTGTTATTGATGAATATCCATATAAGCCTTTGCTTGTTTAAAAGACTCAATTGCGACTAGACGGGCTTCCTTATGATCGACAATTGGCAATGGATAATTCAGTGATTCTGCACTCGCCCATTGATGCGGCGTGTGTATGTATTTATCCGGAACATGTTCTAATTCCTTAACCCATGTACGGATGAAATCACCTTTTGGATCAAATCGTTGCCCTTGTAGTGTTGGATTAAATACTCTGAAATAAGGTTGTGCATCGGTACCTGTTGATGCGGCCCATTGCCAACCTCCGTTATTGGAAGCGAAATCACCATCAATGAGGTGCTGCATAAACCACTGCTCACCGACACGCCAATCACATAACAAGTCTTTCGTTAGAAAACTTGCAGTGATCATACGTAAACGATTATGCATCCAACCTGTTGCACGTAATTGCCTCATAGCGGCATCGACAATAGGAAACCCCGTTTTTCCTTCTTGCCATGCTTTAAGTAATGTTGCGTCATCTTTCCATTTGACAAACTGAGTAAACTTTTGAAATGGCTGATGTTGGCTTAATTCAGGGTAGCGATGAAGTAAATGACCATAAAACTCACGCCAAACAATCTCGTTCAACCATGTAAAAGCGCCATCATCCTTATTAATTTCTAATGCATTTGGAAAGTGCTGCAATAGCTGATGCAGACACTGCCTAGTTGAAAGCGCCCCAATAGCAAGATATGGGGATAAACAACTAGTGCCATCAATCGCGGGAAAATCTCTGTTTTGGTGATATGATTCGGCTTTAGTTTCACAAAACGTTTCTAATCTTTGTGCAATAGTTTCTTCATCTACTGGCCATAACACACTATCGATAATCGGATAGTTGAAAGCTTTGATTTGATGACAGGCAGACAATAACTTAATCACCACGTCACTAGTTACAGTGTCACCCTTATTTGTTACAGGGTAACTAGGTGATAATAAGAAACGCTTGATCCATGCATTTCTAAATGGGGTGAAAACTTTGAATAATTCCCCATCACGGGTCAAAACCATTTCAGGCTGCAAAATATAATTATCATCAAAAATACTGAATTTTATACTATTTTTTGCAAGCAATTCCCCTACAGCTATATCACGTTTATGCTCATTAATTGGATATTGTTTATTCGCAAAAACATGCACAGCATTATAATCAAAACAAACTTGCTCAATAACTTTAACCGATTCTGAGAAGTCATTAACTTCAATAACTTGCAAAGGAATATTTTGTTTAGCCAACTGTTGCTTTAATACTTGTAACCGACGATGAACAAAGTCTACTTGAACTGCCGCCATATTATGTTGGTGCCACTGCATAGGCGTTGCAATAAAGAGTGCGATAATAGGAAGTCCACTATCGATTGCATGATTTAATGCTGTATTATCAACAACACGTAAATCTGAACGAAACCAAATAATAACGTGCTGCTCTTTTACTGTTTTATTTGTCATCATCACTCCTATTAGCTTATTAAAATAATAATGCTGGTGGATCTTTTTACTTCTACTGCTTGTGGATCATTTTTATGCTTCCAATGAAAGAAACTTGAACATTGCTTTCTTTTTCTATTATTTCAATATCAGCTAACTGCTTATTATCAAGTTTGTTTTCTCCAACGATATAGACGTGGTTAATGTCATGCTCTGTTATAAATGCTGACAATCCTGTTACTTTTCCTAATAAATCAGATAAAACAATCGCGTAATAACCTTCATACGCTAATTTTAAGGCCTGTTGCCACACAAAGTGATTATCTGAAGATGAAAAACTTAACACGAGACTTGGGGGATTTTTATCTGAATTAACTTTCGCTAATACAGGAATAAAACATTGAGTAAGTGCTGAGTTCCACACACTTTTTTGTAATGTTTTTAATGGATTATCACTGCGTGTTATATGTTGCTCAATTGGCTTTAAAAATTGCTCTTCTAAAACATTAAATGGATAAAGTTTTAATGCTTCACGTACGCGTTTTTCTATTTGTTGTGCTTTACCCTGCTCAATTAAACAGATGGTTTCGTCAACCATTTCTATTTTTTCAACATTTAATTCATGATGTTCAGCAGTACCTTCTAATAAAGGTTTAACCTTACCAATTGATACTCCTTTGGCTAACCAAGTTAAAATTTCATGAATTTTAGCAATATCGCTATCGGTATAAAGACGGTGACCTTTAGGTGTTCGTTGAGGAACTAATAAACCATATCTGCGTTGCCAAGCACGTAAGGTTACAGAGTTAACACCCGTAGCTTCAGATACTTCACTAATTGAATACAACTTAATTTCAACGTTCAAATTATTACCTTCATTCGTAATTTCATAATTAGTTTAAGAACATAACAATACAAACTTGTACAACTGCTCTTTCATGTATAACTATAGTGTTAAACCTCCAACTTGTACAATGATTTAACCTTGTACAAGATTGAAGTTAGAGTTGTATCACATCAAAAAAAGAGGTGGTGAGTAGTAATTAGAAATAAGCTAAGTATTGTGGCAATCAAAATAATGATTGCCACATTGAAAAACGCTATGCGTTAAGTGCTTGTTCTAAATCAGCAATGATGTCATCAATATGTTCAATGCCGATAGAAAGTCTTATCATTTCAGGATGAACACCAGCTTGGCTCTGTTCTTCTGGTGTCATTTGTCGATGTGTGGTTGAGGCAGGATGACAAGCCAGTGATTTAGCATCACCAATATTCACTAACCGTTTAAACAAACCGAGTGCATCATAAAAACGAACACCTGCTTCATAACCATTTTTCAGTCCGAACGACAAGATAGCAGAGGGTTTACCCTTGGTATATTTTTGTGATAACTCGTAATAATCCGAATCAGGAAGACCAGCATAGTTAACCCAACTAACTTGGTCATGGTTAGCGAGATATTGTGCAACTTTAAGTGCATTTTCAGTATGTCTCTCCATGCGTAATGGTAAGGTTTCCAAACCTTGCATCAGCATAAACGCATTCATCGGAGACAGCGCAGCACCTGTATTTCTTAGTGGCACAGTTCGCGCTCTACCAATAAATGCCGCTTCACCAAACGCTTCATTATATACAACACCATGATAAGACGGTTCTGGTTGGCTAAATACAGGGAATCTATCTTTGTACTGTGTCCATGGAAATTTCCCTGAATCAACAATAACGCCACCTAATGTTGTTCCATGTCCGCCCACATATTTAGTCAATGAGTGAACAACAATATCAGCGCCAAATTCAATTGGTTTACATAGCACAGGTGTTGCAACAGTGTTGTCGACGATAACAGGTACGCCTTTATCATGTGCTAACTGAGATACTCTTTCGAGATCAATGATGTTACCACTAGGATTACCAATACTTTCACAATAGACCGCCTTGGTCTTTTCATCGATTAACGCAGCCATAGATTCTGGTTTATCATCTTTTGCAAACCGAACTTCAATCCCTTGGCTTGGTAACATATGAGCAAATAACGTATAGGTTCCGCCATAAAGTTGTGGTGTTGATACAATATTATCCCCTGCTTGAGCTAGGGTTAGAATCGCATAGTTAATCGCCGCGCTTCCAGCACTGACCACTAAACCCGCAATACCTCCTTCAAGCGCAGACATACGTTTTTCTAATACGTCATTGGTCGGGTTCATGATACGGGTATAAATATTGCCCGGCACTTCAAGATTAAAAAGATCAGCACCGTGCTGTGCATCATCAAACTCGTAGGCTACCGTTTGATAAATTGGTGTTGCGACTGATTTAGTTGTCGGATCGGTTTCGTAACCACTGTGAATGGATAGCGTTTCGTCTTTCATTTTTCTACCTTGAATAATTGAAGAGAATAATAAGTATACAGACTACATTTAATAATCTATTGATGTAGCCTAATGGTTATTTTAGTTCAACATATGGCGTTTATATCTTAAAAACCACAATACGTATTTATAATGAATAACGTAACTTCAATGCTTCAGGATAAGGCGCTAAATAAGCTTGTTTTGATAAATACTCATTAGGGTTTAATGCTAAATGATGATTGATGAGTGTTAACGGTGCGATTAATGGCAGGTTACCTTCACGATAGCGCATAATAACATCGCGTAATTCTGCTTTTTGTTGTTTATCTAAATTACGTTTAAAGTAACCTTGAATATGTAGCAGTACATTCGTATTCGTTTTGCAATTTGAACGATGCTTTAAACCGTCCATTAATAATTGACGATACTCTACAAAGAACGCATTAATATCGTTCCATTGATGACTTTTAGCTAATAACTGACCAAGCTTACGGTACGTTGCTGGGTGGCTTGCCATCAACGCTAATTTATAACGAGCATGGAATTTCATTAATTTATTACTAGTAATTCCGTCCTCACCTTTAACACTCTCATATAAATCATTAAGTGCATAAACCCGAAAAACAAAGTTCTCCCTTAATACCGGATCACATAAGCGACCATCTTCTTCAATCGGTAACCAAGGCATTTTCTGCATAAGGCGTTTAGTATAAATACCAACAGAACCGCCAGGTACTGAGTGACCATTATCAAGATAAAGTTTAACTCGCTCCATACCGCAAGAAGGCGATTTGGCACATACAATGTAACCACACAATGTTTCTAATGAAGGTAAAACATTATCAGTAAATTCATTCATTTTGTCAGTATAATCAAGTGTATTATCTTTACTATCAACTAAACGAATATCAATGCTGTTATCCAATAAACGAATAACTGGACGTGGGATTGTCATGCCTATGCCAACCTCTGGACAAATAGGCTTGAACTCAAAATAATCACTTAACTCTTCGTCTGCGAATTTGAAACGCTTATGACCACCGTCAAAACGTACTTGTTGTCCTAAAAGGCAACCACTTATTCCTACTATAATCGCCATAAATACTCCGTGACACTTAACAACAATACCTTCTTATGCTTAAGGTGAAAATAATTTTTGTTAATATTAAAAGTAATCATTCAATGATGAATGGTTATATCTTTTTATTAATAACAATACTTGCATTATTTCCACCCTTGATGCCATAACGAAGTATTTCTTAAATCTTGCCAAATGATCATAAATTCACGTTTAGACATTATTGCTTCCATCGTGCAATACAGAACTTTACCTTCTTCGTTAATTTCAAGTTCAGTAATAATAAAATGTTTTTCTTTATTTTTAGTGACTGCAGCAGTCCACTTACTGTTTAACAACTTTTTAGGGTTGAATTGATTCACTATATTTACCCTTAATTTCATTATTACAATGAGAAACGAAGCTTTAGTTTTTCAGGGTAAGGAGATAAATATGCTTGCGTTGCAAGATATTCATCAGGGTTTACTGTTAAGTGATGATTAATAAGTGTTAGCGGGGCAATTAAAGGAATATTTCCCTCACGATAGCGCATAATTACATCACGTAACTCTGCTTTTTGATCCTTATCTAAATCACGTTTAAAGTAACCTTGAATATGCATTAACACGTTGGTGTTATTTTTACGGCTTGCACGGTTTTTCAGAGCGTCCATAAATTGCTGACGATAAGTTAAGAAGAACTCAATTAAATCATCCCACTCATGAATTTTCGATACTAAGCGTCCAAGCGAACGATAAGACTCTTGATGATGTGCCATTAAGCAAAGTTTGTAACGAGAATGAAACTTAATGATTTTTCCTCGAGTAATACCACCGTCAACACTACGATAGAGATCATCAAGTGCATAAACACGGAAGATAAAATTCTCTCGCAGTACTGGATCACATAGTCGGCCATCTTCTTCAATAGGTAACCATGGCATTGCTTCCATTAGACGCTTGGTATAGACACCAACAGATCCGCCTGGTACTGAGTTACCATTTTCTAAATACAATTTAACTCGTTCCATACCACAAGAAGGTGATTTAGCGCACACCACATAGCCACGTAACCACTCAAAACTAGGTATAATTTCATCGGCGAACGCCTTCATTTTATCAGTGTGATCAATAGCATTATCTTTACTATCAACAAGCCGTACTTCAATGCCATTATCTTGTAAACGAATCACCGGACGCGGCGTAGACATCCCAATAGCCATTTCAGGACATACCGCTCTAAAGCTGAAGTATTCAGCTAAGTCTTCTGCTACAAAACGATTACGTTTATGCCCGCCATCAAAGCGTACTTTCTCGCCTAATACACATGAACTGATTCCTACAGGGATACCCATACTCGCCTCCAAAGTTGTACAGTTATTTCTTGTTGTACAATCAATGTAGACAAATAGATCACCTTGTACAAGTTTTTTTTATTGTATAAGTATTGTGATGACGAATGAGAGCGCCTATAAGGCTTAAAACACACTTATCGTTAATATTTAATTAACAATACCTTAACTTGATCTAAATCATCATGATGATTTGGAAAGAAGCTTATTGTTAACTTATTGTTAACAGGAGGTGGTATGAAATTAAGAAAAGATAAAAGATGCTATACCGATCTTTGTATTAACGGTAAATGGTTCCATCATGATCACTGCACAAATACGGCTTATATGCTGAAAGGAGGTGATTCTCCTCTATTAGAATTGGCAAGAATACCGCAAACAGAGAGTGAGCTTATTGGACTGCTAGAGGAAGCAACATTAAATTAACATAGTGGTATGTTCTATGATTCTAATTCTGTGTAATCTTTGGATATTAATGAGAACCAATCATAAAGCGATGTATTGATAAATACATCGCTTATTTATAGCAAAAGCTAAATTAGCTCCAGCGCTCTTGGCGCCATTCTTGTTGCTGTTCTTCGTTTAAGAACGTCCAAGCAATAAGACGTGAGATCTTTTGACCTTGTGACATTTCAATAGTTTTTACCGAAACCGCACCCACTTTCTCAAGTTGCTTGTAAAGTACACCTAAGTTTTCTTTCTTCGATACTAAGGTTGTAAACCAGAAGCACTGTGTAGACTTACTTGCACTTTGATTGATCATTTTTTTGATAAAACCGACTTCACCGCCTTTACACCACAATTCAGCTTTTTGACCACCAAAGTTTAATACAGGTGTTGTTGATGACTTCGCATTATTAAAAGCAGGCGATACTTTACCGCGAGAACGAGCTTGTTGTTTCTTATTCGCATTTGCTGCAAGGTTACGAACTTTTCGTTCAGAACCTGCCATTGCTTCTTCTTCAGAGCTATGGAATGGCGGATTACATAACGTAAAATCAAACACTTCTTCATCATTGATCGTATCTGTAAAGATATTATCAGCATTCTTTTGTAGACGAATTTGAATAGCGCCTTTTAAACGTGGATTGTTACCTGCAATGAATTTTGCTGATTTCACAGCAAGAGGATCGATCTCTGAACCAACAAATTGCCAGCCATAAACACGATGTCCAATAATTGGGTAGACGCAGTTTGCACCGATACCAATGTCTAAACCACGAATACCTTTACCTTGAGGAATCGCCCCTTCGTTAGATTGCGCTAATAAATCAGCAATGTAATGCAAATAGTCGGCACGACCAGGAATTGGAGGACATAAAAAACCAGCAGGAATATCCCAATGATCCACTTGATAAAAATGCTTTAATAACGCTTTGTTTAATGTTTTAACTGCGAGTGGATCGGAGAAGTTTACAGAAAGATCACCATAAGCATTTTCGCTAACATGCTGATCTAACTCTGGGGTTGCTTTAATTAGTGTCGCAAAATCATAACGCGCACGATGTGGGTTACGTGGGTGTAAGCCTTGCTTAGGCTGTGCGTTTTTCTTTTGGGTCATCTTTGCTTCTCGCAGAATTGGATCTTATCAAAGCGCAGCATTGTACATGCTTATCGATGATAAACTTAGTGTTTAAGGTGTTAATGATTAAATAAATGGCTAAATCGTCCACTTATTATTGCTATATCTTAATAATTTGACGTGTTGTTTAGTTCTAAAATACAAATTATCAGCTCTTACCACTGCTTATTTGTCATTTTTAAGTCCAATATCGCATCAGTACAAAAATCAAAACAAGAGAAAGGATTTATACTTAATAATAAAAACAACAAAAGGATAGTTAATAATGTCGCAAGAAAATACTTTTGTTATTTACTGTTCTCCACGCCTCGCTAAGTACCCTCACCTGCCTTTACTCGTGCTATTAATCGTTATTTTTGCGGGAAGTTATTCACATATCGCCATCGCAAATACACCAGTGACAGCAATAACGGATACCTCAAAGTCAAACCATCAAGCTGTTGATACATCACATGAACTGACAACGGCTGCGTTAAGCAACAAGGAACTGGTCATCGGCACTTATATTTGCCCTCCTTTTGTTATGCAAGATCAATTTGGTGAATATACAGGATTAAGTATTTTACTATGGCAGCAAATAGCTGAAAAGTTGGAGATCCCTTACACCTTCAAAAATTACCCTTTAAAAGATCTATTACAAGCGGTTGCGGCAAAAGAAATCGATATTGGGTTATCGTGTTTATCGATCACACCAGAACGAGAGCAAATCATTGATTTTTCGCACTCTTTTTACGAAACGCATCTTGCAATTGTTGTTAAATCAGCCAGTCATTTCGATACATTTAAAAGTATTATAACTAACAGACATCTCTTAACCATTATTGCTATTTTTGTCACGGCTGCGGCAATTATCGGTGGCCTCTATTATTTATTAGAGCACCGTGTTAATGACAAGCTTTACTCGATGCGTTCAAGACCCGCGCAATTAATTGAAGGTTTTATTCTAGGGTTGTTATTTATTACCAAAGGACCTTTTAATTATTACGAATTTAAAACGCTAACAGGACGAGTACTAACCGTTGCACTGGCGGTTTTCACAACCCTGTTTATTGCCAGTATCACCGCAGTTTTAGCCAGTACATTTACTATCGGATTAATTAATAGCGATATAAAAAGCCCCAACGATTTAGCGAATGTTAATACTGGCGCAAAGACCGCTTCAACGTCGTCGCAATTTTTAACTCGTCACAGTATTGCCCATCGTCAATACGACACAGTCGTTGAAATGTTGGATGCTTTAGAACGTGGTGAAATCGATGCTGCCGTGAATGATGATGCAATAATAAAATATGAACTAAAGATCGCAAAACAAAACGGTAAATATGAAAAATTAACTGTCTTACCTTATCAATTTGAAAAGCAAAATTATGGTATCGCGTTAATAGAGCAAAGCCCTTACGAAGAATCAGTAAACCGAGAATTACTACAATTTAGGCAGAGTAATGAATGGCGTAATGCATTGCTTGAATACTTTAAAATCAAATAGCGCAGAACATAAAAAGAAAAAACAGATATTTGCGCTATAGCGTTACAGGATTAAGCTATAGCGCGAATAATGTAAACATTAACGAATACGGAATAATTTACCTAGTTGACTTAATTTAGAAGGGTGATAAGACCAACAATGATCGAACATCTCTAAAAGTTCTGGATTGCCGTATTTTGACAGGTTAACGGCATGAAAACGGTTCTTCTGGGCTTTCAGTTTTTCTACTCGGCTTAACATAGCCTCAGGCTGGCTAGGCGCAATAAAGTCAGATAGCACCACGAGATCAGCGTTTTTATATTTACCGTCACTCATCAAATCAATCGATTGATCTAATACAGGACCAAGATCCGTACCGCCATGAAATGAATAAGATAAAAAGTTAACCACTTCGCTTAACCCATCTTGCTTCGTCAACTCGTACGTAATCTGTTGAGTTGAAAACATAATGACATAACAATCACGTTCATCAGCAAGTGCTATTTGCATTAAGCCATAAGCCAGTGCTTTGGCACAATTTTCAGGGAAACCCGACATAGAACCTGAAGCATCAATACAAACAATAAATGGGCCTTTATCTTGATCTACCTGTTTAGTTTGTCGCTTATACGCTTTTACCTTACGTAGTTTACGCTGCGTACCTTGCATACGGTAATTCATTAAGCGTTTATCGGCTAAGTGTTTATAGAACACCACTTCTAATTCAGGATAGGCTAAAAACATTGCTTCATTAGGTAAGAGTTTGGCGAGATCGTCACTTTCATGGATCCCAACAATATCATCAGTGACATTGTCACTTTTCTCTTCCACCAGCTTAAGTTCTTCTGCTTTTACGCGCTCTTTATTAGGATCATCGACTTCACTGGCCATACGCCCTAACTTCTCAGCAATATCTTGCAAGCCGTTATTGTTTTTTAAAAACTTAGCAATTTTCTTCATGACATCGACATCAGTCTGCGTCAATTTCGCTTTTGCCATATCCCATAAACGACCGGCCTTTTTCTCATCTCCAGCTTCAGTTACTTCTTCCACTTGCTTTAACGTTTCAATACGCTGATACAAGTCTTTCAACAAATCTTCTTTATTTTCTTCAATTTCCGATTCTTGCGCTTCTTTTAAGGCATAAGCAATATACTCATACCACTTGTCACAAAAGAATCGTTGTAACATCGGGTTATGTTTCTGGTGTTCTTTGGCTACAAGATTTTTTGCTTTGAAATAAAACGAAGACTGCCCTTCCAGCTTTTTTACGACGTCATCAGCATGCTCGATAAAATAATCTTGATCCCATTTACAGACTTGTTGATAAAGCTCTATTTCGTCATGAAACCGTTCTACTACCGTTCCCTTAGCGGTTTGACGGATCATTTGCCCTCGCCATTTCATGACTTGGTTTTTCATCGCCGTTTTAACACCAGGGCTAGATTCTGCCGCCATTAATAACTGCGGACGTACCATGACTTCATGAACAGCACTATCAATAACGCCTGATTCAGCAAGCATCAATGCGAAGTTTAATCCTTCAGAGACTGGCATACGCGATTCTCCTTTTTCGTGCCTACCGTTAGGTGTTGATTACACCTAACGATAAACTGCTTAACAACAAGCATTATTTGGCAAAATACTCAGAAAGATGGGTAATGCGAAATGCACTCTTTTCGACAAGCCCTTTAAGCTCTGCCACTTTATCTGCAGCATCACATAGACTTTGTTCAATCAGTGCAGGAAAAGCATCATTGATAAAGTTATGCGGTAATGCTCCGTGGAAACTTGCACGTGACTTTTTAATGTTATGCTCTGCATCAACTATTTTTGCCATGGCACCGTCAACACCGTCTTGCCATGTTTGTTGCTGAGTTTCAGTGATACCTTTATTACCTGCAATGCCTACTAATACCGAGCGATTAGCAATATCTTTAATGGTTAGGCGGTTTTGCGCATCAATTTCAAATTGTAAGCGACACAAATGCGTGTTCTTATTTACAAAACCATAAATATCACATTTACCCGTCCTAATTTTCTTATCAAACTCATCACCATCTACGTATACCCATCGGCTATCACCCGGCTCTTGTTCCGAGACTGATGGATTTTGCTGTAGCATCACCAATTTGATCATACGAGGGTTGTTGTTAACGTTAAATCTTGCGGCTGTCGCAAAGTTATATTTAAACCACTCTTTACGCATAGTGCTTTCTTTAGTAAAAGGCACAGCCAATTTTTCAACGACATCATTGTTAATCTTATTGATGATAGTTTCTGCTTCATTAGCGTCTAAACTTGAGTGAGTCTGATTAAAGGCATGTTCTGTCGCGAATGTATTAATGATATTACAAATAACATTACGCGATTCTGGGCTATGCCATAAGCAATCTTGCAACAGTAACAAATCAAGTGGGTTGATTTCACTACGACCATTAAAAAACGCGCTGGCTTTTAATAGCCGTACCGACTTTTTCCAACGTCGATCAGAGATATACAACTCACTGTCACTATCAATCACATCGGTTTGATTAACATGCTCTTCAACCATTGATTTAAGCTTAAAGATTTGTTCAAAGGTCTCTTCACTTAATTGGATCTCATCAATATGCTGCTGCCAGTTAACATACTCTTCATCTTTAATAGTGAGACTTGGATCTATTTCTTGTAGTGTTGGCCCTTCCCCCATCAATAGGGCTTTAAAGTTCTTTTTCTCTTGAATACGATTAACGAATACACGAACGAGCATTCGATCATATAAAGCATCAAGGCCACTATCTTCATCAGGTAACTCGTTAGATGCGGTGATCAACAAGCGCATAGGTACAGGTAGTATGTCTTGACCATTTTTGAATGTACGTTCATTAACCACTGTTAATAACGTATTTAGAATAGCAGGGCCGGCTTTCCAAATTTCATCAAGAAAAACCACTTGTGCTGTCGGTAAGTAACCATCAATTAAACGGACATATTTACCATTGTCTTTTAACTCTTGAATAGATAAAGGTCCAAACACCTCTTCAGGTGTTGAAAAACGCGTCATCAAGTAATCAAAAAATTTGCTATCATCAAAAGCCTGAATTAATCGTTTTGCAATTAAACTTTTTGCGATCCCTGGTGGCCCTAAAAGAAAAACACTCTCTCCTGCTAATGCCGCAAGCAAACACAGCTTAATCACTTCCTCACGTTCATAAACGCCATTAGAAAGCCCTTTAATCAATTTTTGAATCCGTTCAGATAAAATTGCTTTATTCGGTGATGTTGCTGTTGTTGCCATTTTAAGCATATAACCAACCTTGTGTATTTCCTACTAACGCTGTACGGCGCCTACCTCAATCATTAAATGTAAATCCCTACACTTAATGTTACATCTGTTAATCGACTTTAGCATTTTACTAAGTTGATTCAAAATTTTATCTTATATTGGCAATGATATTAACTATATACTCTCATGGCATTAACCTTTTACAGTGACTATTTCTAGTTACTATTAACTCGCCAACACATGACTTTTAGTTATGAGATTCACAAACCTGTCACACTATCGTAATAACATACGCTCGAAATAATGAAGCTCATGGAGTAAAAAATGCTTAAAACCGTAATTCGCTTACTCGCATTAGGCGTATGTATATCATTCAATGTACAAGCAAAAGAAACAGTCACCGTTGTTGGATCTACATCGGTAAGTCACATTATGGATGTGCTTGCAGATACCTACTCGTCAACGCATAAAGACACCACAATTGAAGTTCAAGGTATCGGTTCAACCGCGGGTATTAATGCTGTTAAGCAAGGTGCCGCTGAAATAGGTATGAGCTCCCGTGTCATTTCTCGTGCTGAATTAGATAATAACTATAAAGCCATTACTATTGCTTATGATGGTATTGCGCTTGTAGTAAATAAAGCGAATCCGGTAACAAATCTGACGCGTGAGCAACTTATTGCTATTTACCAAGGTAAAATCACTAACTGGAAATCAATTAACGGTAAAGATTTAGATATGGCAGTCGTGAGCCGTGAAAATGCATCAGGCTCTCGTTTTTCATTTGAACACTTTTTTGGGTTAACCAAACAAGTTTCTGGCTTTACTGTTTCTAATATCAGCCCACGCGTACTGGTGGTAAGTACCAATGGCATGGTGAAAAGTTTAGTTTCACGTAATAAACATGCAATTGGCTATGTCTCTCTTGGCTCTGTTGATGATTCAGTCAAGGCTCTCTCGTACGATAATGTTTTACCGACTGCTGCCAATATTGAATCAGGCGAATATAAAATTGCTCGACCGTTTTTGTTGATGTTTAAACAAAAAGGCTTAGCCAATGATGCGCAACAATTTATTAAATTTGTCCTTTCTAACCAAGCGCAAAGTATTATCAAAGATAAGGGCTATGTTGCTATTGATGAGAAAGCCTGATCGTTACAAATTAAATACCTCACCTTAATAACCAATAGAAATAAGGCGGCAGTATTAATTATCATGCTATTACACTGCTCGCCTTTATATTTCTATTTTAACGATATTTATTTAACAACGGGGTAACACTCAGTTGCACCCCATTCTGTCCACGAACCGTCATAAACAGTGAGCGCTTTACGGCCAATCAAATTTGCAGCTAAAGCTAAAATGCATGCTGTCACACCTGAGCCACAGCTAAAAATTAAACGCTGTTCTGGTGTTGATAACGCATCAAACTTGGCTTTTATCTCTGCTAGCGCAATAAAGTGGCCATTATCAAGCAATTCACCAAACGGTAGATTTTTTGCATTAGGCATATGACCACTTCGAATGCCCTCACGTGGCTCTTTCACTGAGCCCAAGAAGCGTGCACGTGGCCTTGCATCAATCACAGCAACATTTTTATCAGTGAGTAATTCATTAAGGTGTTTAGCATCTATCACCCATTCTGATTGTAACTGGGCGTTAAAATCCATTGGGATTATATTTTCTAGTTCACCTGATTCGAGTTCAAGCCCAGCTTCTATCCATGCAGGTAACCCACCATCTAAAACAGAAACATTATTGTGTCCCATCGTTTTAAACATCCACCAGCCACGTGGCGCTGAAAACATGCCTAAGCTATCGTAAATCACAACATGGGTATTATTACTAATACCTAGTTTGCTTACCTCGAGTGAGAACTGCTCAGCCGACGGTAACATATGCGGTAAATCGGTATCTGGATCGGCTAGCTTGTTATTAAAATCAAAAAAGCGTGCACGTGGAATACGTTGTTCAATCAGCTCTTGCTCTGGAGAGCGATCAACGCCAGGCATAAAAGACGTAGCATCTAATACGACAAGATTGCTCTGTGCATTATTCGCTAATGCTTGATGTAACCATTGCACTGAAACTAAGTCTTGATGTGGTACTGATGTCGACATGACGGATCCTTTGTTTATGCTATTAACCAAATTGATCTTACTACTTAATCAACAGTTTGTACCAATACAGATAGCCCATTACTTTGCCAATCATTGTTTTCAGCCATACGCAGTACATCTGCACTACTATATAAAATGCCATCATATACAACCACAATACTGGCATCGCCTGGTTGTAAGAAGTGTGTTTCTCCGTATGGTGTATAGCGAGTTGCACCAATACTAATAATGGCTTGCTTTGGGTGATCAGCTTGATTTAGTAGCGCGTTAATATTTTCAGTTGGCCCAATATCCTGCTGGTGATTCATACGTTCAATAACCCAATCAAGCAGCTTTTGGTGAAAGTAGCTATATCCAACTACTGGGCTATCTTCACCATAGCAATGAAGTTGACCATTAGAACGATGAAAACTTGCGATACGGAAACGATCTAATATCCCACCAGTTTGGAAATGGTCGATATCAATCAAGGTTTCTGAAATCCCTTTACTGTTTGCTCCCCAATTCTTTTTCTCACTAATTTTATTCGCATCAGGCTTTCTAATAGAACAATCATTATACGCTGCAAACTGACGTGGAATTAAACTAACAACATTGATTTCACCAGTACTTTTTTGTTGATATTTAATATCACAAATAAGCGCAACTTCGGGCTCAATCTGTAAATTATCAGCGTTGTTTGATGGCGTAATGCGCGTAGATGAAAGTGGGTATACCGTTAAGAATGAATTTGTATTAGAAGGCACATAAAAAGGAAAAATGCCTTTGGGTTGAACTTCTTCTTTTACTTCTATATCTAAAAAATCCCTCGCTTCACCCGCTTGTTCTAAATGCCCAGCAAAGTTACCTGCAATACCAAAACCAATACATGATTTAAACATAACTCAATCCAGATAATGAAAATATATCGTAGATTCTAAATTCATCAGCAAAATTTTTCTGGAGTTCAGTTATCACTATTATGTATCGAAAATAATACAAATTCATTTTTTTGCGATAAATGACACACTACTAGTAATTTTTTAAACAGTTGTAGCTACGCTTTAATAAACAACAGTTCAAGATGGAGCTGCACATGACATTGCATTTATGGCTAAAAAAATTAACGTACTTAGTCGGTATTTTTGCTGCTTTTAGCTACCAATCATCTGCGTTAGCGAATACACCAGTTAATGCGCAAGCAACAGCCAAGGCCATTAATGGTACCGATGCTACCCTTTATGATTCACAACTGATCCCTTGGCAAGCTGCACTCAAACAAAAAGGTTTCGACAGTGTCAGCTGTGGCGCTGTTGTGATAAGTGAGTATTGGTTACTAACAGCAGCACACTGCAACTCATCAAACATTAGTGATATTGCCATCGTTGGTACAAGCATGATTCAAGATGGTAATTTTGCAAATCTTGATAAAAAGCATTTTTTTAATATCGTAAAGAAGATCAGTCATCCTAATTATAATGAAGACAATTTTATCAATGACATAGCGCTCTTTCGCGTTAATCGTTCAATGTATGGTATTGCCCAGTCAGTTAAACTAGCTACTCCTAATGAACAAATCATAGCTGATAATATATTCAGCAACACTTGGGCGACCAATATGGATTCTCCTGTCACTGCTATTGCTTCTGGTTGGGGAGACACTCTTAGAAAAGGTTATCCAACTACATTACAAGTAATTAGTTTAGCCGGTGTTCCTGATAACCAATGCGTTGGGCTCAATATCGGTAATGAACATATTGTCTGCGCAGATTCAAACATTAATGGCTTAATTAAAGATGTATGTAGCGGTGATTCTGGCGGCCCGCTTATCTGGCAAAATCATCAAGCAGTATCTGATAGTGATAAAGGCATTCGGTTAATCGGGTTAACCAGTAATGGGGCAAAATGTTCAAATCGAAATGACAACCCAGAAAACCAATATAATCAGCTTACAGGGCAATATACCCAGGTTTCTACCCATCGAGATTGGATAGAACAACAAATACAAGATTATGATAATTCAACATTCACACTTAATGATTCCTCATTACAACCAACGCTGAATATCGATCCTTTTGCCGTAATAAAAGATCCTTCAAATAATAGAGACAATACGCAAACTGTCGTAACTGCGGCTGCAGAACAAACAGAAAGTGGCGGTACAGTAACCTTTTATAGCCTCCTGCTAACTCTTCTCATACTTTACTATCGCCGAAACCAAGGTAACTAAACACAGCTAAATGATTACAATGTTAAACTTGCTCTTAATAATCTTTTCATGGTACTAAATTAGTAACCTTTATGAACTGATTGATTTCTTAGTAAACATTAGCTTGTTGCACAACTCAAAATAAAAATGAGCGATTTGACGGATATACGAAATGGATTTTTTCCCTGTTTTTCTAAAGTTAACCCATAAAAAAGTATTAGTCGTGGGTGGTGGTGAAGTGGCCTGCCGCAAAGTAGATCTATTACTTAAAGCCCAAGCTAACATTACGCTTGTCTCGCCAGAGCTTCACCCTCATCTTGTATCACTACTCGATGAAGGTAAATTTGAATATCTAAAAGCCCGTTATAAAAAGTCACTTCTTACACAATTTGACCAAGTTTGGGCGACAACCGATTCTCGTGAACTCAACCATCAAGTTTATCATGATGCTAATGCATTAAAGATATGGACAAATGTTGTTGATGATCCTGCATATTGTGATTTTATAACGCCATCCATGATTGATCGTTCACCAATGCAAGTTGCCATTTCAAGTGGTGGCGCATCACCTGTTTTGGTTCGTTACTTACGAGAACGTTTCGAAACACAATTACCACAAAACTTAAGCTTATTAGCTCATTATTCAGGACAGCAGCGTACTCGAATAAAACAGCATTACAAAACCGTTGATGAACGTCGAAAGTTCTGGGAGACATTCTTTCGTCTACCAGCAGTTGAAACAGCAACAACAGAGCAAGAATTAGAACAGGCTTTTAGTGAATTATTAGCATCATACCAAGATACAGGCGCTAACTTGTATTTAATCGAAACAGGTAACGACCCTGAATTATTAACACTGAAAGCATTACGTTTGATGCAGCAATCAGAGTTTGTTCTCTACCCTGAAGGGAAGAATGATATTTTTGTCGACCTTTGCCGTCGAGATGCTGATCGTGAAAGTTACGAACACGAGAACGTCATCGCTCGTGCGAAACAATTACTGAATGAGGGAATGCGAGTTTGTGTATTAGCGTCTAAAGACCAACACCGACCAGCATTGAAAAAGCTGTGTATCGAGCGTAATGGTATTTTTGTGCCTAGTCATAGCTAATACATCGTAAATAGACAAATATAAATTTATCATTACATATAACAATGCCGCTGATTAATCGCTTTTTTAAGCATAAATCTAGCGGCATTTTTATAAAGCTGGTTAATGAGCAATATGTAAGATTGTTTACTTAATCCTGGGTGATGGGTAACTCTATTTCAGCGCGAGCCGTTTTTTTTTCTGCGAGTTTCGCGTGTAGCCATAAACCAGAACTTTTCATTAAATAGCCAAATACTACACCCACAACCAATGATGGTATAACCAATTGCCAATTACCATTTGCAGCAAACGTTGCGCATGAGCCTATAAAGGTACCAGGGATAAAAGATAACCACGATTTTTTTGCTTGTGCGCACATCATAAATGCAACTAGAGCAGTGACAACGTAACCAATAATCTCAAAATGAACTAAAGATGATAACTTAATGATCACCATCGCCCAAAAAACACCGCTTAAGTTTGTTGCAATGCTTAACCCAACGCCTTTTATACCATCGCGCTGAAGAGCAAAATATGTCGTGCAGCCAAGAAATCCTCCCCAGCTTAATAAGCCCAGAGATACAGCTACCCAGCCCCAAATCCCAGATAAAATTCCTGTTGTTAAAGCGATTGCTATAAGTACCGACATGACTCACTCTTTTGCGATGACAGAATTGTATTGAGTGTAACCTAAGACCTGTTCAAATTAATCAACTAAGATCACACAAAGAAAGTAATACTACATTCCATTTCATAAAATAATCAACAAAGATCACCATAATTACTTTAATTTAATACTGATATTGGAAATGATTAAACCGTGTTCATCCCCTAAAAAATTCCATTATGATGATGCCTAAATTCACATTAAAAATTGCGGATAAAACTGACTATGGTAATTTATCGCCTAATATAATGTTACTCGGAGTGCCGTCATGGGACCTTTAATGCTTGATGTATCAAGTTATGAACTTGATGCAGAAGAACGCGAAATTATTCAACATCCTACAGTAGGCGGTATCATCTTTTTCGCCCGAAATTATGACAATCGTGAGCAACTTCGAGCGTTAGTTAAAGAGATTCGAAAAACGGCTAAACGCCCTTTACTGATTGGTGTCGATCAAGAAGGCGGACGTGTTCAACGTTTCCGCGAAGAATTTACCCAACTACCACCTGCTCGCGCTTTTGCAGCGTCTAAAAATGGAGAAGTGCTTGCTAAGCAAGGTGGCTGGCTAATGGCTGCTGAACTACTCGCGATGGATATTGATATTAGTTTTGCGCCTGTACTTGATCTTGGTTACGACTGTAAAGCGATCGGTGATCGCGCTTTCTCAAATTCACCACAAGACGTTATCCGTTATGCAAGCCAATTTGTAAGTGGTATGGCGCAGGCTGGCATGGCTGCAACCGGTAAACACTTCCCTGGTCATGGTGGTGTGATAGCCGACTCTCACTTAGAAACACCTTACGATTCACGGGATAATATTAAGAACCATGATATGACCGTATTTACACATCTCATTGAAAACAACCTGCTGCAAGGCATCATGCCAGCACACGTTGTATTTGATGCTTATGACGAAAAACCTGCAAGTGGTTCCGAATATTGGTTAAAACAGGTATTACGTAAAGAGCTAGGTTTTAAAGGCGTGATCTTCTCTGATGACCTTAATATGAAAGGAGCTGACGTATTAGGCAGCTATAGCGAACGAGCTATTGCAGCTCAAGAAGCTGGTTGTAACATGGTAATGTTATGTAATAACCGTGAAGGTGCTGTACAGGCCCTTGATGGATTACCACAGATTCCAGTGCCTATTTTAGAAACATTGTTAAAGAAACCAACCGCTGAGTATAGTGATTTGATCAATACTCGTATATGGAAAGAAAGCCAAGATGCCGTTTCTCGTCTCGCACAAGAGTGGACAGAGAAAAACGTTTAACACGTGGTTACTGTAATCATTACCAACAAAAAAGCCGACATTATGTCGGCTTTTCTTTATCCATAACTCGTTATCTTATCTAAATAGCCAAAAGCTTATTCTTATTTTTAATCTCAATATTATAAATCGAAAACTCTTCAGCATTCATTGGCATACCAAAATAATACCCCTGCTGAAGATAAACATCACGCTCAACAAGGTAATCGGATTGCTCTTTCGTCTCGACGCCTTCTGCTATCATTTCCATTCCAGCCTGTTTGCCGAAGGCTATAATAGAATCAAGCAGAGAAAGTTTTATATCCGTCGTACCGATATTTTCAACGAACATCTTATCGATTTTTAAACTCCGCAAGTTCAATTCTTGAATATAACTGAACCCACCATACCCTGTGCCTGCATCATCTAATTTAATATCAATACCCTGAGCTTTAAGATATTGGATAACCTCAGAGGCAATAGTAAGATCTTCAAATTGTTTTCGTTCTGTAATTTCAAAAGCAACCTGTTTAATAGGGATCTTTGAATTGCTGAATAATGCTAATGACTCATTCATTATCTGTATATTTTCTAATTGTTGCGGTACAAGATTAATACTGATCACTCTATCGGTTAACTGCCAGTTGATAGTACTCAAATCTTTAATCGCTTTTTCAATTAATAAATTAGTAATAGGGATAATTTGTCCACTTTTCTCAACGTAAGGAATAAATTCCATTGGTGATATTAATCCAGCCCCTTTTTTCTTCCATCTAGCAAGTACTTCACAACCATAAAGTTCTTTGGCCTTTAAATTAATAATAGGTTGGTAATAGGGTACGAACTCACGTTTAACTATCCCTCGTTGTACTAATGCATGTAACGATAAACGTCGTCTAATGAATAAACGCCGCAACAAAATTAAAAATCCAGCAATAAATGCACCAGCTAAAAAGAGAGGCATCCTTAATAATTGTGACTCTTTATCTAATAATTCCAACTTAATGTAATTAGAAAATTTCAAACCATTAGGCATTAAAACTTCATATATAGGTTCAGCCGTGTATGATTTATTATCACCTTGCCAACCTAATCGATCCAATTCATTATCTGCTGATATAGATGTTAAAACACAACCTTCACAGTATTTATTTCGTAAGATTTCTTCAACGATGGGTTCTAAGGACAGAACCAAACTCCCCTTGCTACCTTGCCACCGAACTTCAAAAATACGTTGCAGACTATTTTTTTCAGAAGATAACCATAACGACATCATATTGCCGTAAGTTTTAATTTTCCGAGATTCAACATGCTGACCATGATTTTTTTCATAAAAACTCGAACAAGTACTTTTGCCTGAGGGGGTTAAAGAAATCTTACGGATAAGATAATTACTATAGGCAATACGTTTTAATTGCTCCTGCTCTTTCTCACTACACGTAAAATCAAAATTGCGGCTAAGATTCGTAATAAAGTCTTGATAATCGCCTATATTTTGAATATGAGTTTTAACCAATTCATCAGTATCTGTTTGAATTTTTGTTGATAAATGCTTAGTTGCAAAATATGGTGCGAGAGTCGTAAAACCAAAACCGACTAAAATAACAAAAAACATTAAACCAATACCAATATGGCCTGAAAATCGCATCAAAAAAATATCATCAATCGTTTTGGTTAATCTCTCTTTCTTAAACATTGAATAAACCATCATTGTTATTATTCATAATCTACCATCCATGTAGATCTCTATAAAAATCATTACTTATAATAAAGTTAAAACCTAAAGCATTATTAGACAAGCCATAGAGAAGATTAAATACCAGCAGAGATCACATGTTATAAAATATTCATTTCAACTTAAGACTTACACTCTAATTTATAAAAACAAATCAACACAGTCAAACTTTTACAAATTAAATACCAAATTAAATACCAAATTAAATACCAAATTAGAATAGAATATACTCAAAAAATTTATCAATGAAATAATAATGTTTGTTAAACTTAAACTTTAATTTATCTCCATTTCATTAAAATAAGATTTAAATCACAATAATAGTTTCATTTTTTGCCAATAAAAAAAGCGCTAATCATAGCGCTTTTTTTAATTTCTGTTCTTCGCAATAAGGATTATAAACTATCCTTGCTATAATCAATATTCTTAGTGCATTTTTTTTCTTTAAGAATGATATAAAATGCACCCACAATGAATGCTATAACTAAAGCAGTGTCCATGATTCACCTGTGATAAAAATAATTTTCAACATTGGCTAAAAATTAACTCTTATTTCGTGTTTAATTAAACAAAGATAATTTTTAGAGCGAAGAAATAATACAAGATTCCTATATCTATTTCACCACAGTGGTTATCATTTTGTAAAATTCAATATAAATGATTCGAAAAAGTATAATTACAAAATGTTAGTTAGGATAAGCCCTGATTCGCAGTCAATTATCCTAACATTAAACCTAAGTTCTATTTAGACTATGTTACAGCCAACGTTCTTGACCGGTAAAACTAACAGAAAGCCATGTTTCACCAAGATCGGCCTCCAACTTATCCCATATGATTTGACGAATATTATCTTGTTGTTTTGTCGTCCATCTTTTTTCATCTTTTACCAAGATGTTAATTTCTAAATCATACTGACGACCGATTTTAGCAAAATGATGAGTATAATCATCGAAGTCATACTTTTCAGAAAGCTCTGCAATAACTTGATCGACGTGCTCTTGAACACTGTCTTGTGGTGCGACAAGCAATACTTCCTTTAGATTTCGTCTTAATACCTTTATCGGTAATACTGATGCTGCGATAGATAATGTTGTAACAAGAATGGGATCGACATAGGCATTCCACTTAGAATAACCCATTGCATCAAATATAATAACTAAGATAAAACCAACCAATATTGCAGCACTTAAGATCGCGTCAACTAACCATTCTTGCGAGTCAACTCGGACTAATTCGGAATCAACACTGCGTGCGATAGAGGTTTCAAAAAAGTAAATCGAAAAACAACTGACGGTTGAAAGAACAGCATAGACAATCGCGTCTCCCAAAATAATGTCGTGACCACCTTGCATTATTGTTTGTATGCCCGTCACAAAGGCAAATAAACATGTTACTAAAATTAATAGACCATTTACCACGTTGATAAGAGGTTCAAAATGGGCATAACCAAATTGAAACTGTTCATCATCCGGTTTTGAAACTAAGTACGCCGTATAAAGACTAAGTCCTGTCATCCCCATACTTAAAAAAGAGAACATACCGTCTAATAAAATAGCATTAGAACCAACATACAGACCGTAACCAATACCTAGCGTAGCAACAAAAATTGTTCCTACTAATGATATCTTCAGCGCCATTCTCTCTTTACTAATTTTACGGCTTGAAGCCATAATATCCCCCTAGAATTAATGATAAAATAACGTAACTACCCGCTACGACAATAAAACTTCAATTTAAAATATCTCTATATTTAACAATATAGTGTCAAATACAATATCATTAAAAGTGCTTTTAGGGGAATTTTTGATATTTTTCAGTATTAAACAGGCGTAAAACAGATAGCCTATGCCATGCAGGTTTAGAGCTATAAACACAAAAAAGTACAATAAGTTATTAACTTATAAGAATATAATTTCACTGTATATATTAGGTTAAACAGAACTTCGTGTGTGACACATATTGATTATTGCTCTTCACGAACAAGCTCTAAACGTTCAACATCACTATAAAATGACACCATTTTTACTCGGCTTAAATCAAATTCAAAGCTACTTTTATCACACATATTTTGCTTATCTGCATCAAGTTTTATTCTGTTTCTTTGTTGTCTATTAAATGATGCTATGTACTGCTCTTTTATAAATTCACAACGTGCTAGCTTTTCACATGCTTCGTAACTTTGCTGGTTGAGTATTTCCCAGTGCTCGTTAAATTGTGACAAGGCAATATGGAGTTGCTTGTAATTTTGATCACTAATAAAACCTTTAAGCTCTGTAATTTTTTGATATTGGGTATCTAGAAATGAGCTAAAGAAATGAGAACCTCGTTGGGACGGGTGGTTAGCGCAATGTTTATCAACAAACTTCATTCCTTCTTTATCTGAAGAGTTAGCCACTTCAATCGTTGAGCAAGCCGTTATTACTAGTGATGTGAATATTATTGAGGTTAGCTTCATGACATGTCCGTTTTTAAACTACATGTCTAAATTATTACTCAAAAGTTTGAATTATGTTTTCCCTGTAAGCATTATCTTAAAAATAAAACGGTAACACACCTTACTTTGATACAAAAAAAGCAGTGAGTGATTCACTGCTTACATTTTGATGAAAAACGACATTACTGCGACTTAAATATCTCGGCCGTTTCTAGCTGTGTCATACGGCGAATTTGACGCCATACAAAATAGAATATACCCATCATCATCAACATAGATGGAATTGCTATCATCGGGTAACTTAACAATGTTAAACGTCCCAACTCTTCATTAAATGCTTCAGTTCCTGATTTGCTGGTTACAATCACTGTCGCCAGAATATAGTTCATCACAGATGAAAAAAGAAACGTGCTAGCAAACATGTAATTAGACTGCGTTAGACAGCGATCAAATAAATGCTCGTTGTTCTTTTCTTTTAAACGCTCATTTATGAGCCCTAAATTAAGCACGCTGTCATTTAATACTAATTTGCGTACAACTGGAAACTTGGTAAATGTTGAGCCAAAAACAACAATTCCGATAAGTCCAGGGATCAAGGCTTCTTTAATCGCTAACCACTTAGTATCAAGTTCAAGTAAACCTATACCGCCTGTTAGAAGAACGCTGACAATACCTAGCAAAGCTATAAAGTTATATTTCTTATAACGAATAAGCTCATAACCGCCAAAAATAACAGGGAATGCCAATGCTGCTAGTAATCCGCCTACCGCACCGAGTTGATCACCACCACTAAACTTCATCAGAATCACTGACGGTATAATAACGTTAAAAACAATTTCACTTAACGGGTTTGATTTTCTCTCAGCCATAATCTGACAATACTTCCTTTGTTTACATTTATTTTACGTTAGTCACTTTGCATTGTTCCGTTTCTAAACAACACTGTAAAGAGCAATATGGTTACAAACCATTACTTTTTCAATAGACATAAGGAATCGCGCAATGCTTGATATTCACCATTCAATATTGGTTGTGGTTGACATACAAGGCAACCTCGCGCAACTAATGCACCAAAAGGACCACTTTTTTCGACAAGCTGAAATTATGGTAAAAGGCGCCGAGCTCTTTGACTTACCAACATTATGGCTTGAACAGTTACCCGATAAACTTGGCGCAACGATTCCTCAAATAGCACAACCTCTTACTCAGCAAGGATTAACGCCCATTTCTAAAGAAAGCTTTAGTGCCGTTCAAAATATTAGTTTTGTAGAGCAACTACAATTAAAACAACGTAAGTCGATCATCATTATTGGCATTGAAGCACATATTTGTGTTTATCAAACCGTTATTGATCTGATTTCTGAAGGCTACCAAGTCACTGTAGTAAGTGATGCGATAAGTTCACGGACAGAAGAAAACAAACAGATTGCAGTGAATAAAATGCAACGTGCAGGTGCACAAATCAGTACAACAGAAATGGTATTGTTCGAATTACAGCGGGTCGCCAATGGCGGTAGATTCAAAGCCTTACTCAATTTAATTAAGTGAACGTTGTCTAAGTAAGCAGCGCTTACCTTTTTAGCTGAAAGTGTAATAAAAAGGCATTGCATTATAGAATAACGCTATGCCTTTAATGCATTGATATTAGTAGAGCTGTTATTGACACAGTTACTAGATTGATAGAGCCATAAGGAAACTCGCTGCCGACATAATAACACTACTGATAACGAGCATCACCGTAACGGGTTTACTCTTTGTAATAATTGGCATTAACCATAAGCTTAATGCTAAAACCAGCAAGCCAATACTTGAAATTCGTACGACAAAGCCCGTTAAGTTGCCGAGTTCAGCCTGATGTACCAATAAGCTCATACCCTGCATATTCGATAGTATCGTCACAACACCAAGCACTAAACCACATACAGGTAAAAAGGTATTAAGTTTTGTTAACTTATGCTCAGATTTTACTAACATACAATGTGCGACTAAGCTTCCACCTATAAGAACATTGGCGATAAATTGAATGGCTAGCGAGTAACTAATACCATGATTAATCACCCCTTCAATAAAGTACAGTCCACTCCAAACCACGATCAAGAATAAAAAAGACTTACGCCATTTATCACTGCCAATTAAATGTTTTTCGCATAACCAATAAGCCATGGTAAAAATCAAAATTGTTAAGCAGAAAAAGGTATCAAGACCAAAACTTGATTGACTATGGATTTGCGATAGCATTAACATGCCTTCTCGCAATAACATTGCAGTAATTAACAACAACCAGATCAGGGGAAAGTTTTTAAGTACCCTATCAGATTGTCCAAAACATAGTTTCCCCGATAGCATAATCACGCCAATGACAATAAACGCGCCAATAGAAAATTGAGATAACACCTGAGACAATAAAAATGGCCAGTCAATCCACAGCATGACAACTCCTATACAGTATGGATAGTAACGAACGCTTAAATAAGCGCTTTAACAGTACTAATAATGAGAAGGCGCTATTTTGCCCAAATGCCCACTTGAGTGCAAAAAGAAAAAGGATAACTTCTCGCGTCATGCCTTTTTGTTTATCAGTAAAAAGCGTTGTTTATTAATCAAGCGGTCGTATTCTTAACATCAATAACATCAATAACGTCAACATAGTGGCAATAACTGGCATGGCTAAATAAGTTAAACTAAAACCATGTTATAAACTCTGTGGAGCAACGACATCTGTAATATCCGAGCAGCCACTTAGTGACAAAAGACAGCAGAAAAAACAGCCCCAAAAAAAGCAGCGGCGAGTTACCGCCCAAAACTAAACATTGACACCCAATACCACAATCTTAGGTGGTAATATATGCTTTCTTCTAATGTTCCTAGTGCAATAACCAATTACTAAACTTCCTTAGGGAATGTCATATAATCATCTCCCCCTACAGATAGCGCATACTGATATACCTGGAATAAAGTGATGATATATATATCAATTACTATACAATTACGGTACAAATAAGAATAACCCACTTATTGTCTAATTAAAAAAATCATTCCCCACCATGCTTTCAGTGAATATTTAAAGGCCAATTATGGGTACTTTTGCTGTTTATTTAATGAAAGGATTTGACGAATCATTAACTAAACAGGTATCTTAATTCACATAGAAAAATAAGATTATTTTAATGCTTTCAATCGATGTGTCGTTGCCGTTTAAGTTCAATTGACGAGACATTGTATAAAAGATGATGTATTTACTGTGACACTTGTTGTTAGCAGTACCAATTTACAAGTGAGATACCCATGATCGCAATTATCAACGTTAATGTATTTGATGGACAAACGACTCTTAACAATCAAGCTATTTTTGTTAAAGATGATGTTATTCAACGTATCATTCCAATGGCTGACGTAAACCAATCAGAACTTCCTGAAACAGTGGTTGATGGTAAAGGCTTCTTAGCTTCTGCTGGCTTTATTGATCTTCAGATTAATGGCTGTGGTGGCGTACTACTTAATACTGCAATAAGTAGTAAAACACTTGAGATCATGAACGAGACCAACTTAAAAAGTGGTACAACTCAGTTCTTACCAACTTTTATTACAAGTGACGGTGCTTCATTAGTTGAAGTACTTGAAATGGTTGAAGCTACAGAGCAGCCTGAACAACAAGGTATTTTAGGTCTTCACATTGAAGGTCCTTTTATCAGCGTAGAGAAAAAAGGCGCACACCGTGAAGAATTCATTCGTGAGCTTGACGAAAAAACAGCCCACTACCTTGCTGATAACGCAGATAAAATTTGTGTTTTAACCGTTGCTCCTGAAAATACGTCACAAAAAGTAATCGATATTGTTCGTGAAGCAGGCATTACCGTTTCTCTTGGTCACACTAACGCTACTTACGATCAAGTAAATGAGAAATCAGGCCTAGAAATGGCAACTCACCTATATAACGCGATGACACCACTTGGTTCTCGTGAACCTGGCGTTGTTGGCTACATTTTCGATAAAAAGCCACATGCAGGTATTATCGTTGATGGTATTCACGCTTCATACCCTTCTGTTCGAATTGCACATGATATCATGGGTGAACAACTATTCATGGTAACTGATGCTGTTGCACCTGCTGGTACAGACATGACTGAGTTCGATATGGCAGGTCTTAAAGCTTACGTTAAAGATGGTAAGTGTTTCTACGCTGATGGCACCATTGCTGGCGCTGCAGTTACAATGATTCAAGGCTTAAACAACTTGATTAATCACGTTGGCCTATCTCGTGAAGAAGCATTACGTATGGCTACATTATACCCTGCAAAAGCGATTAAGATCGAAAACGAGTACGGTATGTTAAAAGAAGGCTACAAAGCAAACATCACGTTGCTTTCTGACGACAACCAAGTTAAGCACGTCTTCCAAATGGGTAAACACGTTTTCTAAGTTAGCCACGTAAAATAGTTAACTTGGTATCTGATTAAAATTCAACGGTGATCTTACTGTTGGATTTTTTTATTGCTTCTATCTAGCGATAGCCTGTAGCTATTGATTAAAGACTAATTTGTAAGCAGGTTAAAAATAAAAAGGCCAAGTCAGTCTCTGACTTGGCCTTAAAATTTGATTAATTATTGCCCTATCTAAACTTTATAGTTAATTAGTAGAGAGTTGAGATAAGTGTCTTGGCGCTTTATTGTTACTTTCATCTCTTTCTTCTTGCTGTGTATTGATAACAACACGCTTACCAGCCATAGACATTTGAAACTCTCTTAATTTGAAGTAGCCATATGTAACAACAATAGAGAAGAATAAGTAAGATAACGAGAATACAAACGGTGAATTAATCACTTCAGCTTTTAATCCCCACATAACGCCTACAATCGTTACGGAAAGTTTAGCCATCATTCCCATTAACAGTAATAATAATGCTAATTGCGGGTAGCGAGTTGAACGAAATGCTAACCAATATGCTGTTCCTACAGAAATGGCTGCAATACCAAAGCCGGCAGCAAATGAATGAAAATGGTCACCAGATAAAACACCACCGATCGATGACAGTAAAAAAATCAATGCTAGTTTCATATTTGCCTCTCCAATTGTGAAGCGAAAAATCAATAATATTGCTACTAGGTATATTTTCTCATTTTGAACGCATTATGTATATATGAATTGAAAGATTTCATTTTTGAAAGAATTATGTATTAATTGTTAAATAACAAGCAATAAGCACTTAACACTTTGAAAATAAAGGCGACTATATTAATATAACCGCCAATTGTTAATCTATTGATAAATAAGTAACATTCTTGTTTTAACGCTACATTTAGAAGATTTACCAGTAAACCCGAAGAAAGGTAGATGAAAACACTATCACAATAAGACTAAAATCACAGATTATGAGTTAATTTATCCAAAGTTTTAAAATTAGAGGTTATTTTTTAGCGATATAAATAAATGGTTAATTTTAACCCTTTTTTCTACTGTTTTTGTTGTCTATTTAATCTACGTCACATTGAAGCAACGAGCTGTATGATCATCATAGCTAAAGTCATACTGCTACATCCTCAAATAACAATCATAGAATTAAGAGTTAGCTCACTGTTTAACATTAAACCTTCTTTTTTACTTTCTATTTCATTCAATAAATCTTTTTATCTGTCGATAGAGCTTAATTACTCTATAAGGCCAATCACTCTAACTAAGGACGGTTAAACATGGCAACAATTCTTGACAGTGTTAATCAACGAACCCAATTAGTAGGAGAAAACAGACTAGAGCTACTTATCTTCAGGCTTAACAGCCAGCAACTATTTGCTATCAATGTGTTCAAAGTCCGTGAAGTCGTTAAAGTACCCCACCTTAATTCTCTTCCAGGATCTCATATAAATGTTAAAGGGGTGGCATCTATTCGTGGCGTATCTATCCCTGTTATCGATCTTCGAACCTCAATAGGTATGAAAGAAACCGATATTAATGAACTGAGTAACCTAATAGTGACTGAATATAATGGTTCGGTGCAGGCATTTTTAGTCGGACAAGTAATGAATATCGTTAACATGACATGGAAAGATATTCAGCCACCACCCGATCAAGTAGGCAAGAATAATTTCCTTACAGCTATTTGTGAAATACATCGTGATAACCAAAAACATCTTGTCGGTATAATTGATGTTGAAAAGGTGCTCGCGAATATTATTAATTACAATATTAAAATTTCTGATGAATTATTGAGCAGAGATATCAGTCAGCATCTACAAGGACATAAAATTCTTATTGTTGATGACTCCCCTACTGCACGTAATCAAATTAAGTCAACACTCGCTCAAATTGGCATCGAAGTATTTGAAGCAAACAATGGCCAGCAAGCCTATAATCTATTAGATCAATGGTGTAATGAAGGTAAAACGGTAACCGATGAAATATTGATGATGTTTACTGATGCAGAAATGCCTGAAATGGATGGCTATCGACTTACTCATAAAATTCGTCATGATCCTCGCATGTCAAACTTATACATTACTCTTAATACCTCATTGAGTGGAAGTTTCAATGAAGCAATGACAGTGAAAGTAGGATGCAATAAATTTATTTCTAAGTTCCAACCAGATCTGATTGTTGAAGTTGTACATAACCGAATGATGGAAAAACTAGCAGAGCAAAACCCGTAATTATTTAGGCTCTCTATCAAACTTTTTAACACATTATCTTGTGTTATAACTCTTTGATAGAGAGCTAAGCATAATTTGTAACAGCGATTAAAAATACACTTAACGCAATAACTATTGCAGCTATAATTAATAACACTTCGAATATGTGCTCTGGCATATCATTCCTATATTACAATATAATATGAGTAAATATCTTTTATTAGATAATTTGATGTTTTCTACTCTTAATTTACACATACAGTATAGAGTTCTAAACTAAATCGAAGCTGAACATAACAGCTGTCTTTTCATTTCATCATAGACTCATGTTTTTAAAGTAATTTGTAGAAGAATGTGACCGAAAACGTGAATTTTAATACTCATTATTACAACTACCATTCTTTTATTATCTTACGATCTCATTTTCATTAAGATAAATTTGCTCTTTATATAAAATAGCGTAATGATTAAATAAAAATACAATCAATGGGAGCAAAGAACGCATCATATGAAAAAAGTATTCACTATAGCTTTATTATTTTTTTCATATTTTCCAGCCTTAACTGCAAAAGCAGACGAAGATATACCTCGCGTAATAAAATTATCTCCTGAAAAAATCACACAGCATAATGTAGATCTTCCTCTTAACCAATTTAGAGCACTTGAAATCTTGGCTGATAAGAATGTCAGCAGCCATCAAGTGCCTCGTCCTTATACAATGCCAGACACCACCGACCATACTAAATTATTTGGTTCAGATCTTAATGATAATGGTATTCGAGATGACTATGAGCGTATGCTATTAAAAAGTTACCAACGTTCAGAGTATGTCGCTATGGGAATATTAGCAGCAGAGCGCTGGGATAAACTCCTACGATTATTACACTCACAAGAGCAAATCAAAACTCGTTTTCAAGCCTTAGAGTTATTCAATGATAATATCGCAATTAACCAATGCTATTATTCTTTACAAAAAGTAGATAAAAAGCTGATTTCACCTGTACTTAGCTATTTTAATAATGACCAATTATTAGAAGCTAAATATCAAGCAGAACTATTACTGCTTGATATTATTGGCAATGATCAAGCAAATTTCACTTTTCATCAGCAACCATGTGAACGCTTTGCTGATTTCGCTAAAAGTGCAATAAAAGGCAAACTTGCCGCTTTATAACAACTAGTCAAAGAATTTATCGTCACTTCATTTATTACTATCAGTCATGCTTTTGTTACAAATAACCCAAGATATTAAAAGTAAGATTTATGGTAGTATCTTTCTCATTACTTATATAATGCACCAAATGTTTTTGGCTATCATAGAGATACATAATCTAATGACTAAACTTTTCACCTTTCTAAAAGGCATGGCTATGGGGGCTGCAGATGTTGTCCCTGGGGTTTCTGGTGGTACTATCGCCTTTATCACTGGTATTTACGACACCTTACTTGAGAGCATCCGTCGTATTAACCCATCGCTTATTGGCATCATTCGAAAAGAAGGGCTTAAAGGCGCATTTGAACATATCAACGGTACATTTTTGATCTGTTTATTCGCCGGTATTCTAACCAGTATTTTTACCTTCGCTAAACTCATTACTTGGATGCTAGAAACACATCCAATTCCATTATGGTCATTTTTCTTTGGTTTGATCATTATCTCTGTTATTCATATGTTCAAACAAGTGGAAAAATGGTCGATTAATCGATTCATTGCCATTGTTATCGGTGCAGTATTTGCTTATGGAATTACCGTCCTTCACCCTGTCGCAATGGAGCCAACACCTATCAATGTACTTATTGCAGGTGCTATTGCAATTTGTGCCATGATTTTACCTGGAATATCTGGAAGCTTTATATTACTCCTGCTAGGTATGTATGCACCGATCCTTGCGGCAGCTAAATCTATTGATGTTGTTACGCTTGGTCTTTTCGCAATAGGTTGTGCTGCAGGGCTATTAACGTTTTCTCACTTCTTATCATGGATTCTTCGTAGCTACCGTGATATTGCACTAACGTTCTTAACTGGTTTAATGATCGGTACATTAAGTAAGATCTGGCCTTGGAAAGAAGTGGTGAGTTGGCGTGTAAATTCACATGGTGAACAAGTACCATTACTTGAACATAACTTATCACCGTTTAACTTCGAGCAAGTCACTGGACAACCCGCACTGATCGGATACGCTATTTGTGCAATGGTTTTAGGTATTCTGGTTGTTTGGGGATTAGAAAAATTTGCAGCAACTGAGCAAAAATAATTTACCTATAACGCTCATTGAAGAAGGCAGCCATCTGGCTGCTTTTTTTATCCTTTCTATATTTTAGAGCAAGGATAAATATACCTCACAAAAGTATTAAACATACCTACACTTATAAGATAGCTAAAAGCATAATCACAGTTGTACGATTAAACTTGTTTAAGGATAAACAAATGAAATACCAATGGGTTATTCTAGCCATCGCATTAATCGCAGGACTAACAACAAGCTATATACTTGATAGCCGCGACCCATCACTCGCTATAGAGCCTCATTACCCTCTAAATTTTCTAGAATCAGGCAACGAGGCCGTTGACCTCTATAATCCCGAAGATCAAAGAATACGTTTAGTTTATTTTGGCTACACACAATGTCCAGATGTATGTCCAACATCATTAGCAGTTATGTCTGCAGCCTTAAAACAAATTCCTGAAGAGCAACGCCAAAACATCTGGCCAATATTTATAACATTAGATCCAGAGCGAGATACTGCAGTAAAAACGGCTAACTATGCAAAACATTTCCATTCATCTATTTCAGGTATGGCAGGAACGCAAGAACAAACGAAGGAACTCGCTGAGAAATACGGTGTACTTTACATACGGACAGATTTAAAAGATTCAGCGCTTGAATATACGATTGATCACAATTCCTATTTTTACTTCTTATTACCTAACGGTGAACTTATTGATAAAGTGCCACACCTTCTTAGCCCTGCACCACTTATTTCCGTAATTCCTAACATCATTAAAAGTGTACCCAATGCATCATAATCATGAACGACACAACAATATATACAACTAAGTTAACATTGAGCGATATTTAGATACGAAATTGATAGTCAAAATCATGTGAACTTACTCTCATTTTCTATTTGCATTTTCGTTCATTAATTCGCCTGTTATATTTCTTTTTTTGTTAATATATTTTTTTTACATAAACCTGACGTTTTAATTTATTTGAAGTCATAAATATAGCGCCAGCCCTTATTACAAGCGGCATTACGCATAGTTAGTCACTAAAACGGTATGAAAATTTAATGTCATAATTGTTTATTTTTTAACCAAAAATTCAGTGTTTACGTGAATTTTTTGATCTAACCGAAAAAAATTAATGAGCAATTTTAAGAAGTTATGCCATAATGAATTTGCCAACTCAATCTTTCACACTCAGTTGTAGTGGCACAATCAATATGGAGATTTATAAAAAATGAAACGTACTGTAACTATCTTAGCTGGTCTTCTACTATCTGCATCTTTAGTAGGTTGTTCAAGCACTGAAGCAGACAAAATGCAAACTCTTACTAACAAAGTAGACACTTTAGCTGAGCAAGTAAGTGCACTACAAGGTCAACAAGACCAAATCGTTAGCGCTGTAAACGACTCTCGTGCAGCATCAGACGCGGCTTACCAAGAAGCAATGCGTGCTAACAAGCGTATCGACAACATTGCTGGTTCTTACACTAAGTAATTTGTCTTAGCTTAAGTACTTTAAGGAGATGGCTTTTTATAAGCCATCTCTTTTTTTGTCATAAGAAAGACCAATAAATACATTCATGGTATCAATCATTCCTCTGTTTAATACTTACCGTTAATTGCCTCTATCAAGTATTCAGCTCCCTATTCTAAGCAGCAAAACTTCCCTTTAACCCGTTTTAATTTGTAACTTAACCTAAGTAGAAGAAACGATCTTACGGTTGATAAGTTAAATTTAAACTCTCTTAATTCGTATACTTATATGCTCTCACCTAATAACAATGAGGGTTCAAAGCTTCTGTCACATATTACATCATCTATTAATACAATTATTCATATGCTTCACCAAATCCACCACCATCGTTATTACACACAATATTTAGATAAAAAAAACGAGAGCATAGGCTCTCGTTTGATATCATTTCAAATATAATTAATTTAAAACAACAGGAATACCACTTTGGTTATCTAATGCCTTGGTGAGTACCTGATAAGCATCATTATCGTAATTCAAGTCATCAATCAATTTCGCAGGTGCCGTTACAACTTTCTTTTCACCCATTTGTGATTCATCTTTCGATAATGGCGCATGTACTTCAACAACGATCTGTCCGTTAGGTTCAACTGAATACTTTACAGGTTGATTAATAATGCGCACTTGTGTGCCTAACGCAACGTGTGGAAATAACCACTCAACATCCCATGGGTTCATACGAATACAGCCACCACTAACACGCATACCAATACCAAAATCTTTATTAGTGCCGTGAATTAGATATTCTCCATGACCATAAGCTAAACGCATTTTATAGTCGCCTAACGGATTATCAGGCCCTGCTGGTACAACTGCGGGAAGAATATCACCTCTTGCGGCATGTTCTTTACGAATAGAAGCAGGCGGTGTCCATGTTGGATTCTTCACTTTTTCATTGATACTTGTTGTCATACTTGGGGTTTCACGTCCAACTCGACCGATACCAATAGGGAAGATATAAACTTTTGATGCATCGTCTTTTGGAAAGTAATACAAACGAAGTTCCGCAAGATTGACTACAATCCCCTTGTGAGCAACATCTGGTAATACAACCTTGGTTGGTACCTCAAGTAAACGTCCAGGAGCAGGAAGAAAAGGATCAATACCTTTATTCGCAGCCATCATACCTAAAAAACCAACATTATACTTATTGGCGATATCAGCAAGACTATCCCCTTTTTGTACTTCGTAATAGTTAGGTGTACCAACGATATTACTACCATCGGTTGGTAATTGATATTCAATTGCATTTACAGCAGAAGATACCAAACAAGTAAGTGAAAGAAGCAATGCGCGGTACAAAACGATGTCTCCGTTAAAAAATTCCTGAGTCTATTTGCAACAAACCCAAACATTTTGTTGCATAGTCAGTATTACTCTCTAATACAAACTATAAACAAATCTCTACAATCCATAGTACTTTATATAAGCAATTTCTACTAGCGAGGGTTATGTTTTAGATTAAGCAGATCATTTTAATCAATCAGTTACATAACTTAACTATGCGAATAATAGTAAAATTAATTATATCTATACTACTATACCGTTTATACAAAAAAAGAGCTGTTAAGTTACGGTAAACTTAACAACTCTTTAATTACTGTTTCAATACTATGGGGTTTAGCAAGCTACGTCGTATATTGTTGCATCAAACCTTTCCATGCACGCCGTTGTTGTTCTAGTCGGGCTTGCATAGATTTATACTGCTGCATAAACTCAAAATCATCATAGCTATTGGCAATTTTTTGCTTCTCAAGATCCAGTAAACGCTTTTTTGCTTGATAATAATCTGAAATTTTAGCAATCAAAGCTTCATACTCTTGCTGAAGCTGCGTTAGCCTTGCGACATTGTTCGGCATCTTACTCAATTGTTGTTGGATTCGTTTAAATTGCATTTTTGCTTTGGTTTTTTCAATTCGGTCAGCAGGCGTAACTTTTAAATTTCTTGTCCAACCTATCCATGAACAGGCCTTAATCAACCATTTAGTTGGGTCAAACTGCCACCAGCAAATACCATTTCGATAGTCATTTTCAAAAATATGGTGATAGTTATGATAACCTTCACCAAAAGTTAAAAAAGCCAATAATCCGTTATCACGTGCGGTATTTCTATCAGTATAAGGCTGAGACCCCCAAATATGCGCCAATGAATTGATGAAAAAAGTCGTATGATGGCTGAGTACTAATCGGAGAAAGCCAACAAGCAATAGTGCCCCCCAAATATCACCATGAATAAACCCGAAAGCTAATGGAATACCAAAATTGGTACCCATCGCCAGCCATAAATAATATTTATGCTGCCACATTACTATTTTATCTTTTTGTAAATCACGGCAATTGTCGTAGTCATGGTATCGGCTCCCTTGGTAATCACGTAACATCCAGCCAATATGGCTATAAAAGAAACCTTTTTTCGCTGAATAAGGATCTTTATCATTGTTATCAACATGGCGGTGATGAATACGATGATCTGAAGACCAATGCAAGATACTATTTTGCAAAGCAAATGCACCGCCAATTGCAAAAATGAAACGGAGCATTGCATTAGCTTGATAAGTTTTATGTGACCATAAACGGTGATATCCCGCCGTAATAGACATACCACAAAAGCTAAATGCTACAACTAACATTAATATTTGTGTCCAATCGAAACCATATTGGTACGCATAAAGCGGAACACCAATTATCGCAACAAGTAACGTCACACTAAACACGGCGACATTTAACCAAAGTACAGGGGGTTTTTGCTGTTGAGTTGTCATCCTATAATCACTCTACATTCAGCGTACACATGTAAGCCAAGAATATATGCGCTATTTACGACTATCAATAGATACGCAGTATTTTCATACGACCTACTTGACTAATGTGATACCTGCCACATCATAACGTGCTGAAATCTGCTTATAGTGTTTATGCTCACGTAGGTAAAAGCTTATTGGCATTGCATCGCGTAGCCCTTGCTTGGATAAATAAGCATATTCTTCACGAGTCATTACTACATACTTCAATTGCTCATTTAATAGATTGCGCAAAGCTTCAATCGTCAAAATATCATCTCTTACCATGGCTTTCATATAACCAATTAATACAGATAACGGCACTAACATATCTCTTATAAGCAATTTACGATCCATGATCTTCGCAGCATTTGTTGTTCGAATACCTACATCAAAAATTGCTTGCCAATCAGGCTTATCTTGTTTGGTGACGGCACCATGGGTAAAACAGTAATACGCTTCTATAAATGCTTTAAGGTGATGATACCGCTCCGCATGCACTTCAATATAGATATGCTGTAGTTCAAGATCAGCGTCATATGAATGTCTTGCCACCTTCATTCCTCCAAAATAAAAATTCATTATATAGCATCTACTACTCAGACTTCTTACGTACTGTTTATTGAAATTTCAAATAATTTGTATCGTATGAAATTTTTACAGCTTTTATCAGGTCTACTAATTTAAGCCATTTTTGTAGGGAACGTTATGCTAATTAAGAGAACAAACAAATGGGATTTAAGTGAAAATGATGTCACGCCAGAGTCCATTTATCATCAACGCCGCGATATTTTAAAAAAGTTAGGTATTGCAGCAGCAAGTCTTCCGTTAGCTTCTAATGCAACGGCGGGTATTTTTGATGTGTTTTCAAATGACGATCAGAAAACGATCGATAACCGACGTCCACTTTCTACAATAAAATCACCGTTATCTGATCCAAAGCTTTCACTCACACCGGAAAATAAGATCACTCAATATAATAACTTTTATGAGTTTGGTACGGATAAATCATCACCTGCTATTCGGGCTGAAAATTTTGTTACTGATCCATGGCAAGTAAAGATTGACGGCCTTGTTAATAAACCCTTAACGCTTAACTATGATGACTTATTTTCTTTGTTTCCATTAGAAGAGCGCATTTACAGGCTACGTTGTGTTGAAGCATGGTCTATGAATGTTCCGTGGATTGGTTTTAGCTTAAGCGATATTATTAAACGTGCCGATCCGACTAGTCGCGCGAAATATGTCGCGTTTCAGACCCTCTATGATCCAAAGCAAATGCCAGGACAAGCATCTCGCTCATTAGGTGGCGGCATTGATTATCCGTATGTGGAAGGATTACGCCTTGATGAAGCGCTACACCCTCTTACACTCTTGTCTGTTGGGTTATATGGTAAAACTCTCCCGCCACAGAATGGCGCTCCACTTCGTTTAGTCGTACCTTGGAAATATGGCTTCAAAAGCATTAAATCGATTGTACGTATTACGTTAACGGACAAACAGCCACCAACAACATGGAACATCTTAGCATCTGATGAATATGGCTTTTATGCCAATGTAAACCCAACAGTCGATCATCCTCGTTGGAGTCAAGCAAGTGAACGTTTTATAGGAGAAGGGAATATATTCAGTAGTCGACGTCAGCCTACCACCATGTTTAACGGTTATGCGGATGCTGTTGCGAGCTTGTATAAAGGCATGGATCTAAAAAGGAACTACTAATAATGAAATCTCAAAGAAAGAAGCGTTTTTTAAAGCTAACCCCTCAACATATTACTTGGCTGAAAGTAATAATTCATGCCGTTAGCTTATTCTTTCTTACTGTATTAGTTCTCCAAACATTCAATGGTGGTTTTGGTGCTGATCCAGTTAAGGACATTGAGCACTTCACAGGAAAAGCGGCATTGAATACATTATTTATTACAATGCTTATTAGTCCAATTGCCATGTATTTAAAACAAGGGGCTTTGGTAAAAACACGGAGAGTATTGGGCTTATATAGCTTTTTTTGGGCATTGCTACACTTGAGTGTTTATGTCTCGCTTGACTTAGGATTTGACTGGTCTTTAGTCGGTGAGGAAATCACTCAACGTCCGTATTTAGCTATTGGTGCAATTAGCTGGCTAATTTTATTATTATTGACTTTGACTTCTACTCAGAAGTTACAACGTATATTAGGAACAAGCTGGCAAAAACTTCATAACTGGGTATACCTTGCTTTATTATTGAGCCCAATTCATTATTTATGGTCTGTCAAATCTGGTATTACTGAACCAGTCATCTATATCGTTATTGCAAGCTTGCTTTTATTAAGTCGCAGAGACAAATTTAAACGTGGATTAACTAACCTTGGTATCAACAGAGATCAGAAAACGACGACATCAAATTAATCCACACAACACCTATTAATTTTAGTGAATGCTTTTCACTGTCTAGTAACCTGTACCTAAATCCCAATTGGTACAGGTCTTTTTTTATCTACTTGTCATTTATTATTAAAACCTCATGAATTACATGACATTGCAAAATTTTATGCTACGATAAACTCCTTGCATCTTTAGTTGTTGTGTATGTTATTTCATGAAGGTCATTCATTTTGTTCAGTGATATTTTAGCAACGAGCCTTGAGGAATTTGCTCACGATTGCATGTTGCTATGTGAGCAACACTACCCAACGATTCATAGCCGAGGCATGCAAGAAGATCATTTAGCGAAAACACTTTGCCGCCGTATTGCAGCTAATTGTGCCCAACAAAACACACCTGTCAAAATTACCCGCACAGATCAAAGCCAACATGCATCGCAAGCTATCTATTGCTTACAGCACGAACATTCATATATCTGGGTGATTGCCCATCACTTCATTAGTGCCAATAAAGCCCGTAGAGATGCATTACTTAATACTATTGAGCAAGTGAAAAACAAGTTTTCTACTCATGGTGAACATTACCTTATGGTGATTGCTGATCATTGGTTCGATCGCAGTAAAGCGAGTAAGGAAATTCCCGCTTGGTGGCTTGGTGAATTACCTGATAATCATCTTGAATATGCTGCAACAGGAATCAAGCTTCAACCCAGTGAGAGCAGTTTTGCTGAGTCGGTAAAACAACGCTTTCATTTAACAAATGGCAGCATGTCTCTTAAACATCCTTTTGTACGTCATGATAATCAATCCCCTGTTTTACGTTATCTATTCTTAACTGCAATTTATAAGATTGACTAACTCCCCATTCCGATTAAAATGCGCCAAATTTTTAGTCTAACCGAATAAGTGTAATTTAACTTAAACGGTTTTAGTGTGATATCTCCTATCACCATACACGGAATGTTCTTATGTCTGTCTCATCGTCTCAACCTTTATCATTACGTGACGATTCTATTTTTCGTTTATTTTGGCGTTATACGCTCCCCACTATCGCTTCCATGTTGATCACCGGCATTTATGTTGCTGTCGATGGCATGTTTGTTGGCCACTTTATTGGTGAAGACGGACTTGCAGCAATCATACTTGGCTATCCGATTGGCTCCATTCTTTACGCCATAGGTGCTCTTATTGGTATGGGTGCATCGGCATTAGTTTCGATAAAGCTGGGGGAAGATAAAACAGAGGAAGCGAGAAATATTGTTGGTAACGCATTCAGCTTATGCCTAATAGCAGCAATGATTATTTGTGGATTAGGGATCACATTTGGCACAGACATACTGCAATGGGTTGGCGCAAAGGGAGAGATCCTATCAATGGCAGAAGATTACCTCTTCTGGTACTTCAGTATGGGTTTCTTTGCCATCATCTCAATGGCATTTTCATCACTATTACGTAATGATGGACAACCCAAACGCGTGACTTACATCATGATTTTCGGTGGTCTGCTGAATATCTTCTTAGACTGGCTATTTATTGTGGTGATCCCTTGGGGATTAACAGGCGCAGCTATTGCCACAATGCTATCTCAAGCCGCCACCAGCATCTTGTGTTTACAGCATTTCTTTAGCAACAAATCAGCACTACGAATTCATTGGGACAGCCTAAAACTTAAACTTGATACCTGCTTACAAATTTTACAACTCGGAACATCAAGTTTACTCATGTACATGTACCTATCTGTCGTACTAATTTTACACAACAAAGCTTTCTTGATGGTCGGTAAACCGATTCATGTTGCTGCCTACAGCATCGTGAGTTATACAGAGGCTTTCTTCTATTTAATTTTCGAAGGCATTGCATTAGGCACACAACCGATCACCAGTTTTAATACAGGTGCAGGTTTAAAAGATCGTGTGATCAAAGCACGAAACCTTGCTTTTGCCGTTACCCTTGTTGTCGCGCTTATTGGCGTCACAATACTTTATAGTTTACCCGATTATGTCGTGTATTTATTCGCGGGTGATAATCAACTGCTTCAACCTGTTGCGATAAACGGTATGCACCTTTATTTTTGGGGATTACCTTTTGAAGGGTTATTACTCATTGGTGCAACCTATTTCCAGTCAATTAACATGGCAAAAGAAGCGTCGATACTAACTGGTGGCAAGTTAATCCTGATCTCTATCTTTATCTTTACGTTCGCGCATATTTTTGGCGTTGACGGTGTATGGGTCGCATTACCTTTTTGTAGCTTACTTCTGACATCATGGATGATATATAAACTCAAAAGCCTTTAATGTCGACAAAGATCGGTAGTGATTGTTAAACATTGCTACCGGTCTATTTAAAACACTATCCAATTAACATAAGAACAATGAATTATTAGTGTATTCCTTGAGGGATAATTATAAAGACTTCCAAGAAAACAGTTAACCAACTGTTTTAATAGGATTTATATTTATCTACAATAGAATAAAACATGAAAAAATTATTACTCCATTAGCACTTATTTTTCAGCATTCGCAGTTACTTCAGCGCATGCAGTTAAACAAGATTACCTTATCGGCGCTGATCTTGGTTTACGACTTTCAAGCACAATGGAAGCAAAGTCAGCAAGTACAAAGATGAGTTAGATTTAGACAATAGCGCGATTTAAGGTATTCATGGTGGTGTAACACTTAATGATCATCATCGCTTAACCTTAGGTTACACTCATGAAGAACTGTCTTTTAAAGACGATAGTGGTTCAGCAGGCTTAGATAAAGTAAAGTTCAGCTCTTGTTGTTTTCCCCATTACTTAAAACGGCACGGTTAGAGTAAAAAGTTACATTTTTACTTCTATAATTATTTAGCATCTAAAAGATTAAAGCCTTTGTCGATATCATTTATCTAATACCTGCCATATTAATTTTCGAATATCTAACAGTTACTTTTCAAATTATAACAAAAAAGCCCATAGCTATTCCTAACTATGGGCTAAACGAAGAGATGAATCGTTTAAATTTTAATTTGCTTCTGCAAGTTTAGCTTCCGCTTCTTTCATTGCCGTTGTTGGTTGGCCTTCTGCACCGTGCATCCAGTCAACTAACTTACCAGAGAACATGATAAGAATAAGACCTGATAGTGTTGCAGCAATTGCGATACCGCCAAAGATAGATAGTGCACCGGCATCGCCAATATGTGAGCCAATAATACCCGCCGCATAGTTTGCTAATGCGTTAAACGAGAACCACACCCCCATTAGCAGTGAACATAAGCGTAATGGTGCAAGTTTCGTTACCATCGATAAACCGATTGGTGATAGGCATAGCTCACCCAGTGTATGGAAGAAATACGCACCTACAAGCCATAGCATTGATGTTTTAACCGTTAAATCGCCACCTTGTTCTAACGCTGCTCCCACCATGAATAAAAAGCCAATTGCAAGGAAGAACAATGCTGCCGCAAATTTAATTGGTGAGCTTGGCTCCTTCGAGCCCATTTTTACCCATAATGAAGCAATAACAGGCGCTAAAGTAATAATGAAGAACGGGTTAAGTGATTGGAACCACTCTGTTGGTACAGTAAAGCTGCCAATAATACGATCTGTATACTGTTGGGTGTAAATGTTCATCAATCCACCGGCTTGTTCAAAGCCAGCCCAAAAGACAATAACGAACAGACCCATGACCATAATAACTTTTAAGCGATCACGTTCAACTTTTGTTAATGGCTCTTTTTTACCTGATTTGTTTTTAGCTGCATCACGTTTAGCGGCAGCCTCAATACCAATATCACCCAAATAACGACGTGCAAATAACATTTGAAGCGTTAAACCAATACAGATACCGATACCAGCAGTTGCAAAGCCTGCTTTATAACCCCAGATTGTTACAGCTGTACCTGCAATAATACCAGCAAGTAGCGAACCTAAATTGATACCCATATAGAAAATGGTAAATGCACCATCACGACGGTTATCACCTTCATCATAAAGATCACCAACCATAGTTGAGATATTGGCTTTAAATAAACCATTACCGATGATCATCAACGTTAGGCCAGCATAAAAAACATGCAATGCAGAATCCCCAACAACCGAGTTAGGTAATGCAAGAACAAATTGTGCAGCAGCCATTGCCACACCACCTATCATGACGCAACGGCGTTGTCCTAAAAAGTTATCGGCAATCCAGCCACCGATGAGAGGAGTAAGATAGACAAGTCCGGTATAAGTCGCGTAAAGACTTAGCGCATCTTTTGCTGTCCAGCCAAAACCACCGTCCATTGTTTTTGAAGTTAAATAAAGGACAAGAATGGCGCGCATGCCATAAAAGCAAAATCGCTCCCATAGTTCAGTACCAAACAATAAGAACAGCCCCTTAGGGTGTCCTAGTAATGTGCTAGAGTCTCTTCTCATAATTATTCCTTTTAATTCGTTTTTCATTCAGTAAATGAATACTGGCATTACTTATAAGGAATAACTATTCACATATCAAATTAGCACTAAATTGCTATAAGATTTGTTTTTTAATAAGCCTATGATTTTAAAATAGAATAAAAATACAACAACGATAATGAAAAATAATATTTAACTTTAACAGTAGATTAATGAACCACTTAACCATAAATTACTAGTCTTTTAAACTAAAAAGGAAGTAATAATTAGTGAATACCTATAAATATTTCATTTAAGTTACAAATATAACAAAAATGCCATCATTTAGAGTGCTTTTTAAACAAGGAACAGTTTCTATAACTTGTATTGGTTAAGAAACATACTCATCCCTTTTAAGATAAAATGTGAAAAATTATTCTCAACGCACCCTATTTACATTTGGATGAAAGCTCAGGGACTAAATCGAATAAATCTCCCACTAAACCGTAATCGGCATAAGAAAATATACTTGCATCAGGATCATTATTAATAGCCACAATCACTTTTGCATCTTTTATCCCAGCAATATGTTGAACTGCACCCGAGATCCCAACGGCAATATAAAGTTCTGGAGCAATAATTTTCCCGGTTTGCCCTACTTGGTAATCGTTAGGTACGAATCCAGCATCCACGGCTGCGCGAGAAGCACCAACCGCACCGTCTAAGGTATCTGCTAATTGCTCAATCAATAAAAATCCATCTTTACTTGCAACACCTCGCCCACCTGCGACCACAACACGTGCTGTAGTAAGATCTGGTCGCTCATGGTTACTCGTTTGCATGTCAACAAAACGTGTTCGAGTTAATGAATGACTTATCTTTAGCAATTCTTGCTCGGCGGGTTGCTCCGATAACCCACAAGGCTCGAAACTAGCACTGCGAATTGTTGCCACCATAACAGCCTCACAAGACTTAACCTCAACCGTTACGTTACCGGCATAAATAGGACGAACGACTGCATCTAAACCAGTAAATGCCATCACATCGGATAATTGCTCTATACACAACATCGCAGATACTCGCGGCAATAGATCTTTACCTGATGTGCTACTGCTCATAAAAATATGACTATAGTTTGATGCAATATCCTTAATGACCTTAGAGACGTTTTCTGCCAAACCATGCTGATAACAAACATCATCCACCAATAACACTTTATCAATATCGGCTAACTCTGCTGCCTGCTGTGCAACACATTCACATTGAAAACCAACCACGACAATATGGATACTTAACCCCTTGCTAAAACACTGTAATGAAGCTGCCGCAGTAACAACTTTACGTGTAGCTAACGAAATATTCTGATGATCATGCTCTGCGATAATCAAAATGTTTGCTGTCTTCATTAGATCACCTTTACTTCATGACTTAACTTATCAATAAGTGCATCAACATTGTCGACCATAACCCCAGCTGTCCGTGGTTTTGGCGCGTTATAGTGAAGTATTGTTTGAGACGTTGTCTTTATCAGATTTTCCAGCGATGGGTACTGCACGCTATTTTTTTCAATAAAGTCTTGCAACGAAATAGTCGTTAATGGTTTAGCTTTCGCTTTCATAATATTTGGAAGTGATGCAAATCTGGGTGTATTAAGTCGTAAATCGCAGCTAATCACACAAGGAACTTTAACCGCCAAAGTTTCAAGACCACCATCGACTTCACGAGTCACAATAAGCTCATCTAATATCGAAGGGTTGTCATAGTTAATCTCTGAAGCATAAGTCGCTTGTGGGCAGTCTAATATTCCTGCCAGCATTTGAGGTGTTTGATTGTTATCGCCATCAATAGACTGCTTCCCCATTAACACCACATCACTCTTGTTCTCTATCGCTAATACAGATAACAGCATAGCTATTTTAAGCGGGGTTATATTTGTTACATTGTCACTTTCAGTTTGCTTTGTATTAATATGAATAGCACTATCAGCCCCTAGTGCTAATGCCGTCCTTAATGATTCATTGCAACTATCATCCCCAATACAAATAACAACGACCTCTGACGCTATTCCTTGTTCTTTAAACTGTACGGCTTGTTCAAGTGCTATTGCACAAAAAGGATTAATGGTTTTCTTCACATTATGATCGTCAATACCACTATTATCATCCTTTACACGGATCGCTACATAAGGATCAACCACACGCTTAATCGCCACTAATATACGGATTGTAGATTCTGCCATATCGCATACCTCTAATAAGAAGTCGTTGATTTAACGGCTAATACTGGAATGTATTTGTTTCTTTGAGCCTAGTTGAATTTACGTTTACGTCAACTGGACTATAGTTAAATAAAGCAATAAAGGAGTCATCTATGGCAGAGGAAGAAAGTGCTCAAGACAGTATCTCTTTTGATGTTTTAATAGTCGGCGCAGGACCTGCCGGGCTTGCTAGTGCTATCCAGCTTGCTCAATTAGCCAAAGAGCATCAACGCCCATTCTCTATTGCTGTAATAGAAAAAAGTGCCGAAATCGGCGGACATATTTTATCTGGCGCCTTGTTTGATACCCACGCACTCAACGAATTATTACCAAACTGGCAAGATACTGATTGCCCAGTCCGCACCAAAGTAAAATATGATGATTTTTATTGGTTAACAAACTCACAATCAGTATTTTCAATCCCACCTTTATTACGTCCAAAAGTGTTTGAAAATCACGACCATTATATTGTTAGCTTAAGTGAGTTATGCCGTTGGCTAGCAAAACAAGCCGAGCTATTGGGTGTCGAAATCTACCCTGGCTTTTGCGCTGACAAAATACAGTTTGAACACCAAAGGAGTGACAGCGTAACAAGCGATAATGCCGATTTACCCATTTACATGAGCACCGTAAAGGGGATTACAACCAAAGCAATGGGGTTAGACAAACAAGGTAACAAAAAAGAAAACTATCAACCCAGTATGCTGATTAACGCGCGTTACACTATTTTTGCCGAAGGTAGTCGAGGGCATTTAGGAAAAGCGCTAATAAAACAACTTAAGCTCGATAAGCACAAACAACCGCAGCATTACGCATTAGGGATAAAAGAAATTTGGCAGGTTCCCAAGCAACAGCATCAACAAGGAAGAGTTATGCATAGTTTGGGGTGGCCACTAAGTGAATCAAGTTCAACGGGTGGCGCTTTTATGTACCATCTTGATGATAGCCATATCGCAGTGGGGCTTATTACCGACTTAAACTACCGTAACCCCTACCTTAGCCCGTTTGATGAATTTCAACGGCTAAAGCATCACCCTCTATTTGCGCAAGTTCTTCAAAACGGAAAACGAATTGAATACGGTGCAAGAGCTATTACCAAAGGTGGTTTAGCCTCCCTACCCAAACAGTCATTCCAAGGCGGTGTATTAATAGGCTGTGATGCTGGTACCCTGAATATGAACAAATTAAAAGGCTGCCACACCGCGATGAAATCCGGCATGTTAGCGGCAAGCGCGGTATACAGTGAGTTAATTCGTGATCATTCCCATACCGAGCCTTGCTATAACGCTCTTTTTGAAAGTAGCTGGCTGTATGATGAACTTCATCAAGCGAGAAATACCACTGCAAATATCCATAAATTCGGTCAACTGAGTGGCGCTATTGCAACCTATTTAGAGCAAAGTCTATTTAGTGGTCGTGCAAAATGGCAGCTTAATAACAATGTGCCAGATCATACTTGCCTACTGCCTATATCAAAAACAAACAAGATAAGTTACCCCAAACCTGATAACCAATTAAGCTTTGATAAAACCTCTTCACTCTATCTTGCTTCTATTAGCCATCCTGACGATCAACCTTGTCACCTTCAATTACAAGATGCTCAAATACCAATAAGCCAACATCTAAAAGCGTTTGATGAACCTAGCCAACGTTACTGCCCTGCAGGTGTTTATGAAGTTATTGAAGAAAATAACCAAGTGAAATTTCAAATCAATGCAAGTAACTGTTTGCAATGCAAAGCCTGCGATATAAAAGATCCTTCTCAGAACATTTCTTGGACGCCACCAGAAAGCGGATCAGGGCCTAATTATAGAAAAATGTAATAAGTCTAAACTTTTTTTGAATTAAAGTTCGTAAACACAACAAAACGCTTCTAACATCATATTGATACAAAAAACGTATAACACATTGTTTATTAATACATATATCTATTTATACATCATTTATTATTCATATGTATGCATTAGATGCATTTGAAAAATGAAAACCATTCATTTTACTCATACCCTTATAAATCATAGTATTTATCTCAAGCCAAGAAGCAGTTAAGACAGCGAAATGACGACTGTTGAATAATAAAAAATAGGCTTCCAAAGCAGTGAATTAAATCAGCCGATCGTGCTCAACACACATCAGATTTTAAGTTTATGGTGAGTCAGTTTCATCATAACGCATTCGCATATATCACCTATTGAGGTAAACATTATGACAATCCCTACTACAGAAATGTTAGAAGCGTGGAAAGGTTTTAGCGCAGGTAACTGGCAGCAAGAAGTTAACACTCGTGACTTCATCCAGACTAACTACACGCCTTATGAAGGGGATGAGTCTTTCCTAGCCGATGTTACAGAAACAACAACATCACTATGGAATACCGTTCTAGAAGGTATTAAAGAAGAAAGCCGCACTCACGCGCCGGTTGATTTCGATACTGATTTACCATCAACAATTACTTCTCACGATGCAGGCTACATCAACAAAGATCTAGAAAAAATCGTAGGTCTACAAACTGATAAACCACTTAAGCGTTCAATCATCGCTAACGGTGGTATTCGCATGGTGAAAAACTCATGTGAAGTATACGGTCGCAAACTGGATGAAAGTGTAGAGAAGATCTTCACTGACTACCGTAAAACACACAACAAAGCATGTTTCGATCTATACACTAAAGAAATCCTAGCATGTCGTAAATCTGGCATCATCACAGGCCTTCCAGATGCTTACGGTCGTGGTCGTATCATTGGTGACTACCGTCGCCTAGCGCTATACGGTATTGATTTTCTAAAAGCTGACAAACAAGAACAATACAAGTCCACTCAAGCATTCCTAGAGCAAGGCCATGATCTAGAAAAAACACTTCGCCTACGTGAAGAGTTAGCAGATCAAGTTCAAGCACTAGAAGACATCCGTCAAATGGGCTTGAAATACGGCATCGATATGTCTGCTCCTGCTCGCACAGCACAAGAAGCGATTCAGTTCACTTACTTTGGCTACCTAGCAGCGGTTAAATCTCAAAACGGCGCAGCAATGTCACTAGGTCGTACATCAACATTCCTTGATGTATTTATCGAGCGTGATATTCAAAACGGCTTGATCAACGAGCAAGAAGCGCAAGAGATGATCGACCACTTCATCATGAAGCTACGTATGGTTCGTTTCTTACGTACACCTGAGTACGATTCACTGTTCTCTGGCGACCCAATCTGGGCAACAGAAGCAATGGCTGGTATGGGTGTTGACGGTCGTACTTTAGTAACAAAGAGCACATTCCGTTACTTACACACACTACACACAATGGGTCCTGCACCAGAGCCAAACATGACTATTCTTTGGTCTGAGCAACTCCCTATTGCCTTTAAAAAGTACGCAGCGAAAGTATCAATTGAAACATCATCTGTTCAATACGAAAACGATGATCTAATGCGTCCTGATTTCAACAACGATGACTACGCAATCGCATGTTGTGTAAGCCCACAAGTCGTTGGTAAACACATGCAGTTCTTTGGTGCACGCGCTAACCTTGCAAAAGGTCTGCTATACACTATTAACGGCGGTATTGATGAAAAATCTAAAGCCCAAGTTGGCCCACAAGTAGCAAAAATTGAAGATGAAGTATTAGACTTTGATTCACTAATGCCACGCTTTGATTCAATGTTAGATTGGTTAGCAACACAATACGTGACAGCACTGAACATCATCCACTACTCTCACGACCGTTACAGCTACGAAGCATCACTAATGGCATTAATGGATCGCGATGTACGCCGTACTATGGCATGTGGTATTGCAGGTCTTTCTGTTGTTGCTGATTCATTATCAGCAATTAAATTTGCGAAAGTAACACCAGTACGTGACGAAGATGGCGTAGCAATCGATTTTAACATCGAAGGTGACTACCCTAAATTCGGTAACAACGATCCACGTGTTGATGATATCGCTTGCGACCTTGTTGAGCGCTTCATGAAGAAAATTCAGAAGATGCACATGTACCGTGAAGCAATTCCAACACAATCAATCTTAACCATCACATCAAACGTTGTGTACGGTAAGAAAACAGGTAATACACCTTGTGGTCGTCGTGCTGGTATGCCATTTGGCCCAGGTGCAAACCCAATGCACGGTCGTGATGAAAACGGTGCGGTTGCATCACTAACATCTGTATCTAAACTCCCATTTGCTTACGCGAAAGACGGTATCTCATACACCTTCTCTATCGTGCCAAATGCATTAGGTAAAGATGAAGAAACACAGAAACAAAACCTTGCAGCACTAATGGATGGTTACTTCCACCACGAAGCAGCAGGCACAACAGATGGCATTGAAGGTGGTCAACACCTAAACGTGAACGTATTAAACCGTGACATGTTACTTGATGCTGTTGAGCACCCAGAGAAATACCCACAGCTAACAATTCGTGTTTCTGGTTACGCAGTGCGTTTCAACTCACTGACTCGTGAACAACAACAAGATGTAATTAGCCGTACCTTTACTAATAAGATTTAATAAATAGCTACTACATTGGTAATATCCGACTAACTACCTAGGTATTACCATTTTGTCGCCATAGTTCCCTACCTAACTATGGCGGCTTTTTTTATTCATTATTTACAGAAAATATAATCGTGAAACCTACTCTTTCAGCTCCTTAATTAACAAAGTTTTTATACTTACAATGTAAATAAATAAATTACAAATGAGGTTGTGAAGCCACTCGATAAACTGTATTTATTGCTCTAATTTAAGTCTTCAGTTTTGTATAAAGAACTATCAATGACTAAAAAGATCAATAAAGAACATGTTAAATGCAACCATTCAGCCCATTACTTCTGTTCCTAAATTAATACTTATCGCACTTTCTTTCGCAATTCTTTCAGGCTGTGCGTCGAAGGAACTTCTGCTAGCTCAACCATCTTTAGTTGAACAGCAAACTTCAAAATTGTTACCACAACGCCCAAATAAAACAGACTTATATTTTGTAGGTTTTGCGGCAGACTCTAGTCAGAACGTATTTAGTAAAGAAGTTAAATATGCACAACAGTTATTTGATAACAAATTTGATACCAAAGGACGCTCAGTCACATTGATTAATCACTCATCAACTATCAATGAAGCTCCGATGGCTACACTATCGAATCTTGATAATGTATTAAAAAATATTGGTAACACTATCGACAAAAATGAAGATATTGTTTTTCTTTTTCTGACAGGACATGGTTCTTTTGAAAAAGGCTTACACTCTAAATTTTGGCCGCATCACAAAGAGTTAATAACACCTAAAGATCTTAAAAAGTCCCTCGTTGAGTCAAAAATAAAGTGGAAAGTTGTCGTGGTTTCATCGTGTTTCTCAGGACAATTCGCTAATGAAATTGCAGATTTACATACTTTAGTTATTACCGCGAGCAATCCAAGCCAACCATCATTTGGTTGTACCAACACCTCTGAATTTACCTATTTTGGTGAAGCTTTCTTTAAAGAACAGCTTGCACAAAATGCTTCATTTATAATGGCCTTCATCGCAGCAAAAGCCAGAATCACAGTTAAAGAAAATAAAATGGGATTCGAGAATTCACAGCCAATGATGATTACGTCAAAACCCATTATCGATAAGTTAAAAGAAATATCTCAATAATATTATTATTTCAAACTATATCGTTCTCTGGAGTAACAAACGACAAAGCGGAGCCTTTTGCTCCGCTTTTTATTAATACATCCGTTATGAATTAAATTTTCATTTTCTCAACAACGGCTCAATAACGATTTAGTATTAACTTAAATCGACATTTTTCGTACCAAAGAACCATGTTGCGACAAAACCTACGATATAAGCGATCAGCAAACCAATGGTAAAAATAGCCATACCTGCAAAGATACCAGAACTTGAGGTCATTAACGGTAAAGCAACAATACCAGATGGACCGAATACTGTATTTAAACCAATCGGTAATCCCAGATACGATACTAACCCAATAAAGAAACCACCCGCAGAGCCCCCCACACACGCAGTAACAAAAGGTTTAACCCGCGGTAATGTCACACCATAGATAAGCGGCTCACCGATACCTAATAATCCCGGAATGATCGCCCCTTTGACCTGCAGACGTAACAAAGATTCTTTTTTCGCTTTTGCATATAAAGCCAGTGCTGCACCTACTTGCCCTGCTCCCGCCATGGCTAAAATCGGGAAAAGTGAGTTAAATCCTTGTGCGTCCATAAGAGCAAAGTAAACCGGAACAAAACCTTGGTGGATACCAAACATCACTGATATTAAGAATAAACCGGCTAAGATCGCACTACCGAATGGATTACCATTTAAGTTGATAAATAACCATGACATACCCTTAAATAGCTCACCACCAATTGGCATGATAATCACAAAGGTAACAGCGCCCATAATCAACAAGGTGATCATAGAAGTTAAGATCATATCTAAATTATCTGGAATATATTGGCGGACTTTTTTCTCAACGCCTGCACCAATAATGGCAGCAATCAGAACCCCAATAATATTGCCTCGTGGATCGATACCATTGCCGAAAAAATCGTTCATTCCAGAGAAAATGCCAGACGTTGCATCTGGGTTATAACCAAGTACAAACAGTGACGCTAAAATCGCACCGTTTACCCCTGAACCACCAAACGCTTGCTGCGCATTGTAGCCAATAAGGATACTTAAGAAGCTAAATAAACCTTTACTGAAAACTTTCATATACGCAATTAAATCAAGTAAATGCGCATTAGGCGAGGCCTGCCCTATAACAAAAAGTTGTTCCAGCAAGGTCGCGATACCGAGTAATAAACCTGCAGCAATGAAACCGGGGATTAAAGGCGTAAATATAGTTGCAAACTTGCTTAGAAAGCGTTGTGCTGCACTGGTTTGTTTTTTCTTTAATTGCTGTTTATGTGCAGAAGCCACATCTTTTAGGTCGGAATGTGTTTTTGGAGAAGTTTTCTCCTCACCTTGCTCGTTCTCAAGCATACTATTCATCATTTCAGCTGCAGTTTGTGCTTTGCCCGGTCCTAACACAATCTGAAATTGATCGTCACTTTCAACTAACCCCATCACGCCTGCAATACGTTTGATTGAGTCACGATCAGCTAAGCTGTCATCTCGTAGTGTAAGACGTAATCGCGTCATGCAATTACCGCATTTAATAACGTTTTCGTTACCGCCTATTGCAGTGAGTATCTCTTGCATCATTGAAGCAGTTACTTTGGCCATCTTATGATCCTCGATATAACCGATTGTTTTATTATTTTTGGTCTAAAAGTGCATGACGAATAAAGCCATGATGCTTACCGAGTTTTGCAGTCGCCAACTCAGCATCAATATCAAGTAAAATCATAAGGATTGCGGTTTTACAATGGTTATTACACTGCGCAAGTGCCTCCGCTGCTTGTAATTCACTGCACCCTGTCGCTTCAACTACAATATTTTTTTGACGTTGGATAAGTTTGGCGTTGGTTGCTTCAACATCAACCATTAAGTTTCCAAAGACTTTCCCAGTTCGGATCATTGCCCCTGTGGTTAACATATTTAGTACTAATTTCTGTGCAGTACCGGCCTTCATTCTTGAAGAGCCCGTTACCACTTCAGGCCCAACAATGGGTGTTAATGAAATATCTGCGATCTGCGTCATTGGACTATTCGCATTGCAACTTAAGGTAGCAACGGTTGCACCGATACTTTTTGCGTAATTCATTGCACCTAAGACATACGGCGTACGTCCGCTTGCAGCAATGCCAACAAGCACATCTTTTTCATTAAAACCAATCTGTTGTAAGTCACTTGCACCTAATTCAACATTATCTTCTGCATTTTCAACCGCCTTTAAAATCGCTGTATGACCACCAGCAATTAAGCCAACCACCAAATCGGGATTAGAACCGTATGTAGGAGGACATTCACTGGCATCCAAAATACCTAATCGACCTGATGTACCCGCACCGGTATAAATCAAACGTCCACCAGATTGGAAAGCATTAGCGATAAGATCAACAACCTTGGCAATTTCAGGAATAATGGCTTCTACTGCAAGTGCCACTTTCTTGTCTTCTTGATTGATAACTTTCAACATCTCAACCGTTGATAGCATATCGATGTTTTCACTATCTTTATTTCGGCTTTCTGTCACTAAGGTTGTTAGATCAATTTTCATTATCTGCTCTCTTCACTTGGAGGTTTTGTTGAGAGGCATCATATAGAATAAAAAATTCATTTAAGTGATAGTTATCACAACTAAAATTATTCATTTTGTGCCAAAATTAGAGAATAAATACGAGTCACAACTCTTTTAAATATTCTAAAAAGTATAAAAATAACTTATTTATTCAGATAGTTAATTCCACTCAGGTTAAATGAATAATGTTTAGGTCTCGTTGAATAATTAATTCAATAAAATTAGGAAAATATGAGTATTTTAGAGCGAATGCAAAACCAAAGAAGTAGCTTATCGAGTAATGGAGTAAAGATATTAGACTTTATTCTTGAAGACCCAGCTTCGTTAAGTGCCTATGTCAGCCAAGATATAGCGAAAAAGGTAGGTGTTTCACAATCTGGTGTGATCAAATTTGCTCAACGGCTTGGTTTTAAGGGGTTTACAGCACTAAAACTTGCCATAATTGAAGATCTTGCTCAACAAAATGCCATTCTAGAACCCAAAAGACCTATTCATAACAAGATCCATAGCGATGATTCTTCAATAACGATTGCACAAAAGTTAATACAAGAGAAAACACACGCTATGATTGCGACAACCAACGCTATCAACTTTTCAGAATTTGAAGCTATCGTAAAACGGCTAAATCAAGCGCATCGCATACAAATTGTAGGCATTGGGGGTTCAGCATTAACCGCCAAAGATCTTACTTTTAAGCTGTTAAAATTAGGTATTACTGCACTCACTGAACAAGATACACATGTGCAAATCGCAACAGCGAATACATTAACGAAAAACGACATACTCATCGCTATTTCATTTTCAGGAAAACGGCGTGAGATAATAATGGCAGCACAATCAGCTTACGACAAAGGCGCGACAGTCATTGCGTTAACAAATATAAAAAAGAGCCCCTTACGGCAATTAGCCCACTATACGATTGACACTATTGCCGATGAAAAACAATTTCGAAGCTCTTCAATTTCTTCGCGAACCGCACAGAATGTTATCACTGATCTCCTTTTTATGGCCTTATTACAGCTGAAAAGCGATGATGCAAAACTACTTTTAAGTGATATATCATCAGTCATTGATAGAATTTAGCTTAATAATTACCAATACAACATTTGCAAATGTATTTTAATGTCAGACCGTATCATTAAAGTGAGCTTATAATGTAGAAAGGTAAACACAAACCTCACGCTCTTTTCCTTGCATGTGGTTTATCTGATTACCTTTATAGGTTACGCCAAGCTTGTTGATAACCGATCTTGAACGTGCGTTATCAGCTAAATGGGTTACTTGTAACTGCGTTAAGCCACAGTGCTCTTTCATGTACGAAATTAATAAGCTTGACGCTTCAGTCGCATAACCATTTCCCCAAAAAGGAACACCCAGCCAGTACCCAAGCACACCTACGCCATTTTCTATTTTCGGGAAACTAACCGTACCAATGACTTCCATTGTTTGTTTTAAAACGATGGCGTAAACAATACCTGTACCGCTTAAGAACATGTTGCTATGTCCCTGAATCCAAGTGTGTGCATCCGATACAGAGTATGGATAAGGTATATTTGCTGTCATGTCAGAAATTCTTTGATCACTTAGCAAGTTAGCTACTCGTTCAGCATCTGTTAGCGTAAATGGTCTCAAAATTAAGCGTTGGCTTTCTATTGTTTGCTGCATCACATTTGGCTCCGTTTCCTTAATGATGAAATATATGGCTTAAGTGTAAATAATATTCAGCTCCCCCTTGACCTCAACTTAACTTGAGGGTGCAAAGTCGCTTTAACAAATGAATGTATTGAAGCATTCCCTCAGCAAGAACAAGTTTAGAGATCCAATATGAATAAAGAAATGCTATCAGCTTATTTAGAAAAAATCGGTTTTCAAGGAAACACATCCCCTGATTTAACGACTCTATTCGCTCTGCATCAAAGTCAACATAGCAGTATCCCTTTTGAAAATCTTGATATCGTCAATGGTCGTACTGTCGAACTTGATGAAGATAAAATCTTTAATAAGCTCGTTTATTCTAATAGAGGTGGATATTGCTTTGAATTAAATAGCTTAATGAATCGCGTACTTAAAACGCTTCAATTTAATGTGGAGAAAAAGTTAGCTAGAGTCCACTTAACTGAAAATCCATCAGGTCGCGGGCATTTAGTCAATATTGTGACTTTCAATGAACAACAATGGCTTGTTGATACTGGTTTTGGCTCAAATACCCCCAGAGCACCACTACCAATTACGTTTAATCAAGAGCTTAAAGAAGAGAAACAAACCTTTCGATTTATCGAAGATGCGTTCTTTGGAATGATGTTGCAATGTAAAGTTCAAGAGCAATGGATAAACCAATATAGCTTAGATATGAGTTATGTCTGTGATGGCGACATTGAATATGCCAATCATTATGCATCCACCCATAGCAACTCACGATTTACCACTCAGGTAGTTGTCGTGGCAAGAACAGAGTATGGTAATAATATTCTTTTAAATAACCGTTTGAAGTTAGCTCACGCCGATGCCGTTACAGAAACTTTTATCAATGATGTCTCGTCTTTTCATCAAATATTAAAACAGCACTTTGGTATTGATAATCCAGTGCAGTTAGAAACATTCGAACAATACTTAGTCAATGAGAAATAACAGATTAATAGCCTAACAAGCAATGGATTAACTCTACAATTAAATAGATTTATTGCTATAAATGTTAGACACAAAAAAGCCCAGCAAAACTCGCTGGGCTTAAAGTGTAATTATTTTAAAACATGCACTTATGCACAATAACGGTTAAACCTGTTTTGTTACAAACTAATAGCTGTACATCGCTTTTCTAAGACGAATAGCTTTTGGCGTTACCTCAATCAGTTCATCACTATTAATCCACGTTAGCGCTTGCTCTAAACTGAAATTCATAATGGCTTTCATGGCATAATTTTTATCTGCCACTGTTCTCCACATCCGAACGAGGTTCTTACCTTGGCGGCAGTTCACCCATAAATCGGTGTCATTAGAGGCTGCTCCAATAATTTGCCCCTGATAAACCTGATCACCATGGTTAATCATCAACCTTCCTCGCTCTTGTAACGAAGATAAAGAGTAAATTAAAGCTTTGCCAATACCATTTGAAACCAGTACGCCTTCACGCCTACAACCAATATCACCAACGATTTTTTTACCGTAGCCAACATCTTCCTTATGAATACTTGCAGAACCTTCGGTCAAACTTAGTAAAGTATGTCTAATACCTAACAATCCACGTTTTGGCCCTAAGAATAATAATCGTTGATGACTATTATCCAATGGCTGACTATGCTCGAATTGTGCTTTACGGTAAGCCATCTCTTCAATAACCTTGCCCATAAATTCATTGGCGCAATCAACGTAACATTTCTCATAAGGCTCTTGCGTCTTACCTGCATCGGATTTCAACAAGATCGTCGGGCGAGATACAGAAAACTCGTACCCTTCTCGACGCATACTCTCAATTAAGACCCCAAGGTGTAATTCACCACGACCTGAAACTTCATAGACGCCTGCCTCTTCTGCCTCAGTAACATGCAGAGATACATTGTGTGAAGCTTCGAGATACAAGCGTTCTGCTAATTCTCGAGATTGTAATACCTTACCTTCTTGACCTGAAAAAGGAGAATCATTCACGCTAAATTTCACAGAAACAGTCGGCGTATCAATTTCTAGTGCTTCAAGCTCAACATCATTGCCACGTGAAGTAACAATATCTGAAATCGCAATATCAGATATCCCTGTTAAGGCTATAATATCGCCAGCCACACCGTAATCAACGGCAACACGACTTAATCCTTGTTGATGATAGACTTCTTTGATCTGACAGAAACGTGCATCTTCACCGGGCGCATTAACCGCAACTTTCTGACCTCGATAAAAGGATCCTGAGATAACACGCCCTATCCCAATCAAACCAAGATATTCTGAGTAATCAAGTTGATGAATTTGAATAACTGGTTCTTGTTCAACGGTTACCGTTGGTGAAGCGACGTTTTCAACTAACATATCTAACAATGGCGCCATGCCATTTTCAGTATCAGCCTCACCAAAGGTGTCATAGGCAAATGCTTCTTTCGCTGAACATGATACTGCTGGAAAATCGAGCTGCTCGCAATCAGCACCTAGCGTTACAAACAAATCATAAAGTTGATCAATTGCCTTTTCTGGCTGTGCCTCTGGACGATCGACTTTATTCACTGCAACCAATAGTTTCAAACCTTTATTTATCGCTTTTTGAGCAAAAAATCGTGTTTGTGGCATCGGTCCTTCAACTGCATCAACAATAACAAGTACCGCATTTGCCATATCTATAACACGTTCAACTTCGCCACCGAAATCAGCATGTCCAGGCGTATCGATAATATTTATTCTTACCCCTTTCCAGTCGATTGCCGTGACTTTCGATAAAATAGTGATGCCTCTTTCTTGTTCTTGAGCATTACAGTCCATCACTAATCGTTGTGTGCTTTCTCTACGTGTTAATGCATCAGCTTGTCTTAATAGTTGATCGACAAGTGACGTTTTGCCGTGATCAACATGAGCAACAATCGCAATATTACGAATGTCTTTAGTATTTAACATTTTGTTATCCCCATATCGATGTGATAGCAACATATTACATGGGTTTAATGAGCACCCAATAACGACATTTAGACTATAAGTATCAATTTAAGGACATTTATTAAATTAACTATTGGGAGTTATGGGTTATATATTTTATTTGTAATCCACAGAGACTTTGCAACGACAGTAAAATTTATTCCCCCGTATACATTCAACAAAGCTTCACTCGACTTTGGCTAAACCATGATTTTCTAATTTTCAACGCGACTCAGCATTCCATCTTACTGCACACCTTAAAACTGTTGACACCTGTAATTTTAAAGGTGTATTTTAAATGCAACTTTATTGATCTAGATTAAGGAACTATTAAAATGAATAAGAAAACGGTATTTATTACAGGTTCAAATTCAGGTATGGGCTTATCTACAGCAAAACTTTTTGCGACCAAAGGATATAAAGTTTACGGAGGAGTTCGTAATGCTGAAACTGGAGAGGCATTAAAAAATGATTTTACTGTTAATGACCTAACTATTACGCCGGTTATCTGTGATGTAACAAATACTGATAGCGTCAATTCGGCGATTGAATCTATTGTCAAAGATAGCGGTAAAATTGATATTCTCGTTAATAATGCGGGTTATGGCCTCGTTTCTAGTGTTGAAGAAGGGACTGATGAAGAACTCATACTCCAATACAATGTAAACGTATTTGGTGTGTTCAGAACTTGTCGTGCAGTAATTCCATTCATGCGTGAAGCCGAAAGCGGTATGATCATTAATGTTGGCTCGTTCTTAGGTAAGATGGGGCTTCCACTGTTAACTCATTACAACTCAAGCAAGTATGCGGTTGAGGGCATTACTGATTCGTTACGCTATGAACTAAATCCATTTGGTATTAAGGTTCATACGGTCGCGCCAGGTCTATTCAAAACTGGGTTTGTAAAAAATGGACTTAAAGCAAACACTAAAACAACAAGTGAAGATACGCCTTATGCCACTCAAGCGAGCGCCCTTCTCCCTCAAGTTGTAGATATGATCAACAATGGACCTTCACCAGATTTAGTCGCTGATGCCATACTGTCAGTCGCCGAAGGTAAAATTACAGATGCACGAGTTCCTGTTGGTGAAGATTCGGTTTACTTCAGTGATACATTGAATAAGCAAACTCAAGAACAATTTGAAATCACTGTTAAAAACGCACTTTCACTATAACGAATTCAACACAGTAGCCTATTTTATTACCAAGTTGTTTTACAGCTTTATTCAGAGTCGCTTAGATTGATTTTAGTTGAATAATCGATGTAATAAGTTGAAAAAATTGATTTACGGGAACGGAAAGATAAACAGTAAGTAGTTATAAAATCCGAATTATCAATCATCAACTATAAAAAAGCGGAGCCTAAGCTCCGCTTTATCATTGTGTTAATTTCGTTTAAGCAGGATTTACTTCTGCATTTACTGGCTCTTCAATAGCACCTTCGGTTTTAGCAACAATGGTATTTACTGCCGTATCCCCAACTACATTAGATGACGTACAGAACATATCGTTAATACGGTCAACAGCTGCAACAATAGCTAAACCTTCTGCAGGTAGTCCTAATTGGTTAAGCAATACACCTACCATCACGATACCGCCACCCGGTACACCACCCGCGCCCACAGACAGTAGCAAGATAGTTAAACCTAATGTCACAATATCTGAAGAGTTAATAGGTTGACCAAATGCGTTAGCCACAAAGATGGTTGCTAGTGCAATATAAATAGATACGCCTGACATGTTCATTGTGGCGCCTAGTGGTACACCAAAACCTGCAACAGATTTCGAAACGTTTAACTTTTCCGTTAGGGTTCGCATAGTAACTGGGATGGTTGCATTTGAACTTGCTGTTGATAGCGAGAATAAAACCTGCTCACGTGTTGCACGCAAAAATGTCTTAGGTGATGTACCCGTTGCAATGCTTACTGCCATTGGATAGAAAATGAAAATCCAGAACACCAACATGCTAACAACTAACGCTACGTAACCTGCAACAGATAACAGCGTATGTGAATCCAGTGTTGCCCCTAATTGGATCATTAGCGCGAATACACCGTATGGCGCAAGACTCATCACTAAGCCAACCAGCTTCATCATAATTTCGTTAGCTACTTTAAAAGTACGAATAGCTGGACCACCACGTGAATCTAATGCTTGAATCGCAAGCCCCGTTAAAATTGCCATAAAGATGATTTGTAACATGTCACCATTAGCAAAAGCTTGAACTGGGTTACTTGGTACGATATTCACCACTAAATCAAAGATATTAGGCGTTTCTGTTGTTGTAAGTTTAACGGATTCAGACACGCTTCCTGCTAAATTCGCGCCTTTACCCGGTTGGAAAATCATACCTACAGCTAACGCAGCACTGATCGCAATAATGGTATTAATAATGTAAAGCGCAAAAGTTTTACCACCAAGACGACCAAAAGCTTTAACATCTTTTAGCTCCACGATACCGCAGACAATAGACACAAAAACTAAAGGTACAACAAGCAATTTGATTAGGGATACAAACATCCCCCCAGCCCCTTCTGCTGCCCCTAATAAGTAAGTATCAAAGAGTGCGATATCATTAAAAATATATTGGATTGCTGTGCCGATTATTAGACCTGCAAAAAGACCGACAAAGATCTTTTTTGAGAGCGATTTATCCATTGCTCATCTCCGATTGTTATGTTGTATTTTTATAATTTGATAGTGACTAATAACACTATTTTGCTGTCGAGCCAGTGCATAATACACAACAACATAACAATTCAAAGCATTTATTTACAAAAGTGCAACATCGATCATTTAGAGTAAACAACTAAATTTACATCCATTTATCGCATAACACATTGAGAGATAATGTGTAAATCACCTGTTTCACCTCCAAAAAAGGATATTATCTTGCGAGCAACAAAAAACACCACTGGCTATTTTTCATACAAGGTTTTACTGAGTGTGTTACATGCAATATCTTGGTGAGAATTAATTTTGTATTATGTAGCCATTAAAAAAGGCCACCTAAGTGACCTTTAAATTATTTTTAGTTGCCTACTAACTTTGTATAAGTTGTTACACATAAACCACTCTAAATTTCACATTAAACAATTTTTATACTCGTTAGAAATACTTAGCTAAAAATAAAAGCCGTATTTAAGTCCAATTACCAGCCCTACGATAAGTAATAACGGAATGATTGGCGTAATGAAGTAAATCGCACCGATAAAAAAGACTTTCTCTTTACGGTCTGCTTTATCTATTTCTATGTAGTTGCATGCTTTTTGTACATTATCGATTTGACTGACAATATGATTAATCATCAATGCAGGTAAAATCGTAGCAGCCCCTATCAAAACAAACATCAATTCAATAGGAATATGAACGCTAAAAAAGTTGGTTAGGATGATGTTAATGGTTAAAAGTACCATCTGAAAGGGAATAGTGAGAGCGAGAACCGTCTCCCAAGATTTCACTCTCCCATTAGAATGAGTTAAATTCTTAGGCGCTATACTGATGTAGACAACAGATAGTAATAGCTTAAATTGATCAACTTTTTTCAATGGCGTTACCTATTAGTTAAAATCTCTCTTTTATTAAAATATTCTTATATCTGGTTTCTCTCTGGTTCAGCATGACTCTTTTATAGTACTTTTTGATATTAACATAGAGCGTTAAGCAAAGTAGCTAGAACATCATGAAACCTCAATACAATAATATGCTTGGCGCACTCTTAATCATTATTGCGACACTATCACTTACTATTAAAGACAGCGCTGATAAGTATTTGATACAGCATGGTTACCATCCCGTTCAAATGGTATTTTTCCGCTTTGCGATCCCGTTTGTATTTATGCTGCTTTTTATGCCAAAACAGACGAAAACCGCAATACTGGCCACCAACGGTAAATTATTGATCCGTGCTGCGATGTTCCTAACCTGTGCTGTAGTTTCGGTGATCTCTTTAAAATATATCCCTTTAGAAATCTATATCGTTATTGTACAAATGAGCAGTGTAGCGTATATGCTCGGTGGTGCCATTTTTTTTAAAGAAACCCTAACCTTACCAAAAATTATCGCAACAATCTTAGGCTTTATTGGCGTAGTTGTTGTTATCAATCCCACTAATGTCGATGGCTTGCATTGGGTCTATTTATTGCCGTTACTTATTGCAGCAACGACCTCTGGCTATAACCTGATAACCAAGACTATCGACTCAAAAATATCTCTTATTTCTGTTTTAATTAACTCGTTTTTTGTTTTAGGTTCAGTTGCAACAATACTACTCATTGCTCAGCCTGATATTTGGAAAACACCGACATTAACAGCATTACCCTATTTTCTCACAATTCCAATTGTGACTATCGTGTCACAATTGTGTTTAATCAAAGCCATGAACGTGGCTGAAGCCTCTCACGTAGCGCCATTTTTCTATTTTCAGATATTGTTTTCATGTATTTTTGGCTACTGGCTTTTCAATGAAATTCCAACAACATATACCATCATTGGTGCAATTTTCATTGTAGTATCAGGCTTAATTATAACTTACGCTAACTATAAACCTGGTTGTGGAAAAGCCCTAAAGCAGTCCAATAAAAAGTTAAATTCTGCACCAGAATAGTTCAAAAGCTCACCCTTTAAGTGCAAGATCATAGGATCCATACATATGTGACAAATAACTTATTGTTATAAAAGGATTAAATATTGGTATAGATTTTGGATTTAATTTTGTGGCAGAGATATAAGGAGTGAATATGTATATTGAACATAAGCATTTTAAACTACCTAATAATACCTCAGAGGTTGATGTTTTCATTAGTCCAACAGGCGATATTGAAGTAATGATAGAAGGTAATCAACAAGTTCTAAAAGGCGATTTTCATCATCTTTCATTCAAGATAATAAATACAGGAGTTGATTTGATATATAAAACACGTTCAAAAAAAAGTTCTTGGGATATTATCCTTACTCAAAAAGATGCAGAAACCGTAAGTAAAATGATGAATGAAGCCGATGAATATTATGAAATTATTATGCGCGATTTATAATAACTTTGGGGTTAGATAGATAACCCCTTTGAGAATAAATTTTATAACACTCATATAATTTACCCTTAGGTTTCAATATACTGTAAATAATATAATTAAGAATATTAAAATAAATATCACCACTTCGACCACCCATTTGAAAATTATTATTAAGTTTTATATAGCCTGACAAAACTCATATAAAGATAAAGTTTATGACATTGTCATTACATGTATTTTATTGGAATCAATTGTAATCATATATAAATAATATGTTATGTATAACATCACGCCATGTTATGTGTAGAAGTTGAATCCTCGATAAATTCTATAATACCAATAAGATAAATAGGTTTATTTCCCACCCAATTTACTCACTGTTATCAATCCATTTTTCTAGCCTCACCTTCTGAATAGCGGCTTATTTTTTTCACGGTAATGTTTACCAGAAAAAACACCAGAAAACATATTGCAATAATAAGTAAAATTAAGATTAACCTCAGTGTTCGGTTTTGTTTACTGTTCTTCTTATATCACTGAAAATAAACACCTTTATTAATAGTAGTTGTTAGTCTTACTAGATTTCGCATTAACACATTATCTATTGATCCGATAGGTATTTATATTTCATAAAATCTTGATATGGTGTGCATTACATTCCCGATCAAAGCACCTGTAGTTTTAACTCATCAACTTTGTCAATTGCCAGAGTTTTTTGTTGATTCTGTTTACTGGTATTGGGCAACGATAATTACGTCCCCCAATCTACCTATAACTCTCAAGTTAAGGCTAATGAAAAATAACACCTGTATGTTCTTGATTATATGTAATATGAGTAATCATTTCCTCATTGGTATAATTAACAATCTGAATTGATTTATCTGAGGTAAATGTTTTAAATAATACTTCACATTTATCATATTCATTTTTTAATTCAGTAAGTGTTTTACCAAACATATCTTTGACTGTTATCGAATATGGTGAAGACATTTTTTTCTCATAGTTAGAATTTAATGAAAAGATAAGTTCCCTATTTTTATTGTCATTATTACAGGATAAATAATTTATATGTCCGGCATTACTGGCTTCACTCGCTAAATTAAGCCATTTAAAAGTGAGAGTATCTGCTTGTTCATCAGATGTGGATTCAAAAGAATAGATACCGTTCGGTAAATCATCAACATAGGTATGCGAGATAATGTCGCCGTTACGATACCAGAAGATCTCATACGCCTTCTCTATTGGTAAATTATTGAAATTAAGTGCTGATGATCCAGAGTGCGAAGCTTCAGGAGTATAAGTCGCACCGCCAACACGTATTTCAATATTATCAGGTCCTGATATTAGCACTGGCCCCGATGAGCTATGCATCCCAACTGCCGCATTAAGCTTATTAAATGCTAAAGCTCCATTCTCTGCTTCTATAAGGTTAAGGTGTAAGTTTAATGTTAAATTTTTCGGATCGTGGTAACACGACATTTCGGGCAAATTACCACAGGTTGTATTTTCAGGTTCTGATACTTCTACTTTATCAGCAGTTACCTGCTCTGCTTCTTTATCACTTCCACTGCCGCCGCCACCACAACCCACCAGTAGGACTAAAGATAATAAGCCGATCCTATGTTTCATATTCACTTCCTTTTGATTTATAATTTATTTATTGTTAATAAATACAAAAGCAAATTACCACTTGCAATTAAATCCTAATGACGAATGTCACAATATGGATTTTCAACATTTTCAGTCTCAAAAGCAGATGAAAATGTCTGAAAATTATCAAGTGAATTTTAGAAAATCATTTAAGGAAATACGTATATTTATCCTAAATATGACAGTTAAAATATCTCTTTAAGCTTCGGTGTTTTTATAAATCACACCAGCTTAAGCGAACGCAATGATCACGCTTGGTATACCTACGACAACAAAGTTAATCAATGGGGTTTGTGTCATCAAGGGCTGATAAATCTTAGCGACAGAATATAAAGCGATATCTTGAAAAACATAGGCTGCAAAAGCAGTTCTAGATAACCATTTAGTCCAGTCATTATTTTTATTGAAAAAAGTTTTAAATACATAAAGTACACACATTGACATACCGATAGCGGTAAAGCCCCTAATCAACACATATGAAGATGAAGCGTATTCGCTATTAATTGCGTGTAAGTAAAACATAGTAATAAATGCGAACAGCCATATACAAATACCGACACTTGCATGTTTAACGGTTAGCTTATCTAACCATTGATATCTATAGGCTTGAATACCTAAACAAAACATGGCCATATAAGCAGGGGAATTACCCAAGCTACGAAAGCCCATTAAATTATATCCACCCACGTTTTGTAAGTATAAGAATATGTTATTTAAAGGTATCAAAATAAATGCAAAGACAATAATTATCAAAACAGCAGGGAATGGTGAATCTATACGCTCTTCTACCATAGCTTTATTATTTACAACAATTGAGTAAACAATAGAAAAAACAATTAGTGTCCAACAAAACCATGTTACACCAAGATCTATATTTCCAGATTAAAAAAATCAACGAAATTAGTTATAAATTCATTACCAATAAATAGATTTATAAACACTAATGATATTAATACTGGGATCCCTAGTCGAATAAATTTATCTTTTATAAATAATCGTTGGCCTTTACGTTCTTGAGAAGATGTTACAAAGTAAGCTGATATGAAGAAAAAACAAACTTGTGTTATATGGTTCAATTATCATTGTCAATCCATCGTTCAAGTCTCGCTTTTATTATAGCGGCTTCTTCTGATTTTTCTTTCGCAAGATCGGCGTGTTCACGATAGGCTTGACCTGCAAAAAAACCGGCTACTAAGAAACATAAAACCAACAAGATGAATAAGCTAATTTTCGCTTTCTTTATATTTAACATCGCTATATGTCTTCTTTTTCTCTCTAAATTGTACCTTAAAAGTATAAATTCTAACTTTATAATAATAGTTATAAATATCCAGTATGACCGCTCTAACTACTCACCTTCCCATTGCTGTAATAGCTACTTTCTTTGCATAAAAATTTGATCTGCGTTGTAATATTTGTATGATATATGTCTAATTATTATTAAAAGACATAATCCAATGACTACTACACTCACTTCCCCATTAAAACGTATCCGTCGTATGCGTCGCAGTGCAAATATGCGTGATCTTGTTCGTGAACACGAATTCAAATTAGCCGATCTGATCCACCCTATCTTTATTGAAGAAACGTTAACTGAAGAAGTGCCTATCAGCACGATGCCAGGGATCTCACGTATTCCTGAAACTCTGTTGGCAGATGAAGTGAAAACGCTTTATAAACTGGGCGTGCGTTATGTTATGCCTTTTGGTATTTCGCACACCAAAGATGAGATTGGTAGCGATACATGGAATGATGATGGCTTACTGGCACGTATGGTGAAAACCATTAAAGCAGCATGCCCAGATATGATGGTGATCCCTGATATTTGTTTCTGTGAATACACTACGCATGGTCACTGTGGTGTTTACCATGACGAACATGTTTTAAACGATGAAACATTAGAACTATTAGTTAAACAAAGTGTTACGGCAGCCCGTGCTGGTGCAGATATGCTTGCGCCATCAGCCATGATGGATGGTCAAGTTAAAGCTATTCGCGAAGGGTTAGATGCCGCAGGTTTTGAGCATGTGGCTATTCTTGCTCATGCGGTTAAGTTCGCCTCATCATTTTATGGCCCATTCCGTACTGCGGTTGATTGTGAATTAACAGGTGATCGCAAAGAATACCAAATGGATTGTGCTAATGGTCGTCAAGCATTACAAGAAGCATTACTTGACGAAGAAGAAGGCGCAGATATTTTAATGGTGAAACCGGGAACACCTTACCTTGATGTTGTTGCGAATCTTCGTCGCGAAACTCACCTTCCGCTTGCTGTTTACCAAGTCGGTGGCGAGTACGCTGGGATCAAATTTGCAGCGTTAGCAGGTGCGCTTGATGAAAAACGTGTGGTATACGAAACATTAACAGGCTTCAAACGTGCAGGTGCTGATTTAATTGTCAGTTACTATACCAAGCAAGTGGCTGAGTGGATGGCGCAAGACAACGCGTAAGAAACTTATTTCTACTTACATCTTAAACCTTGTGCAATCTACAAATGGTTAAGTCGACATTTAAATGAATATTTAATCGAAAAAAGTAAACAAAAAAGGAGTAACTGATTGGACAGTTACTCCTTTTAGCTTAAAAATTAACTCAAAATTTTAACTCATCGTCGCCTTAATACTATTGGCTATAGATTCCGCTTTAGGACCTAAAATTACCTGTGCACTTTTCTTACCAATCCGCACTACACCTTTTGAACCAAGGGCTTTAAGTGCTTCTTCATCAAATAAACTACAGTCATTCACACCTAAACGAAGTCGTGTAATACACGCATCAACAGAGATAATATTACTTTCGCCACCCAACGCTTCAATATAAGCCACAGGATTAAGCCCGACTTCTTGTGATACTTTACTTTCGTCATCATCAACTGAAGGTGTAGGTAATTTAAATACCTTGATAACAAAGTAGAAAATCACAAAATAAATCACAAAATAAGCACCAATTAATGGCACCAGTAACCATGGCTTCGTTGCTAGTCCCCAGTTGAGAACAAAATCAATCAATCCTGCTGAGAATCCAAAACCATGTAAGATACCCAGTGAGTTACAAATCACCATCGATACACCAGATAACAGTGCATGAATACCGTATAAAACTGGCGCGATAAATAGGAAGCTAAATTCAATCGGCTCTGTAATACCGGTTAAAAATGCTGTAAAAGCAAGTGATAACAACATTCCACCGACTAACTTACGTTTGTTTTTCGGAGATGCTAGCGTTAAGGCTAGAGCCGCTCCAGGTAAACCGCCCATCATTACTGGATATGCCCACGCCATATAAACACCAGCAGTTGGGTCGCCAGCAAAGAAACGATTTAAATCACCACGGGTTGTAATATCAGCAATCTTAGTAATAACTGAACCATCAATATTCGGCACCATTTGCCCTATTGATAAATGTGAAACAATACTTGGGTTTAAACAAATCTGATGCAGTGATGAACCGAGTTCATACGACACTTTGGTACATTCGCCAAGACTGAACCAGAACACAGAATGTAGGAAGTAATGTAGACCTAAAGGTATTAACGCACGATTTAATACGCCATAAATAAATTCACCGATATAGCCACTATGAGCTATCCACCCACTGAAATTATCAATGCCTTGCTGCACATATACCCATACTTCACCGCATACGACAGCCATAATTAAACAGCACAATCCAGCAACAATCGGGGTTAATCGCTTCCCTGAGAAAAACGCTAAGAAATCAGGCATTTTTGCTTGATAGGAATAATTATAAGCATGCCCTGAAATAATACCGGCGATAATGCCAGCAAAAAATCCTAGTTTTACGTCAGGGTTAATCGCAGTTGTCGCTTGCGTCAAAATAAAATAACCCACAACCCCAGCTAATGCTGCAGCACCTGAACCGTCTTTTGATAAACCTACCGAAATACCTAAAGCAAAGATTAAAGGAAGATTATCAAAAATACTGCTACCCGCTTTGGCAATAAAAGAGATGTCTAACAAATCGGGTTGTCCAAAGCGCAGCAATAACGCTGCTATCGGTAATGTCGCGATAGGCAGCATCAGTGCTTTACCTAATCGCTGAAAATAAGCGAAATTAACCATATATGTATGCCTTTTTAGAGGATAGATAAGGCTGGTGAAATATAAGGGGGAATTTATATTTCACCATGAAGTATACGGATAACATTCATTGTTTATCCCTACCTTGCCTTTAGCCATACAATAATCCTTTCACCAAACAAGCTTTGATACTTTTTTATCAGTTAGTAGTACTTTTTCATCACAAACGTATTTTTAGCGATAATTTCGATACTATATTGCTAGAAAATAATACTTTTCAATCAGGTCTTATTTTTTAGATAAAATAATCTTAGGAGATCGGAATTTGAAAGCGACATTAGAAAAGGTACCACAACGTATAGGCTGCTCATGGCGATTTAAAAAAATTCTCGAGCCAGTAAAAGAGTTCAGTTGGCATTATCACCAGAAAGAATTTGAGTTACTGATCCACCGTAACTTCCGCTCACGCTGTCATATTGGTCATTACCAAGGTGACTTCGATCAAGCCACGATGATCTTAATTGCACCTAATGTGCCGCATGGTATCGAGTCAATTAGCCCTCCTGATAGCAAAGACTATGAAACTTTGGTGGTGTGGTTTAAGCAAGACTGGATCGCGAATATGATGTTCAGTTGTCAGGAGTTAAGGAAAGTTGACTCGCTACTAAAGCGCGCAGAGAAAGGCTTACTTTTTAGCCCAGAGACGACACAAAAGGTGATCACTATCGTCGAGGCTATCGATGAAAAACATTTTGATCCGATTAACTTATTGGCTGCCTTGATTCATATATTTGAAGCGCTTTGCCAAGATAAAGCCAGTCAAACCTTGCTCTCCCATAATGTTGAAAGCAAAAACCACGACCAATGTAATAAAGAGAAAATTGAGCGTCTATGTACATTTATCGATCAACATTACGCTGAACCTATAATGTTAGAAGATGTGGCTAACTTTATCTGTACCAGTGAAAGCACTATTCATCGCTTATTTGAACAGCATTTTAATGAAACCTTTATCCAATATCTGAAGAAACTTCGCTTAAACCATGCATCTGAATTATTGGTATCAAGCCGTGACCCGATTTCTCATGTTGCAGAGCAAGTCGGTTATCGAAATCAAGCCAATTTTAACCGCCAGTTTAAACAATATAAGAGTATGACTCCGCGTGAATATCGACGTACTTATAAACTTGATGCTAAGGTCTAAAAGGTGTGTTTTAACTTTCTGGTTAGAAATGATTAGGCCGATTAAGCGTTGATAAATCAACAAACCTTTTATTGTTAAAATGACAATGATTCAATCGCATCATCTATTGCTCTAAACTGAATTTTGGTTAAACACATTTCTGCTTTTGAAAATTCATGCGCTTGAATCAAAGCTGTCACGGCCTCTAATGATAGAGGATCACCTTGCATTTGAAAGCAAAACGTATTGTTTTTGGAAAGAGTAAACGTAAACTGTTGACCATCACTATCGACGATAACATCTGCATCACTCCAAATAAGTGACTGGCATTCATCCATTAAGTCACTTTCTGAGCCTAGGTAAATGAGTTCATCATCACCTTCTAACTTAAAGAAACACGGCCAATTAATCATCACTCTTACCTCTTAAGTAAGTCGATATTTATCAAAAAAGAACCACAATACAAACACGGTTTACTGTCCGATAAGTGGCTAAAATAAGCGCTATACCATGTCACCAAAGATGAGTCGTGCTGCTTTTAAGTCTGTTTCCCTATCAGAACTAAAAATACTTTCATGATATTGCTCACGATTTAGCATATATAAGGTATAATATTCAGAACTCAATACCCTACTCGCTGAAAACACTGCGATTTGGTGTATTGCGAGCGTAAATACGAAGGTAATGAAAACACATGAATTTAAACCAAGAGCTTCAAAATCTTAATAACCGTATGGACAAGTGCCAGCGTAAACTTGCTGCTGCTATTCAACGAGATGACAAAGTTATCATCAAACAGTTTAAAGATGAGCTTACCAAGCTAAATAAAAAAGCTCAAAACGTTAAACACCGTAAATCATCTGAAGTGAGTAGCAAAGGTAAAGATGTTAAGTCTCTTGCTTTTAACCGTGTACTAACTAAAGCTGAACAAGCAGATATGGGCAAACTGAAGAAAACAGTTAAAGGCCTAGTTGTTGTTCACCCTATGACGGCTTTAGGCCGCAGCATGGGTTTAAAAGAAGTTACAGGTTACGCACCTAAAGCATTTTAATAGACTTTAAGTGTCAAAGAAAAAGGCGAACATTCATTGTTCGCCTTTTTGCTTTCTAAACGACTTTCTAAACTATAAGTTATTAAATAAAAATCAACTCAGCTCATCTTCTTTAACCAATACTATACGATAAAAGCATTAAGACGCTTTTGCTGTTAATTCTGCTGATAAATGCTGATCAAAACCGTAACTGACTAAACGCTCAAACGCATCCCATACTTCATTAGGTATTGGTTGTGGTGTTGAGAATCCTAACTCTGGGTAAAAACGGATACGCTGTAAATCACCAACCATCACGTTAATCAAATCACCAAAACTGATTGTATCATTTGCATAATCATCAAAACGAATTACCGGAGATGTCACGATAGCTTTCATGTTAGGCCATTGTTGTTCAAACGTCGCCAGTGTACGTCGCTCCATAAAAGGCTTTTGAACGAGAATAAAGCTGCTCGGTGTCAGCCCTTTTTGCTGTAATAAACGACGGGTAAAAAGGACATTCTCACCTGTATTGGTTGACTCAGGCTCAATCAAAATCGCCTCTTTTGGCACCCCCATATCTAGCGCTATTTTTGCAAAATGTTCGGCTTCTGAAGTGTTAAATAAGCCTTCGGTTAGCTCACCGACGCCACCAGAGAAAATGATACAAGGTGCAAGTCCTTGCTTATAAAGTTCTACCGCTCGCTCAGCGACACGTTCATCGTTACTTCCTAGCACAAAGATACAATCACTCTTTACTATCTCATGACTCAACTGGTGATAATCCCAAATTATGGTTGCTAGTTCATAAATTCGTTTAGGCATAAATCGTCCTTATTCGCAGCAAGATGAATGAATACTCTCTGATATTTCACGCTGTTGATACAGCCCTACATTGTTTTGTAATAAGGGATAAGTGGCATAATGCGTCTTAGTTATGATTGCATAATGACAAAGATAAGAAACTCACTTAATACTGATAAAACTGTTTCAATATTGATAATCATAATTAATCACAACTTACAAAAACGTAAAGCTGCTACTGCTTTATTATATAAGGCACCGACTAATAAAAACTGAATCAAATCATAAAACAAGCAAAAAAAAGGTGACATAGACTCGTCTACGTCACCTAGTATGTTTGGTCTTAACATTATAACTTACGGTATGACACGTTTAACTCGCTACTAATCCACTTCGGGGTTATGTCGTAAATTATTCGTATACAACCAATGTTAAGCGAAACATTTAATAATTAAAATTAGCGCTTCCACCATTCAGGGATGATTGTTACGTTCGCATTCGCCGCACTCAACCAAGCCTGTTCACCTTCGATTGTTAGCTGTAATTGCATGGTACGTTCCACCACACTTTCTAGCTGTTTCAACACTTCATCGCGAATATAGACCACAGAAACATTATCTAATGCATTGATTTTACTTTCATTTGCTTGCCACCAAATAGAAGCTGCATTATCACCATAAGCAAAAATAATCACCTTCTCTGATTTATGTGACGCTTTACGGATACGTTTCTCATCAGGCAAGCCAAGCTCAACCCATAATTCAATATCGTCAATTAAACTTTTCGTCCATAAATCAGGCTCTTCCGTACTACTTACACCTTTTGTAAACTGCAAGTTGTGATCCGCATTTAAGCCCCAAGCAATGACGCGTAACATGAAACGTTGTAAAGTTTCTGATGGATGACAAGCAATAGTATGTTGCTGATCTAAATAGACATGTCGATCCATGTCTGCCACGTTCATTTGTACTTTGTAAATAGTGGCATTGGTAGCCATATAGTAAACCTTATTATTGTTCTGTTGCATGTTATACGCCCTCCGTTGAGGTTATGTCTTACATAATTAGTGCCATTTCTGGCGCGCATAACAGTAAAATTTTTGTCCTTTCGGCTAACTGTTTAAAAACAATTAGTTATCAATATGCTTTACAGCGGATGAGGATTGTATGTTACTGCGGCTTAATTTTGCGGAAATAACAGATAAAGATCAGTGTTTATTTTTATTAACTGTTCTTTGCGTGCTCTAGTCAGTGTTTTTTTTATTTTATATTCAAACACCATCGCATCACGCTTATTGAGTACTTTTTGCGACCAAGCCAATGTGAGTGGTCCTTTTCCTTTAAGGTACTTTGCACCTTTTTTACCGTGTTGATGCTCTGCAAACCGACGCTCTATATCGGTCGTTACACCGCAATATAACGTATTAGAGGAAGTTCTGATTAAATAGACATACCAAGATGTTACGTCTTTTGTCGTTTCTTTACTCATCCAATACTCATCTCATGAAAACAAAAACAGGTTCAGCAATGCTGAACCTGTTCGTGTGGGTATTCAATCATGGATGGTTTAATAGCGCAATAAAACAATGCTAAACGTATCCATTTAATCAGATCTATTCAGTTAATGAAGTAATGATTGCCTGTAACTCTGCCACTTTTTGTTTTAATTCTTCTACATCGTTTTCAAGTTGGCTAATACGTTCATTATTGCCTGAACCACTTGTTACAGCTTGTACTGCACTTTCATATGCTGAAATATCAATCTGACCACTTAGCAAATGCATGTAACGACAATCACGTTTACCTGGCTCTCGAGGTAGTTTTACAACATATGGGCCTTTCTCATCACTTGATAGCTTAGTTAACACAGCTTCAGCTTCACGTACGTCCGTAAATTCACATAACCGATTAGTACGAGTACGGATTTCACCGGCAGTTTGCGGCCCTCGAAGTAATAACACTATCATTGCTCCGAGCTCTTGTTTTGTAAATTGTAAACTACCAAACTCGGTATTACAGAAGCGATGTTGAAATTTTGATACTCGACTACCAAAACTGCTGACATCGGCAACCATACGTTTTGCTTTTAATTCCTCAACAGTGTCGAGTACTGTTGCTTCATCAAGTGACATAACAGGTTCACGGCTACTTTTTTGATTACATGCCGTGGTTAACGCATTAAGTGTCAATGGGTATTGATCTGGAGTTGTGATTTCTTTTTCAAGCATACAACCAATTACGCGAGCTTGATTTTGCGTTAAATTAATTTCCATGCCCATCTTTCACCCTTTATAAAACTAACTCATTAAAATTAGATAATATCGATATATTAACGACTACATTGAAGCTTTATTTTTGTTCTTAACAAGAGATTATCACGTTATATGCCAACAGCAAGCTGTAAAATTACAGTTTGTCTGCTTTTCAGACAACAATAACTTACTCTATTAACTCACAATATTAGTTTTCACTTTGATCAACAGGTAGATTAAGGTAATCCGCAGCAACATAATGATTACGCCCTTTTGCTTTCGCTTGATAAAGCAACTTATCTACTTCCTGATATAAATTCTCAATACTTTCTAAACCTGTAGGTATCCAAGAAATAGCACCTTGGCTCACGGTTAAAATTTTCGCTGTATCAGAATATTCATGTTTAATTGCTAAAGAGATAATCCCTTCTTTCAAGCGTTCACACTCTTTGATAGCTTGTTGACTATTACAATTACTTAGAAGGATAACGAACTCTTCACCACCATATCGTGCACAAATTTCTCCCGCACGGCTGAATTTAGTTTTCAACTGATATGCCAACAGCTTTAAGATAGTATCTCCTTCAATATGACCATAATGATCATTGAATGATTTGAAGTGATCGACATCAAGCATAATAATCGTTAACGGCAAACCATTTCGGCCATGTAGCGACACTAGCTCACTCAATTTTTGATCGAGATAACGACGATTGGCTAAAGTAGTAAGGCCATCTTCATTGACTTGCTGTGACAATAGATCATTTGCTTGCTGTAGCTGAATTGAGGTTTGTTTTAATTGGCGTCTCATGACCGATATACGTTGCATAGCTTTAATTTTAGCCGATAGCACCATGCTATTAACAGGCTTGATCAGATAATCATCACCACCTTTATCAATCGCCTCTGCGATGAGTTCAGGCTCTGAATGCGCACTGAGAAATATAATTGGTACCCATTCAGGAAAACACGCACGTATTTTCTGTGCAAGTTCAGTACCTTGCATATCTGGCATACAGATATCTAAAAGCACTAAATCGGGATCAAAGCTAGCATAACTGTTAAGTGCATCCTGTCCTGAAGAAAAAGCTTTAACCATATGACCCAGATTTTTCAACCTTAGTTCAAGATACAGTCGTTCAGATAAGACATCATCAACTAATAAAATGTTCATCGGCTTCATAAAGATACCTTAAGAGTATTTTTAGTCTAAGTTATTAAGCATTTTACATGCCTAATTTAATTTAGGCTTACAATGGATCAATAGTTGAGATGAAAACAAGCTTTTTAAGCATGATGGGACAATAATCACATCAAGGTAAAACATCGATTTATTACTGTTCTCTACATGATATATTGACATTTGACGTTAGAAATATAGGATTCTCCTCCTTAAACTTATGCTGTAGGAAAAAGCCATGTCTGAGATGAACAAAAACGATGATCAAATCGTTGAAGAAGAAACGTTAACGCTAGAAGACTGTTCACCAGAACTTCGTCAAGTTGTAAAATTTGAGAAAGTACCAGCAGAACTTATTGATATGCTAGTTAATGTCTACAAAGTTTCTGAGCCAAGTACACGCGAAGCATGGAATTCACTGCCTGCAAGTGCGCAAAATGTATTAGATAACTTCGAGCAATTTCATGCTCTAGTTGCACTAAGCCAAAGCTACTCAGGTGTTGATTTCCTAAGTGAAATGCAAGGTACAACGTTCCCTGAAGACATGAGTGCTGAAGAGCAAGCAGAATACAAAGCATCTGCACTTGATAAAGTTCTTCATAGCTGTGTGAAAGATATGTGTAAGCAACTTAAGAAAGCACGTCAAAATCCACCAATGAAACGTGAATTCAATATGATCTTTCAAAAGTAGTTATATTTTTATAACTATAGAACATAAGGAGTAGCATTTGCTGCTCCTTTTTTTGTTGGAAAAATGAAGTGCGAATGTAATCAAGATAACAAAGGAATAAGCATAACATCAATTTATAAAATGATATTCAACGCCTCAATTTGTCTTTTTGACTGCTGATATTGTTTTCATTTTACTAATCATACTCTACGGTTAAATCCCCTCTTAATTAAAAAGTTGCAACAATTTAAAATGCTCAATGCAAACTTAATGCAGCAGTTTTACATAACTTCGTGATATTATACAAAATTGAATGATTTCAATAGTTAGAGGTTCATGGATGCCAAATACTGAGCAGATAAGATTCCAGACAAATGTGTGTTATGTAGAGAGCCAAGGCGTTCTTAAAACACCAGAATCTACGCTCAAGTTAAACTTATCTGAGCAATACATTTTATCGTATCTCATAGATAATTATGGTAAACCCGTAACAAAAAATGAACTCTTAAATGTAGGTTGGCCCGATCGCATTGTAACTGAAGCTTCTTTATTTCAAGTCATTCGCGCTCTACGTGTGAAGCTGAATGAAGAAAAAAAAGGTGATGTAATAGAAACATTGCCACGTGTCGGTTATCAAATTCGAGAATTCACTCGAGAGACGGTTGATTTATCAGACTCTCAACGTTTATCTCCATTAAAGAAAATCGGAAAAAAAACAATCGCTCTTTCCGCCATTAGTTTAGTGGTGATCATAAGTGGAATCGCTTGGATGAAATATCCTTATTCTGGATCGCCAAAATACTATTTAATTGATAAAGATCGAGTTGGTAGCAATGATTTTACTTATATAGCGTCAAATGCTGAAGATCTCGCAGATCTACGGGGTAAAGTAAAAGAGATTATTAATCAACAAGTTAATAAGTTCGGTTCAATTACGACTAAAAATCAACGAGTCTACCTTTATAAGACAGATAGTTTTTATTCTGCGGCATGGTGCACTGTAGACAGCAATAAAGTTTGTAAAAAGAATAGTGATTTTAGCTATAAAATAGTACCAAATGAGTGGTCGACATTTGCTGATATTGTCGTTAACAATAAAAAGAACTATCACGGTACACCGATTATTCATACTGAGAATACGCAAGAACCAACGTCAATTGCCTATACGTCATATATTGATAAATCAGGTATTCAATCAAAGGTTACGCATCTCTTTCTTACTCCAACAAATAAAAACGGCATCTTTAATTATTCAATGATGTCTTTTATTCAAGAGAAAGAGAGTGGCATGTTTCACCCTCTCTCTATCAGCGCAGCCAAAGCAATATTGTATGATAAAGGTTCTCAGTTTTTGAAAACGGTAAAAATTGAACCTGAAATGTTTCACTGGTCTTATCAACCAAGTGTAAATTTTGATGAAAATAAATCACTCGCTTTAAAGCATAGTAGTTTAGTTGAACAAGGTTTTCAAAATAATAAACCTTTTTTTAGTTACTTAGTGTACGAGCAACCTCATCTAGTATTAATGCTTGATAATACAACAGGATTTGTCTGGAATAACACCAGTGAAGCAAATCCTTATGCGATTTTTTCATACTCTTCATCAAGCTCAACAAATAAATAATTAAATGCGCAGTACTCTGTACTGCGCATTTTTTATTATGAAGGTTTTACAATTAAGGTTATTCCTTCTACATCAACGACTACAACCTTCTGCCCTTCAACTAAATCAACGTCTGTTTTAACACTCCATGTGGTATCACCAAGTTGCAATCGGCCATTTCCAGCATTCATTGCTTTTTCTACTGTAATAATTTGACCAATCAATTGAGCGCCACGTTGATTTAATTTTGAAACAGAGGCATCCGTTTTGTCTTTTTTATGCTGGTATCTCCACCATAACCAAGTGGTAAATAGCGCAAATACTGCAAAACAAACCCACTGTAAGGGCCATGAAACAGGTAACATTATTAATAAGACGCCGACTAGAACAGCTGAAATACCAAGCCATAATAAATACCCAGCAGTGCCAAGTAGTTCAAGTAGCAATAACACTAAGCCTAATGCTATCCAATGCCAGAAATTCATTTGTTCTAGTAAGTCGATCATGCATTCCCACCTTTATCTGTTTTATTACCCCATAACTCGGCAATACCGGCAACAGAACCCATCAAGCCCGTGGTTTCTAATGGCATCATGATGACTTTACCATTCTCAGACTGCCCTATCGCTTTTAGTGCTTCCGTATAGCCTTGCGCGACAAAGTAATTAATTGCTTTAACATCACCATTCGCTATTGCATCTGATACCATTTTCGTTGCTTTGGCTTCAGCTTCGGCTTCACGTTCTCTCGCTTCTGCTTGCAGAATCACTGACTGTTTTTCACCTTCAGCTTTTAAAATTTCTGATTGCTTTTGTCCTTCAGCACGGAGAATTTGAGCTTGGCGCACACCTTCAGCTTCCAAAATTTCAGCACGTTTGTTTCGTTCAGCTTTCATCTGCGCGTTCATTGCTGCGGTTAAATCTGTAGGCGGTTGTACGTCTTTTATTTCAATACGAGTGATCTTAATACCCCACGGATTGGTTGCTTGATCGACAATTGTGAGTAGGCGGCTATTAATGGTATCTCGTTGCGATAACATTTCATCAAGCTCCATAGAGCCCAACACCGTACGCATATTCGTTAACGTTAGATTACGAATAGCGAGTTCAAGATCTGATACTTCATATGCTGCTTTTGCCGCATCGAACACTTGAATAAAACAAACTGCATCAATTGTTACTGAAGCATTATCACGAGAAATAACTTCTTGCGCAGGAATATCTAACACTCGCTCCATCATATTCACTTTATTACCGACTTTATCAATAAAAGGAATAATCAAATTTAGACCTGGACGAAGTGTTTTGGTATAGCGTCCAAAACGTTCTACTGTCCATTCAGATCCCTGAGTAACAGTTTTAACACAGGATGCAATAATGACTATCGCAACAAAAATAAATATAGCAATGGTGATTAACGAATCGTATGGCATAGCGTCTCTCCCTAATAAGCGTTAAAGCATTGTACCATCGGGGTAAGTAAATATGCATCAACACACAAGAAATGAGACATAGTTAAAACAGAACAGTAAATCGTAGTTGACCAGAAAAAGAAAACGCCAAATGAATAAACATTTGGCGTTTAATTAAGTACTTATTGTGTATTGGTGATTGCTACATAATTAGCATTTACGCATAGTTACATCTTCAAACTCACCATCAATCACTGTATGAGCTGATTGTTGACGGTAATCCGTGTCAACTTTGCGATCTCGTCCAGCAAAACCTTCACTAAAAGTACGCTCTTCAAATTGAACACCTTCTGATGCTAATTTGCGTTTAATAAATGGTTTTGCAATTAATGCCACGACGCCCATTAAAAGAGCCATTATCGCAGCAAAAGAAACAGTAAATAATCCAATAACTACAGCAACAAAACCAGTAAGTAAATTTTTCATGGCTAAGCCTCTCTCTATAAAATTTAGATAGAACAATAGTTAACTCACTTGTTACTATTTTCTTTCTAAACTGATCTGCACTCTCTCGTAGCAGTTATTTTTAGCTTACAACTAAATTAACTGACTGAAGATGAACCGAAGATGAACATATAACCTATTGTTCACAATCTACGTATTCTCTAACGAAAACTGAAACTTACAAAAGACCGTTAGTGATAATACAAACTATAAAGAGCCTGTTTCTATATAAGGTGGGAGGTAGGACTATGGAATACCTACAACAATGAGTCAGCTCCGATCTCATCGAACCTTAATCCCGCCATGTCGGCGATGTCCTAACTTAACGTCACCACAAGTTAGGTCAGCACAACCCGTGATAAGCCAGATTATAGTCGCTGATTACTATTATTCTCTGCACTCCCAGCTTCAAGCCGTCGCCTAGAACTTTAAAACTATAACACTTTAAAATTTATAAAAGCAATAATAAACAGCGAGTACGTGTTGTTTTACACAGCTTCCACTGATACTTCACACTGTATGCGGCTAATCTTATGATCTGCTAATAAAAAAAATGCATTTTGTGGTAAATCTTGCTCAAAGGTTTCACTGTAGCTCATGGCAGCATATACCCCTCTGAACACTGCACCTGTTAGACCATGTGAAACAACGATAAGATGATCAGGAATTAAGTCATCATGTAAAAAATCTTTAATTCGATGAACAACTGATTCATATGATTCACAATTTGGTGCTGAGAGATACCAATCACGATGATTCAATAGCTTCGGATTATTCTGAACTAAATCAGGAATAAAACATTTTTCCCAGTCACCTAAACTAAACTCTTTTAAGCGCTCATCAGTCGTTATTAAATTGCTATCTATTCCTAACTCTTCACAGACTATTTTGGCTGTTTCTATCGCTCTGCCAAGTGGACTGCAATAAACAGCCCAATGCTTTTTATTACCAATTTTTAGATTGATAGATGAGCCAATCATAGATGCTTGTTCTTTTCCTAATTCCGTCAAGCCTGAGTTACAATGTCCTTGTAAGCGTTGTTGAGCGTTAAACGTTGTTTGACCATGGCGTAATAGATAAATGCTTTTTGACATTGTATTCCCCTTGCGATAAGAAGAAATTACACCACTTACTACCTTACGACAAGTTGAATAGCCTTTTAATAGCAAAAAGGCATACATCAAGCCTTAACATAATGAACACAATGGGAATGGCTTGGTTTACAGGAACAAGAACGAATCAATAGTCTAACTGTTCTAAATTAAAAGTATCGTCTATATAGATCAAGACAACTCCTCCTTGAGGATAGTCACAACGCAGATTGCTAAATCGACTACGTGCATGTGTGCAGAAGGAGAAAGGAAAGAGAGGGAGAATAGTGAGTAAACCTTCTCCCATACATATGGTATAGCTATATATTTAGCGGCTCATCCAAATATCACTGAAGCGCTGTGTTGATATATGAAAAAACAAATCATCTTTTTGCTTATAAACATTAACAAATGTTTTTTCTATATCTACAAATTCTGTATTTCTAAATTGAGATACAACAAAGGTTAAATCATTATTAGTTTTAGGTGTATAAGCCCAGTAATTCAAATTGTCTTCATTTCTCTTACAATGCTTTTCCATCTCAATTTTCTTGCCATTAATGAGCATGGATACGGTACCATTAAGACCTTGAATATTGCATTGACTTAAAAAACGCTCAAAGCCATTATTGTTATACTTCGCTTTGTAGAGTTTAAAGAATAACTTTTTTCCACCGAGTTCTGGTGGCGTGATCAATGCAGATAAAACGTAATGTCCGTCAATACTTGATGAGTTCCAATCCTCTGCTTTCACATTTAATGAACACATCATCAGTAATAAAGATGCGATACATAACAGCTTACTCATATTATTCCTTTAACATCAATAACAGCCACAATAAAAGAAGAACGTTCTTTTTAATCAGTTTAACAGCAATGTTATGCGTCATCAAAAGAATCATTGGACCCATTAAAGCTAAACATGAAATTTTTATACATACTTTCTGTATTTTATTACCAACCTGTAAGGTAATTAATATTATGAATAGACATTGAACTGTATGAATCTGGGATTTATATCACTTTAATCTTCAGTTAATATTACCATTACATACTTAAATTTGCCCCTTATCGCAAAATGGTCAATTAAAATTTCATTTAATTTATGAGAGATTAACCGCACAAAATAACAACTAAGTAATCAAATTACTTGCTTAATTGTGAATCCTTTTCAGATTTCTCAATAGTATAACCCCATGTTAAGACTAGTAATATATTGACAAAGATAATACTAAATTCTCTATAAAAATAATTATTGTCAACTCCACTGCCTTTAAATGAAGGGATTTAATACCGCAGTTAAACCACTACTTGATGTTATATTTTTACATATATCCAATAAGTACCACGCCTGTCAATAAACTACATACTTAGCTTTTCCATTTTTTATGTCAATAGAATAAAAAAAGTACGTATTAAATATTATAAATACGTAGATTACTTGATATAACTTAATGATAGCGTTTGTATATACCGCGTATTCCAGTAATAGAAAACCAATATAATATATTAATAACTATCTTTCGGATTCGACTAACTAAAACCCTAAGTTATTTAAGTCTAAATACTGCTCTACTGCATCTGCAATTATGTTAATCCCATCTTCTTTCGTTTGTTGAAAATCAGAAGTTCGGATATCTGTTAAACCAGCCCAAGCTAAGATTTCATTACAAGCCGATTGCAGCTCAAAGATCCCATGTAAATACGTACCAAAAACTTGATTATCTACACCTAACATACCATCCACTCCATCGGTGAGTTTAATAGGCGCATCTTGCTCTGTTTCAACAGACGTAACCCCCGCATGGATCTCGTAGCCTGTGACAGCAACGGTATTATTCGCGGTTAATGTTAAAGAGCCAGAAACTTGCTTAAGTTGCTTATGCTGCTTAATTTCAGTCGTTATAGGTAAATACCCAAGCCCTTGTGTATTTCCACTTTTCCCTTCAATACCATAAGGATCTGAAATTGACTCTCCAAGCATTTGATAACCGCCACATATTCCCATCACTTTGCCACCGAAACGCAAATGACGTTGTATCTGTTTATCCCAATGTTGAGATCGTAGATAATCTAGATCGCTGCGCACACTTTTAGAACCCGGTAAAATAATTAAATCAGCAGGGGGGATCGCTTGTCCTTTACCAATAAATTGTAGGTTAACCTGTGGGTGCATCCGCAACGGATCAAAATCGGTATGATTACTTATACGTGGAAACACGGGCACTATAACCGTAATAGCATTATCTTCTGCATCGATTTGTTGAACGTTAATGGCATCTTCAGCCTCTAGCATTAGACCATGCAGATAAGGCAACACACCAATAACCGGTTTACCTGTTTTTTGCTCAAGCCAATCAAGCCCTGATTCTAATAATTTAATATCTCCTCTAAATCTATTTATAACAAAGCCTTTCACTCGCGCTTGTTCAGATTTAGATAACAGAGCTAATGTGCCATAGAGATGCGCAAATACTCCTCCTCTGTCTATATCAGCAACAATAATCACAGGGACATCCGCTTCTTCAGCAAAGCCCATGTTGGCAACATCATTTTCACGAAGATTTATTTCAGCAGGACTACCAGCGCCTTCTATGATTACCGCATCATATTCTTCCGTCAGCCGCTGGAAAGATTCTAATATAGGCTTCATAACAACTTTCTTATAGCTGTTATAGCCAATCGCATTCATATCTTCCAACACCTTACCCTGAACAATTACTTGGGCTCCAATATCCGTATTGGGTTTTAATAACACTGGATTCATATGAACGGTGGGCTCAATACCACAAGCGAAAGCTTGTACGGCTTGTGCTCGACCAATTTCGCCGCCATCTTTCGTTACAGCACTATTAAGCGCCATATTTTGTGATTTAAATGGCGCAACACGAATGCCTTTACGCGCAAGTACACGACATATTCCAGCGACAAGCACACTTTTCCCTGCATCTGATGTTGTGCCTTGAACCATTAATGTCCGTGTTGTATTCGCTATTTTATCCATGTTTTGTTTTATTAAATCCTGTAAAGATATTGCAATTAATCACAAAATGGCGGCCATTGTAGCTGAGGCCAATCTTGTTGATTATCATGATAGACAGTAATGCGCATTCTGGCGGCATAAGGTAAATGAATGCGATGAAGGTAGGTGTTATTACGTGGCATTTCTAGTAACAGACGTAACAGCTGACGCATAACGCCAGAATGCGTAACCAATAAGATTTTTTTTCCTTTATGCTGTGTTAATAAATCTTGCCAAGCTCGCTTTATCCGAATATCAAACTGCTCTAGCGTTTCGCCATTATGTGGCGCTGTTCCGTCTTCACAAACGTGCCAAGGATCGTGCCAATAATGGTCAATATTATCCCCAAGTTGTTCAACTAACTGCTGACGCGTTAACCCATCCCAATCTCCAAAATCCATTTCTCGCCAACTATCACTATGCAAAACATTAATCATGAATTTATGTGCCATAAAATCAGCAAATGAAGAGCAACGTTGTAATGAGGAGCTTACAATACAATCAAGGTCTTTGAGATTTTCGATGGCCACCTTCATTTGCTCAAAACCTTGTTCAGTTAGTACAAAATCAGTGTGGCCTCGTAAACAATTATCACCTTCAGGTAAACCATGCCGTAGAATATCTATTTGGGTTATCTTTGCCATTAGATCCTCACCCTTTTATACAACGCTTAACGTCGGGCCTTTTAATACTTGTGGTATACCAGCAGTTACAAATATTACCCGTGCAGATTGTTTCGCAATCGCTTGATGCAGCCAACCACTCTCATCGACAAATCGACGAGAAACTTCACCTAGCGGCACTATTCCTTGCCCTACTTCATTACTCACTAAAATGATATGCCCTTTTGCTTCACTAATAGCGTGTAGAAAGTCTGTTTTTGCCTGTTGCCATGAATGGTTACCAATAGGTTGAAATAAGCAGTTATTTAACCATAACGTTAAACAATCGATCAGTAAGCATGTCTGATTGTTACTATGTTCACGAATAATATTTGCCAAATCATAAGGCTCTTCAATCAGCATCCACTTAGAAGGACGTTGCTGTTTATGAATTAGAATGCGTTCAGCCATTTCATTATCACAAGCGGTTGCTGTTGCTACATATTTAACAACCAAGCCAGATTGTTCTGCGAGCTGTTCCGCTAAACGACTCTTACCAGAACGTGCACCACCCAAGATCAATTCTGTACCCAGCAACGGCTTTACATGCATAATAAACCTATTAATTATATAAAATACAGAATGTTAACTTATTAATACCATGCTGTATTGTGGCATTTCACAGTTATGAACATGGATAGAAAATATTTACAGTCACCAAATTTCAAACGGCAGCAATAGAAGCCAAAAGTGTCTTAATTTCAAGATTGCCTAGCAATAAAAATTCTCTTTCATTATGAGTAAATTTGATTTTTATTATTAAAGACTAATACTTAGACTATGAATTAAACAATCTATTAGGAAGAAATTATGGCTTCTCAACAAGTACGACTGGTTGATGTGTTGAGACTTCCAACGGTTTTGCTTTCCTTAGATTCAAGATCTCTCTACCAAATTATTACGGAAGCTCGATATTTATCATTACTAGGACAATTAAAAAAAACCTGTGAACGTAATGAAATTTGGCAAGATCTTCCTCTTTTCTTCCAGCAACAGCTAATTTCAGGCTTTCATAGTTATGAAAAACAAAAGCAATCATTAGAATTTGAACATCAGGAGTTAACCAAACAGTTTCAAGGTATATTACCGTCATGGCGCTATATTCGCGGTAGCGCATTACAACTTTCTGAAGTTGAGGCATTTTCAGGTAGGATTAAAAACAATATTGAGATATTAATTTCTAAGTCATTTGTAGAAGCTGTTTTACAACGGTTGTTAAATAATGGATGGCGTTATAAATATATAACCGACTACGAGGAAACTTTCTATTGTCGTTGGTCTCAGCAAACGACGCCGTTAGTTCATAAAGAAAGACGAACTGAGTTAGCTATTCATTATCATTTATTACCTAAAACACTAACCCATAAATTAAAAGAAGCACCTTTACTTCACCATCATATATCTCCCAGTATTGCCCTACCAGCAACGCTTTTATCTCCTGAGGCTATGGTACTTCATCAGGCTATTATGCTCTTTAATCAAGTTGATTTTCATCATGGCTTACGTGATATATACGACTTAAATTTACAATTTCAGCATTATGGACAACAGCGATTATTCTGGCATAACTTAATTCAACTTCACCAGCAAATTGGAAAAGATAACAGCCTGTATCTTGCACTTTCGTTATGTCAAAAATTATTCGATTTACCGATTCCTAGCAACATGCAAGAATATTTAAATCAATCACAATTCCAGCGTACAATTTTCTGGCTTTATAAAGATAGATTTACTGAAGTTATCAATCATGCTTTTCCAAAACACCAAAACTCTAATTACCATTTTGCAGTTAAATCATTACGCTTTCGTGGCCGTTTAAAACGTATGCCTATTTATGCAATTGTGCCGCACATTATTAAACGGAGTGTGCTTAATTTGATGCCACATGAGGAAGATGAAGAAATCATTTACTAATGCATTTCTCTTTAATCAAAAAACCTCTTAAGCACTTTCAACCAATAAGTAGCCTAGTGTGTTTAAGAGGCTTTATAGCGAAGATCTACTTTAGAACTTTAAGTATTTCTTCATTTTACCGACGCTTTTTTCGCCAAGCCCTGTGACCTTTTCTAAATCTTTACTACTTTTGAATTTTCCATTCTTTTTGCGGTAGTCAACAATCGCTTTTGCTTTTGCTTCACCAATACCAGGAAGTGATGCTGCAAGCTCTGAGGCTGAAGCAGTGTTCACATTAACGGCTTTAAGTTGCTTTTTAACTTCTGTTTTTGACTTTGTCGTGGACGCTTTTTTACTATCAGTTACTTTAGATGAAGATATCTTTTTTGCTTTATCTGCTTCTTTTTTCGCAGACTTCTTCACCTTGGTAATACAATCCATTTTTTTCTGCTTATCTGCCTTATATTTGGTTTCACATTTCTTGATAAGCTTAGTGGTATCGGTTGTAGCAGCCTGAGATGCAAATGGCACAATGAACGCAAGTGTTAATAATAATTTTTTAAACATTAGAAAACTCCTTTATAGATAATCCAGTGTAGATTAAAGACGATTGATACAAAAAAATAAAATAAAACATCATAAAGCGTTTAAACCATCGTTTTTATTCACCTTTACGGCTTAAACCATCAGTAAAGACTCTCACTTTCTTTTATTTATAGATTTATCCATATGTTTTTAAAGTGATTTTTATATCTAGTAAAGAAAACATAGCATGTAGTTTAATTTGTGTTCAATGTAGTGTTGGGTTATGCGATCTTGTTAGAATTATTACAATTATTCATTACTAAGTGGCTACCTTTGGCTATAAGATAGCTATCTTGTGGTCAGGTGAGCTAATAAATAACACCATACTATGATTCACGCTTCTTGCGTATAAAGGACTTTTGATGACAGACAACATGCTTTTTTATAAAACCTACCCGCACCCAAGCAGTAATGAATGGGTAGTGTTTGTGCATGGTGCCGGTGGCAGTTCAGCAATTTGGTACAAACAGATTAAAGCGTATAAACAACACTTTAATTTGTTACTTCTCGATCTACGTGGTCATGGTAAATCCAATAACATGTTCAAAGACATGATCGCTAATCCCTATACCTTTAAAAGTGTGACGAAAGATATCGTTCATGTACTTAATCACTTGAAGATTCAATCAGCACACTTTGTCGGAATATCTCTGGGCACAATCATTATTCGTAACTTAGCAGAGATAGCACCAGACAGAGTTAAAACGATGATTTTAGGTGGCGCAGTAACACGTTTAAACACTCGTTCTCAAATTTTAGTGAAACTAGGTAATATGTGTAAGCACATTATTCCTTATATGTGGTTATATCGTTTATTTGCCTATGTTGTTATGCCGCAAAAAAATCAACGCGAGTCTCGACATTTATTCGTCAGAGAAGCGAAAAAGTTGTGTCAAAATGAATTTAAGCGATGGTTTAAACTGGCAACAGAAGTAAACCCCATCATGAAGTACTTTAAAGAAAAAGAACTGTCGATACCGACATTGTATTTGATGGGGGCAAATGACTATATGTTTATCAAGCCAGTAAAAGAGATGGTTCAACGACATAAATTTAGTTTTTTGACTGAATTAAAAGATTGCGGGCACGTTTGCAACGTAGAAAGACCGGATGATTTTAATCAACACTCGATCGAATTTATTAAACAACATAAAGCCAGTTATACGGCTTAACATTCTATTGTAAAAAAGGCATAACGCTGCTTAATGATCTTTTTCTAGATCTTTAAGTGCACGTTATGCCATTTTTTTCTGTTTATTTATTAATTAGCGTTCAATGTGCTTAGCTAAGAAAGCTTCAAGTTGCTTGGTTACAAATTCAGGTTGTTCCAAGTTACTAATATGCCCAGCCTCTGGGATCAATACATATTCGCTATCTTTGATCTCATCATGCATCAACTGCGCTTCTAGTGGCGGACGTGGATTATCTTCCATACCTGATAAAATCAAAGTAGGTGCTTTAAGTTGCGCTATATCGTCAAACGTATCTCGACGACCAAACACCATTTTACCCACTTGTGCAATGGCTACTGCTTTATCACCTTTCAGAGATACTAAATGTTGTCTAAAACTATCAACAAGCTCTGGCGTATATTGCTCGGCTTGACGACGGAAAAATAAAGGAACAACACTATCAATAATTGCCTCAGGAATAGCCTGCTGCTCAATAATTGTATTTAACATTGCAAAGTATTTAGCATGTAATACTTCAGGCTCGTAACCTAAAAAAGTATCCATCAATACTAATGCTGTAACACGTTGAGGTACTTTTATGGCAAGCTCTGCTCCCCACATGCCTCCCACTGATAAACCAATAAGCGAAAAGTTATCTATCTTAAGGTGATCAAGTAGTGCAATAACATCATCAGCGTAATCACGCAGCGTACGTGTTTTTTCAGGTGCAGCATCAGCCTGACCATGTGCCCATAACTCAGGCACGATACAACGATAATGCTGACTCAATGCCTCTATTTGTGGTTGCCACATTTTGCTGTCCCACAAATAGCTATGGCCCAAAACGAGTACAGGGCCTCTACCTTGATCTAAATACGTTAATTTACGATCTTCAATTACATAACTTTGCATGCATATCCTTGTCATCATTTATACGTGTTTCACACGCTATCTTACTGCATCTACTTCAAATTGATATTTTTTATCGATCAAGGCAAGTCCCTTTCGATAAAAAATCCATGCGCTGATCCCTGCCGCAAAATTACCAAGCATTGCTCCAGTAAATAGACCTGGAAGACCTGCAAGTTGCGATCCTATCCATAAAATCGGTAGGAAACAGATAAACAAACGCCACGCTGAAATAAATAATGCGCGCATCGGCATTGCTAGCGCATTACAAATCGATACCATAATCATACAAACACCCAATGCGCCTAGACTAATAGGAACGCGTGTTAGGTGCATTAAAAGCACTTGCTGTACTTTGACATCAGATGACAATAATGAACTTAATGGTGACGACAGTAAGAAAATGATGATTGCTATAATAAATTGCCATGCAAGGACAAAAGAGACGGCAATGTTGATCAAAGTTTTGATCCCTTGAATATCTCGTTTACCTAACCGCTTTCCTACCATCTGAGGCATAGACATAGTCAAAGCCAATACAACGACGATAGAGAAAAATTCAATTCGCGACCCCAAAGCCCAAGCGCCGACTGTAGCGGCACCAAAACCTGCGACTAATTTCGTCGCTAACATAGAAGATACAGGAGGCAATAATTGACTCATCATGGCCGGTGCCATGATATGTCCAAGCTCTTTAATCGACTGAATAATATTCAAGCCAGCCCAATGAAAGCTTAACCATTTTTTTTTCATCACTAATGGGAAAACCACCAGCATACCAATAGTAAATGCAGTAATCGTTGCCCAAGCAGCACCATTAATACCCAGTCCAAATTTAAAGATGAACAACGGATCTAAAACAATATTCAATAAGCTTGTTACCATCATCATGGTACCCGGTAACAAAGTATTACCATTTGATCGACATAAGCTATAAGCAAAATACAACATCGAACCACACCATGCACTCATTAGCCAAATAGGCCAATAAGTATCAATGATAGGAAGTACATTTGCTGGCGCATCAAGTAAATGCATGATCACATCACGAAGTGACCAAATGACACCACAGAGTAAAGCGATACCAATACCGCCAACAAGCACAACTAAACCGCCGAGTTGTTGCGCTCTTACTTCTTCATTGGCACCTAACACTCGTGAAATCAATGCAGTAGTCGCGATACCTAAACCAACTTGAAGACCAATAACCACCATTTGCATTGGTAGTGTAAAGCCTTGAGCAGCGAGTGGAAGTACACCAAGCTGAGCGATAAAGGCACTATCTACAAGTTGAAAACTCATCAGCGATAACACACCGAATAACATCGGCCATGTCATTTTAAAGAGGTCTTGAGTTAAAGTTCGAGTATTAGAAGGTAGTTTCATAGATCACTTCTCTTACTGATATAAATAGTTATTACATAAAAACAAAAAATCCCCGCATGAGCGAGGATAGTTGTTCTAATTAAACAATTAGCGGATAACAAGTTTGACCAAATCGGCAGGTCGATAATAAACCGATTTTAGTACCTTACCTTGACGAATAATTTTTCCATCAAGATCTACATCTTGAGCACACTTAGCAATAATATAATCACCTTTGGTGCTAGCCGTTAGTGCAACGCCCTGCTTTGCATAAAACGCTTCAGTGTCTGCGTATTCCTCAGCATTACGGCACACTTTACTCATATTGCTAGAATGGACTTCATTCCAGCAAGCCATAAAATCAATACCTAGGCGAGCTGACATTTGCAACAGAATATCAATCAAATAACTAATACCGATATTATCTTCTACTTGTTTATCACCTAGATGAACTAAGCGCCCCATTAACACATAAACAGAGTCAACGATCGCATCCGCTTGCTCAACTAAAGAATCCGCTTCTGCTAGTTCTGTCATTTCTTCAACAGCAAGTGATGTATGTAAGGCGTCTGCTTGAATATCTAGTGTTTGAGGTGATTCGATATCAAGATCGAATGTAGAACGAAACTCTCTAATATCGCGGTAAAGATGATCAAAAAGAGGTTGGTCTAGCACTGACAGTCTCATTCGTTTTCCTTGTCTCAAATTATAATGGTCTAGTCATTAAAAATACGACGTAAATAGTAACGATAAATATTTTTAATCAGACAACCACAGAATACTAATCTAATCAGAGACTAGATACAAAACCAATTATGAAATCAGTTTTCGTTTGTTGCTAAAACCATCACTTCAAAGATATGCAACGTAACCCTTATGTCTTGTTAGTAGAGAAAAAATCATTGAATGTATGTGTACAAATGTAACAAAATGACATCATGATATTGCGATATTAACACTTGATTGTTCATTAAAATAGATGAAAATCAGTTTGTTAATTTACAACCCATGGTTATTTATTTTGGACTCTCATATGATTGCAGGACACCGTGGTGCACGCGCTGTTGCACCAGAAAATACATTGATTTCCATGAAAGCTGCCGCTGATGCAGGTGCAAAGTGGATTGAGACTGATACTCAACTTTGTGAAGATTTAGTGCCTGTTATTATCCATGATAAAAGCGTACGTCGATGTACGAATGGTTCAGGGAGTGTTCGTCATAAAACGCTACAGGAATTGAAACAACTTGACGCTGGCAGTTGGTTTTCACCAGAGTTTGCAGGAGAAACCATCCCTACGTTACATGAGCTACTTGCCGCTTGTGATGAATATGGCCTTAATCTTAACCTTGAAATAAAGGTACATTACGAAGAAGAAGTGGCCTTACAAGTAACAAAAACAATTGAAGCGATAAAAAATTATGGCTTTGATCCAGAACGTCTTATTTTATCTAGTTTTTCTTATAACGCGGTTCATCAATGCTTAGAGCAATGGCCTGAAGTACGCCGAGGGTTAATTATTGAAGATTGGGTACCTGATATTGAACGATTAGATGAAAAATTGAAGTTGTACAGTATCCATCTCGATCATCATCTTCTCAATGAAAAACTTGCAAAAGAAATTATCCAAGCCGGTAAAGTACTGCAAATTTGGACAATGAATGACCCTAAAAAAGTAGCTAAATTTACTCGCTGGGGCGTATCAACAATCATCACAGATGATCCTGCATTACTCATTTCAGTGCTTAACGACTAACATCTTTTCTGTATAAGCGCTTATTGGCAAGCGCTTATCTCCCCCTTACAAGCTAAGGGCTAAATTATAATTCAAGCTATATTTTTGATTATTTATATTCCGAAATAATACAAATAATTCTAATAGCAATCTGTATAAAATGTTTCAATATGTGTGGGTAATATTAATACTATATGAATGATATATTGATAGTGATTCTCTCTGTTTGAAAAATCGCTCTATATTATAAATAACCGTAACTGAATAATATTGTCAGAAAATAATCAGAATTGGGAGAAAAATCTTCATGTCAGTATATGACACTATATGTATTATGGCGGCAATTGCAGTCTTTATTTCAATAATTAACCATAAGATTGGACGTTTTCAAACAACCATTGCGATTACAGGTTGGTCTATCGCTATATCGCTTATTCTTTTAGCATTAACTAGCTTTGGTTATATTTCAATAGATAAAGAAAATGCGTTAATAGAGCTTATTCAACATATAAAATTTGAAGACTTCTTACTAAAAGGTGTGCTTGGTTTCTTATTATTTGCAGGTGCACTAAATATAGATTTAAACCATTTAAAAGACCAAAAATTTGAAATTACCTTTCTTGCTCTTGTCGGCACGCTATTTTCTACTTTTTTTATCGGCATTGTCATATGGTTAATATTCAATCTTATCGGTATTGACCTCAATTTTATTTATTGCTGTTTATTCGGCGCACTTATCTCTCCTACCGATCCAATTGCTGTATTAGCAATTGTGAAAAAATTAAAGGCGCCACAACGTATTTCAACTCAAATTGAAGGTGAATCATTATTTAATGATGGCGTAGGTTTAGTTATTTTCGTTACTATTTTTGAAGTCGCTTTTGGAAAAACAACGCCAACGGTATCTGGTACTGCACTACTTTTCATTCGTGAAGCCCTTGGCGGTATTGCTTTTGGTGCAGTGTTAGGCGGTATATTCCACTACCTAATTAAAGGTTCAAGCGATAATATGATGCGCTTAATATTAACCATGCTTATTCCTACCTTTGGTTATGTATTAGGTGAACATTTAGAAGTTTCAGCCCCTCTTGCAATGGTTGTTTCAGGGATCCTAATTGGCAATATCACGCGTAAATACATTTCAGAACAATCGGCAGACCAAATGGCACATTTATGGGAATTGGTCGATGAAATTTTAAATGCCGTATTATTCCTTCTTATCGGTTTTGTGATGATCACCTTTAGCTTCCACCGCATTGATATCATCGCGGTAATTATTGCAATCCCACTCGTATTATTAAGTCGTTATCTAAGTATTCGTCTCTCTTATATCGGTTTTACACGTTACCGCCAATACAACCCAGAGTCTGTTAAAATTCTTACATGGGGCGGCTTACGTGGTGGCTTAGCACTTGCTATGGCGATGGCTATCCCAGCCCATATTTACTTACCATCACATCCGGATGTCAGTGTTAAAGAAATCATTGTCTTAATGACTTACGCTATTGTGATCTTTTCAATATTGATCCAAGGCTCAACCATTACCCCAATGATCATGAAAGCAAAAGCGGTTGACAATAAACCATTCTAAGGAGAGAACATGTATTGGATCCATCACCATCACATTATTATTGCATTTGTTGGTCTAATTGCTGCCTTTGGTGCCGGCCTTATTGGGCTTTATAAGCAGAAATAAGAACAGCAAAACCAGAGACAAATCCATACAAAAGAGATAAAGAACCGTTATGTTTTTATCTCTTTTTTTATGATCAACGTCTAATTCGAGCAAGTATTGCATTGATCGTTACTTTTGAATAATTAACTACATTTTTACAATCAACCATTGTTAATAAAATCGCTTCCTTTATGATATTTTTAATCACTTTAAATAAGACATATATTAATGACCACCAGCAATGAGAGTTTAATTCCATTAGGCGCACGTTTTATGCTCCTTTCTGCCCTCGGTTTTGCCTTAATGTCTTCTACCGTTAAATACGTTAACCAAATAGGCATTCCAGTCTTTGAAATTGTTGCGGCGCGTGCTGTTGTTTCTCTTATCATTAGTTATTTAGATATTAAGCGTAAAGGCATTTCGGTCTGGGGGAATAATAAGCCATTATTAGTTGTTCGAGGTATTGTAGGTACTATTGGACTCTCATGTGTTTATTATGCTGTTACTACACTTCCCCTTGCCGAAGCTACCATTTTGCAATACACCAATCCCGTATTTACTGCTTTACTTGCCGTCATCTTCTTAAAAGAGCGCGTTCAATTTTCAACGCTAGTGTGCATTTTTTTGAGTATCTTAGGCTTATTTTTTATCGTTAATCCAACAACATTAACATCTGGAAGTTCTCACCTGCCCTTATTTAGCGTCATGATTGCATTAATCGGTGCTTTCGTTAGTGCTATTTCATATATTATTGTGAAAAAACTCAGTAGCACGGAAGATAGCTCCGTCATTATCTTTTACTTCCCGCTGATCACCTTACCATTAGCCCTACTTTTGATCGCTGATAACTTCGTTGTCCCTGATTTACCTACCACTATCTGCCTAATATTAGTCGGCATTTTTACACAAGTAGGACAAGTCGGCTTAACAAAAGCGATGCAAACTCAAACAGCAGGAAAAGCAACAGCTTACTCTTATGTTCAAATTGTCTTATCAATCATCCTTGGATTTATAATCTTCAAAGAAGTCCCATCTATTTGGACCTACCTCGGTGGTGTACTGATTATTTCGGGGGCTGTTGTGAATCTGTTTGGCCACAACATGATGAAAAAGATTAAACGCACCACGGTATAAGTATTGAAGAAACATAAAGAGTGATGGATTTTAACAATATCTTAATGATAATCTAATGAAAGAATTTTCATGATGAATTACGGTCAAGGAATGACCGTTTACAACATAATCTATCAATGTAGTACGCAGGAAGCGGTATGATCGAATGTTATAAAAATAGACTTTGGTATCAAGATTTTGCCATGAAAACCAACGGTATTGCGGTTGGTTGTAAAATGACAGTGATAAAATTAGACGATGATCGTTTGTTTATTCACTCCCCTGTTGAACTCGACAATGCATTGAAATCAACCATAGAGCAACTGGGTGAAATTGTCGCCGTTGTCACTCCCAATCAAAGCTATCATCACTATTTATCAGAGTGGTGGCTCGCTTATCCAGATGCCTATTTCTTTGCCGCTCCTGGTTTACAACAAAAACGTGGAGATCTAACGTTTGACGACGTATTACGCCAGTACACTCCCGCTTTATGGCAAGGACAACTATTACAAACCTTAATTAAGGGTAGTGACAACTTTGAAGAAATCGCCTTTTGTGATCCTTTATCAAAAACATTAATTTTGGGTGATTTACTTGCATGGATGGTTGATAAGAAGCACCCACTGAGTATAGGTTATGGGCTTCTAAACGGTTGCTATATTCACCCAGCCATGCCTTTCTATTTACGACTCAGTTTTACCGACCGCGTAAGATTACGCCAATCAATTCAAGAGATCTTAACATGGCCTTTTGACCGTATCATTTTTGCAAAAGGTAAAGTTATTGAGACAAACGGCAAACAGTTATTCTCAACCGCTTTTCACTGGTTATTCCACGCTTAGCAAAATAATGCTTATTTATTCATCTGTCTCACAGTAATTGTGAGACAGATCAATAAATACATTCACCTAAAGCGCATAGTATTCTGATTATTATCGCCATGCTTATCACTTTTTCAGATAAGTTTGATTCGGAACCATACTATGAATCCAATAAGAATTTATATTCGCGACATTTTAGGCCTTGGTGTTGTCGGTATGTTTATCTTAGCAATGCTTGGGATTATTTTTGCGGCTGTTGGAGCCATTCACTATATGACAGGGGCAACAGATTTAGTTGCTAAAGATCTTCATCTTGCGATGACCCACATTGTTTTTTTAGTCCCAGCATTGTTACTCGGCTATGCTATCAACCGACCAAAATGGATAGCGGAAACAACACAGTTTCGCTTAGTAAAAGCCAAGAAAGAGTCTGCATAAGCTTTAATAGAAAAAGAGCCTGACATCTAATTGTCAACATACACTGATATTGTTTCTTTTTTATCTTTGTGTGTGAGGCTCTTTTGCTAAACGCTAAAACTTCCCCTATTTCAACGTTATTACCAGAACTCTTACAACTTGAAACGTTAATTGAAAGGTTAAGCCAGTACAAATCCCCTGTTCCATTTCACTGTAATGTATTTGCCCACATCCCTTGCAATGATCATTTTCCTCAGCATAATAAAAATAGCTTACCACTCTATGCGATTCATCTTGGTACGCCTGATCCAAATGCACCATTAATGCTATTTGTAGGCGGTGTTCATGGTTTAGAACGGATTGGCACTCAAGTACTGCTGTCATATCTGCATACAATTATCGAACGTATGACATGGGATACCACGCTACATCATCTTTTACAGCAGATTCAAATCGTTTTTATTCCTTTAGTAAACCCTGTAGGGATGGCGAAAAATTACCGTTCAAATGGTAATCATGTTGATTTAATGCGAAATGCACCTTTAAACAGTCAAGAAAATACAGCTTTTTTAATTGGTGGACATCGCTTATCTCCTCGCATCCCTTGGTTTAGAGGAAACAACAGTCAACAAATGGAATTAGAAGCAGAAGCATTAACCCGTTACGTTACCGACTTAACAACATCTCGACCTGTAACACTGTCGTTAGATTGTCACTCCGGCTTTGGTTTAAAAGATAGAATTTGGTTTCCTTATGCCCATAGTGCAAAACGAGCCTTCCCTTATATTGGTGATGTTTACCATCTCCGACATAGATTTATGACGACTTACCCTAATCAAAATTATATTTTTGAGCCTCAGGCTTTGCACTATCTCTGTCATGGGGATTTATGGGATCACATCACCCTACAATGTTTAAAGCAACAACAGGCTATACTACCACTAACATTAGAAATGGGATCTTGGCGTTGGATAAAGAAAAATCCACTTCAAATTCGGCAAGCATTGGGTATTTTTAACCCCATGAAACCTCAACGTATACAACGCGTATTACAAAAACACATTGTGCTGATGGATTTCATGATCAATGCGACTGCAAACTACCCATCATGGTTCAATCACGCAGATAACCCTTACTACAAACAACAAGCATTATCTCGCTGGTATAAAAAACAACAATAAACTACTGTGGCTTTTAAATATGACCAAACAACACACTATTATATTATTGCGAGGATTATTCCGAGACCAATTTCATTGGGGGGACTTTCGGCAAACGCTGAAATCAAACTTTCCCCGCTCAAATATTGTTTGTCTTGATATTGCAGGCAATGGCACTCGTAATAACGAAAAAACACCATCGAGCCTTGAAGGCATTGCTCGAGATCTGCACCAACATTTCCATGCTTTACAGCCAGATCATCAAGCCGATATTATTGCAATTTCTATGGGAGGAATGATTGCTTTAAAGTGGATGACATTATTTCCAAATGATATTCGTAAAGCGATATTGATTAATACCAGTACCCAAAGCCTTTCTCCCTTTCATCAACGTTTACGTTGGCAGCGCTATATCGATATTTTCCAAATTTTATGGTTACCAAACTTAAAACAAGAAGAAAAAATCATTCATTTAACATCAAATAAACAATGGGATAGCGTTGAACTTATTGCTTTATCTCATCGCTGGGCTAACTGGAAAGAACAACATCCCATTTCATGCTCCAACATGTTTAATCAACTCAATGCTAGTCGTGAGTTTATATTACCGAATAAGCTATCTCAGCCAATTAGTTTACTTACAAGCGAGCAAGACAAGCTCGTAAATTACCAGTGCAGTATTGATTTAGCTAACTATTGGAATTTGCCTGTTCATATTCACCCCACAGCAGGTCACGATATACCGCTTGATGACCCACTGTGGGTTTGTGAGCACGCTAAACGTTTCTTATAATCTCACGTATTCTTTCATTATCAGTTTAATTACTTTGAAAATTGCTCACGTAGTAATTCAATCATTGCTCGTGTTTTTTTCGGAATAAAACGACGGGATGGATACACTAACGTCATAACAATATCTATTTCAAAGGTATCTGGAAGTACTGGAATTAAATCGCCGCTGGCAACTTTATCTTCAAATAAGACAACTGGCAGTATAGCGATTCCTCTACCTGATTCAGTTAAGTGATTAATTAAACCAAAATCTTCTGAAACCAAACGAACATTCATTCTTTCTGGCAATAACGTTGAGTTATATCGGCTCGTTAAAATCGGGTGTTGATAAAGCGCTTCCATCGTTGTTGGTAAACGGTATGATTCAAGATATTTAGGAGAACAATACAAACGGTTCGCTGAACTCAGAAACGTTTGTTGAACATAGTTTTCGTTAATCACATCAACAATGTTTGGCAATAGCTGTAAATCGATATTCTCTCTTTTTAAATCGATGCTTTCATACCGATGAATAATATCTAATGTTACATCTGGAAATTGTTCTGTGTATCGATCCAATATTTCAAGAAAAACAGAGGATGAAATAAAGGCTGCAGGAATCGCCATTTTAAGCACACCACTGAATGCTTGTTGCTGGCTTTTCACTAAATTCACCGCTTGGTCAACTTCACTTAATGGCTGGTTGATATATTGATAAAACAACCGTCCATTTTCAGTTAATTCAATTTGTCGTGTTGTTCTTATCAATAACTGACAACCAAGATCTTTTTCAAGTTGTTGTATTCTTCTGCTAATTTTAGAACGTTGTAATGAATGTGCTTTTGCCGCAACACTGATCCCACCATGTCTGACCGTTAACATAAATAAATAAATATCATCTAACGATGCTTTCATAACACATACAACCATTGTCCTAAAAATAGAACGCAAGTGTAATACTTATTAGTCTATTTAATCAAATACACACTCTTTATAATAATGTGATAAAGATCACTATAAAAAGAGACGCTCATGGCAAATGCTGACACAACATTCCGTCACTGGATGAAAGGATTAATCATCCTGTTTTTACTCTTCATGGGGTATATCATTGTTGCAGATAGGCATATTCCACTTACAACAGAAAGCCGTGTTCGTGGCTATGTCGTTCAAATTGCTCCAGAAGTCTCTGGCAATATCACCTCAGTTTCGATCACTAACAATCAGAAAGTAAAAAAAGGTGAGGTGTTATTAACTATAGATCCATCTAAGTATGAGCTTGCCGTTGACCGCGCAAAATTGGCATTACAACAATCTTTGGAACAAGAAAAATCTTTGTTAGCACAAGTTGAGGCAGCAAAAGCGAATGTTGCCACCAGCCAAGCCAATTATGACAACGCAAGAAATGAATATGGTCGTATAAATAAACTGGCGCAGAAGAAATTAGTCTCTGCGTCTATGCGTGATTCAGCATTCGCGAAAGATCGTAGTGCATTATCGACATTACATGCAGCACAACAGCAACTGTTAGCCGTTAAAGCTAAATTAGGAAATACAGTCGGTGAAACAACACCAGTCATGTCCGCGAAAAATGCTCTACAACAGGCAGAACTTGATTTAAAACATACTAAAATTATTGCACCAAGTAACGGCGTCATTACTAATCTACAAGTTGATGTAGGTACAATGGCTACAGCAAACAAACCTATGCTTACATTTATTCCAACAAGTTCTATGTGGGTTTCAGCTGATTATCGTGAAAAGTCTACAGCATTAATTAATAAAGACTCTGTTGCCTATGTCACCTACGATGCATTACCCGGTCAAGTTTTCAATTTCCATATCGCTAATCGAGACTTTGGTGTCGCCGCAGCACAAGAAACACCAAACGGTCAATTAAGTGCTGTTGAGGTTAATAACCGCTGGGTACGTGACGCACAGCGTGTGCGCGTTAATTTAACCAGTGATACGCCGTTACCACATCAATTGTTTATTGGCTCACGTGCTACTGTTGTTATTTATTCAGATAACAGCTTGTTATGGCAAGCCTTAGCGAGTATTCAAATTCACCTAGCGAGTTGGTTGCACTACATCTACTAACCGCAGTGCGATCAATCTTATGGTTGATCGCCCTTTCTTATCGCTTAAAAAAGGAGCTAATAATGAAAACAATGCGGATCTGGTTTGGATGTGTTTTAGGGCTCGCTATTAGTATGATTTTTGGTTGGTCTTATGGTTTTTTCGCTGCTTTACTGCCAATAATGGTATTAATGAAGGCAGAACGCTGGAATTTATCATTGCTTGTGCAACTGATTTTAGGAATTATCTGGGTTACAGTACAAGTGACTTTTATTTCAGGTTTCTTGCAACCCTACCCTGTTTTAATGACTATCGCTGTTGGTATTATGCTAATGGCAAAATGCAAAGCGATGATAAACCCTAAAACCTATTTATTTGGGTTCACTGGTTTGTTAGTTGGTTCAATCGCGCTTAACTTTGCGAGTTATACCGGATTTGATCTTGAAGAATTCAATATCACCTTGTGGATGAGTGGATTAATAACTGCACCTATTTGCGCCCTTGCGTATTTTCTTTTCCCTGAATCTGATAAAGAACAAACAGCACCTAGTATAAATAATGACACGCAGCGCGTTGATCGTATCGGGATGATCCGCCAAGCCGCACTGGGTTGGATAGTTGCAATGGTTGCTTTTCTTTTGTTTCAATTTGGGGATTTACGCGATTCATTATCCGCGCAAGCTTCTATTTTCATTGTGCTCGCGCCAATGACACTAATAGGCTCCATCGCTGTCGCTAAAATACGTATTACAGGGACATTTTTGGGGTGTTTAGCGGGTATGATTATCCAGTTAGGGCTTTATTCATGGGTTAATAACGGCATATTATTTCTGATGGCTTATGCGATAGCTGCAGGCTTTTTCTGTCACTGGATTGCACAAGGTACCATAAAATCAAGTATTGCTTTTTCTGCGATGTCGGCCTTAACCGTACCGCTTACAACATCATTAATACCCGAGCAAAAAGATGCCTTTTTCTCTATTTTATATCGCTTCAGCTCTATTTTCGTTGCAGTGATAGCAACTTCAATCGTAATTTGGATCACCCACCACTTTTTAATTCGGGTAATCAAAGCCCCTAATGAGCAATTTTAAAAACGATAAATAAACCAGCTAGTATCAATACTACGTTGGTTTTTCTCTATCATCTTGCGATTATCACTATGCTAAATCATCTTTAGTCACACTTACGCCTTTAATTTGCGCATAGACTTTATCGCCAATCTTTAACGCTAATTCATCAGCAGCCCATGTAGTAATATTTGCCCATAAATGCGTTTCACCAACACGCAATTTTACTTCGACACGTTCACCTTCAGCATAATGAATTTTGTCAATGCTTGCGGCTAAGATATTACGAATACTGGTTTGAGTGGGTTGTTCACGAGCAATAGATACATCATTTGAAAAAATACGTACCCTCACCCATTCACCTCGCTGCTGCTCTAATCGGCTGACCCATAAGAATGAATCATGACTTAACATTACCTGCGTTAATGCATATTTAGGATGATTATAATTAATCCGTGCACTGAGTAATGAACTTTGCTCTTTAACAGGTAACCAAGGGCGCATTTCAGGTGAACTCCACACTGAATTCACATGACCCGAAATTAATACCTTACCTTGGTTAAGCATCACCATAGAATCGGCAAGGCGTAAGATTTCATCAAGGCTATGGGTTACATAAATAATCGGTGTGTTCACACTCTTAGCTAAACGCTCAAGGTAAGGCATTAGCTCTTGTTTCCGCGGCATATCTAATGATGCTAATGGCTCATCCATCAGCAACATATCAGGTCTAGTTAATAACGCACGTCCAATCGCGACCCGCTGCTTTTCGCCACCGGAGAGTGACGAGGGATAACGGTGTAATAACGCTTCGATACCAAGCAGTTTTACGACATCATTAAAATGCGTTTCATCAGGCACTTTCACACCGTAGTTTAAGTTACCTTTGACGCTGTAATGAGGGAATAAACGCGCATCTTGAAATACATAACCAATTTTGCGTTTATCTGGCGAAAGAAATATCCGCTCTTCACTACTATAAAGGGTTCTATCACCAAGCTTAATAACCCCGTTATCTGGCTTTGTTAAGCCCGAAAGAACATTCACTAACGACGTTTTACCTGCTCCTGAACGACCAAAGATCGCAGTGATCCCTTTCATGGGCACATCGAGATCAACATCTAGCGACAAATCACCCAACTGTTGTTTAAATTTAATTTTTAATCGTTTATTAGTTGTCATTACATTACTTCCAACCGTTTTCTAGCAAGCCGTGTTAGCCACTCAGAAGCAAATAATGAAGACAAGGCAATCACGATCGCGACCACGCATAAACGGGCCGCTTCACTTTCAGCCCCTGGAGTTTCAATAAAGGAATACATTGCCAATGGAATCGTTTGAGTTTGACCAGGAATATTAGAAACAAAGGTAATCGTTGCACCAAATTCACCTAGAGCACGAGCAAAGGCTAAAATTGTGCCTGTTAAAATACCAGGGATCGTTAATGGTAACGTAATGGTTACAAATACACGTAGGGGGGATGCGCCTAGTGTACGAGCAGCTTGTTCGAGCTTTTTATCGACCCCTTCTAAGGCAAGGCGAATAGAACGCACCATTAATGGAAAAGAGACCACGGCAACCGCTAAAGCTGCCCCTCGCCAACTAAAGCTAAAACTAAAGCCAAACCACTCATAAAGCCATTTGCCTATAGCGCCTTGTCTTCCCATTGAAATTAACAATAAATAACCAATCACAACAGGAGGTAAAACAAGGGGTAAATGAATGAAACCATCTAATAATGATTTACCCCAAAAATCTCGACGAGCCAATAACCAAGCACAAGCAATACCCAAAGGAAGGCTAAATAGCACAGCAACACTTGAAATTTTAAGGCTTAATAATAACGCTTGTAATTCATAATCAGTGAGCAAAGCGAACAATCCTGTGTTTCAATCTAAACCCATGCTCTTTTCTGCATGAGATTCGTAATAATAGCGATAGCATAAGTAATCATTGCATCATAGTCAGTAACGATGTGTATAAAACTTCGTAGTTGCTCTATAAATAAACAAAAAAGCACGGAGCGAAGTGCTCAGTGCCTCGTTTTATCTATAACGTCGTTTAACCATAATATGATTGATTTATTACCTAACTTTTTGTCTTAATTAACAAAACCAAAACCATATTGTTTAAAAATAGCTTTGGCTTCGTCATGCTGTAAGTATTCATAAAACGCTTTTGCCGCAGGCGTCGCATTACCTTTGACTAATGCCATTGGATACGTAATTGGCTTATGTGAATCAGCAGGGAAAGTCGCAACGATTTTTACTTTTTTAGAAATCTCTGCATCGGTTTTATATACAATTCCAAGTTTCGCTTCGCCGCGTTCAACTAACACTAATGCCGAGCGTACGTTATTCGCCATTGCCAATAAGGGCTCTGCTTGCTGCCATAATTTTAGATACTCTAACGATTGCTTAGCGTAACGTCCTGCTGGAACATTTGCCGGATTACCCACCGCTAAACGTGTACCGTCTAAGGCTTTAGATAAATCCCAGCTTGCTGTCAGCTTGATATTATTTTGTGGATAATCAGTAGGCGAAACCATCACTAAACTGTTTTTTAGAACATCGACACGGCTATTATCAATGACCGCGCCCTGCTGCTCTACATAATCCATCCACTTTTCGTTAGCTGATAAATAAATATTTGCAGGTGCACCAAGTGCAACTTGCCGCGCTAGCGCTGAAGATGAAGCGAATGAAAGCGTGGTTTTAACCCCAGTCTCCTTTTGATATTTAGCTGCAATGTCATTTAACGCATTGGTTAATGACGAAGCCGCAAATACCGTAATGTTGCTATCAGCAGCAAAAGATGAAAAAGAGAGTGTTGAGAGTAACGCTGCTGTTGCGAAAGCTAATTTACGTGTCATGACGATGCTCCTAATATTTCGATGTATAGTAAACTACATATCGGTTATTTCAAGTATTATCTGTGTCATAGAAATTTAGTGTTTAAACTACAATATATCTGTCTTCAACATCACTTTTTATTGTCATCTGAAAAGTAATTAATTCTCTCACCTTCCAATAGCAAACGATTACATGCCTTTTATTATCGCTGACAAGCATAAAACACCCCGGACATAGCGATTTTGATCACAATTAAAAGTAATAACTGAAATTATTATTTTCAATAAAAAATTACTCAGTATTATCTGCGAAAAATACCTTCCTTCGGTGATACTCGATGTTAAAGAAAACATTACTTGCTGCATCATTAGCAACTTTATCTCTTCCAAGCGCTTCTGCTTTTGCGATCGAAAATGTTGATCTATTAATCAAGAATGGTCAAATACTGACCATGGATCGTGAAAAAACGATTTTTGATAACGGTTTAATTGCAATTAAAGATAATAAAATTGTCGCTGTTACTGATGGCTCAGACATTAATGAGTATAAATCAGTAAAAACAATCGATGCTGATGGCGATATTGTGATGCCAGGTCTTATTAATACCCACACTCATGCATCTATGACTGTTTTCCGTTCATTAGCAGATGATGTACCAGATCGTCTTCACCGTTACATTTTCCCATTAGAAAAAAAGCTGGTATCACGTGAAATGGTACGTATCGGTGCTCAATTAGGTAACGTTGAAATGGTGAAAGGTGGCGTAACAACTTACGCTGACATGTATTACTTTGAAGACGAAGTAGCTAAAACCGTAGATCAAATTGGTATGCGTGCGATTTTAGGTGAAACCATTATTCAATTCCCTGTAGCAAGTGCTAAAACACCGGAAGATGGCATTAAATACGCAGAAAAACTGATTAATGAATATAAAGATCACCCACGTATCACAATGGCATTTGCGCCACATGGCCCATACACCAACTCAACAGAAACTCTGCAAACTATTGCCAAACTTTCGATGAAATACGATGTTCCAGTGATGATGCACTTAGCTGAATCAGATCGTGAGCGCGAGGTTATTGCAAAACGTTCTGGTGGCCTATCTCCTGTAAAATACATGGAGTCTATTGGCGCACTAAACGAGAACTTAGTCGCAGCACACGTTATTGATGCAAACGCAGAAGATATCGCTATCTTGAAAAAGTACGATGTGGGTATTGCACATAATATGAGTGCAAACATTAAATCAGCAAAAGGTGTATCACCAGCATTACAAATGTTTAATGACGGCTTACGTATCGGCTTAGGCACTGATGGTCCAATGTCAGGCAATACGCTAAGTACTATCGATGAGTTTAACCAAGTTGCAAAAGTACATAAGTTAGTTAATAAAGATCGTGCAGCCATGCCACCTAAAAATGTAATTGAAATGGCAACGATCGGTGCTGCTCGTGCACTCCATATGGAAGATAAAGTTGGCTCTTTAGAAGTCGGTAAGTTGGCAGATGTGATCGTTATTGATACCAAAGCGCCAAATATGGTACCTGTCTATAATCCATATTCAGCACTGGTTTACTCTGCTTACGCAACGAACGTAAAGCATACGATTGTTGACGGTAAAGTGATTATGGAAAACAGAAACGTACTGACTGTTAATGAAGATAACATTCGTAAAGAGGCGCTGCAGTTTGCAGATAAAGTACGTCAAACCGTTATTGAAAGCGGTGAAATCGTACAGTAATTAACATCTTTTATCTCATCTTATAGGGCAGTATCAGCTGCCCTATTGCAATTCTTAGTATAAAAGTGGCTAACGCTTAATGTTTTCAAGATAGTATCCATAAAGCTGCTCGACATCACCGCTACACATAACTTGCATCGCTTGTTTCAGTTGCTGCTCTGACCAATTCCACCACTGCATTTCAGTCAACATCTCAATTTGCTTTGCCGTGAATCGCTGTTTCACCACATGATTATTCGCTACAACCACGCTATAAGGCTCAACATCTTTGGTGATCACCGCCCTTGATCCAATTACAGCACCATTACCAATTTTTACTCCAGGCATGATCATCGCTTCAGAGCCAATCCATACATCATTGCCAATCACGGTATCGCCTGCTCGCTTAAAACCACTGGGCACATCTTCACCAAAATCATTACCAAAGGGAAAGGTTGAAATCCAATCGATACGATGTCCTTGATTACCCGCCATCATAAAAGTCGCGCCAGAAGCAATAGAGCAAAATTTACCAATGATCAGCTTATCCACTTCGCCAAACATACCGCTTTGCCAAACCTCTTTGGTTGGCTTATCGCCAAGCAAATAGCGTACTGCTTGATCTTCAAAAGATTTATCGTGGTAATAACCAGAATAATAACTGTAATCACCAACTTCTATGTTGGGGTTAGTAATCGTGTCTTTTAATTTTTGGCTTTCAAGCCATGTTTCAAACTGCATATTAAACGTCCTGTTGATTGATTGCAGTTAGTCTAATTGTTCTTTATTCTTACCAGAAGTGACCATTAAGAGATTAATAATTACCATATGGAAATAAAGTGGCTAAGTTACGTACCCATCTATTTGGCGTTATGTGAAGAAAAAAGCATTGCAAAAGCAGCGCTAAGATTGAATTGCTCAAGCGCGCATATCAGTCGACAGTTGCGCCAACTCGAAGCACTACTCGATACTCAGCTTATACAGCGAACAACTCGCCAATTTAACCTCACCTATGATGGGCTTGAATTTTATAAGCAAGTAAAAGCACTGTTTGCTCATGCAGAAGCCATAAACGAAGGATTAGATGTCACTAATTCGGTTTATGGCAAACTTCGTATCGCAGCGTCTGCTTCTTTTGGCTCGATGCTATTAAGTGAACATCTTGCCGATTTCAATTTGAGTCATCCAAACATTGAATTAGAAGTCGCTTTTACTGAAACCCCATTAGATCTAATAGAGCAAGGTTTTGATGTCGCCATTTATTTCACCGAGACGCCACCAGAAGGCTATGTCGGTCATTATATCCGCCACCTTCAGTGCCAACCCTTCGCTCATGAAAGCTACTTAGCAGATCATCCAGCGATTACTCATCCATTGGATTTGCGCGATCATCACCACATTATTTATAGAAATAGCGAATTCACGCTCGATAAGTGGTGCTTTATTAATCAAACAACACAAGAAAAGACAAATATTATCCTTAAACCTGCCATGAGTTTTAGCCTAGTCACCGTCATGACCGAAGCTATGATCAAAGGCTGTGGTATTGCTATGCTTGATGAAATGGCGCTCAGTCACTTAGATAGTGATAAACGAACACATATTATTAATATCTTACCTGATTGGTTTACACCTAATCGTTTGCCTTTATATATCCTTTATCCTAAACGTAAACATCTTGCCCAACGTACAAGTCTATTTGTTAATTTTATTCGTCAAAAATTTGATAAAACAAATGAGAATTAAAAATAGATTGAAAGAAATAAAAAGAAGAATACGGCCTTTAAAATACTAATATTGGCCTGACAACGCTTAATCACCCATATTCTATTCGTAAAAAGCATAGGATATAATTAAGAAGATTTGTATAGTGATTATAAAAAGTGAATACAATAGCTGCTCAATGCTGTTGCTTCGCAATACACCTGAGTGATAAATAACTTTTACCCTACTTATTTATCTTTTCAAAAATATATTCAATTTTCTCACATAATCATTAACTGCAAATAACCAAGCAATCTTGCTGCCCAGTAAATAAATAACAATAGAGGCAATTAATGGTTACTATTAATATTGATGGCAATAGCTATCAAGTCGACAAAGATCAAAACTTATTAGAAGCAGCAAAACAATGCGGTATTGAGATCCCATCACTCTGCGACATAGACACATTCACAGATGAATGCGCACTTTGTGATGTTGAAATCGCAGGTAAAGGGATTGTGAAAGCGTGCAAAGTTAAACCTACTGATGGAATGGTCGTCACTACTTCATCGCAATTATTGTCAAATATTCGAAAGTGCAACTTAGAGCGAATTTTACAACGCGCAAATACCAACTGCAGCGTACCGCCTTGTCAGATTGCCTGTCCTGCAAGCGTTGATATCCAATCCTATTTATACTTTATCGCTCACAATGAACACTTAAAAGCCATTGAAGTGATAAAGAAAACATTGCCTATGCCGCTTTCTATTGGTCGGGTTTGCCCTGCTTTCTGTGAAGCAAAATGCCAGCGTAACTTAGTCGATGAACCACTCGCGATCCGTCAATTGAAACGTTACGCCGCTGACATTGACCTTGAAAAACTAAATAACTACACCCCAATCAAAAAAGACGATAAAGGTAAACGTATTGCCATTGTGGGTGCAGGACCTGGCGGTTTAAGTTGTGGTTATTTCCTTAGCAATGAAGGTTACAACGTCACTGTGTATGAGGCGATGCCACAAGCCGGTGGATGGCTACGTTACGGTATTCCTGAGTATCGTTTACCTAAAGATATTCTAGATAAAGAGATCGATATTATGTGTCGTAACGGCATGAGTATCGAAACCAATAAAAAGTTAGGTGAAGACTTTACCCTCTCTTCGCTCAGTGAAGAATTTGATGCTGTTTGTTTAGCGATTGGTGCATCACAAGCCAGTGAGATGAAGTATACCGGTAGTGATTTAGCAGGCTGTTATCTTGGTGTTGATTTCTTAAAAGATCAGACACTCGATAAACAATATACTATTGGTAAAAAAGTCGCGGTCATTGGCGGTGGTAACACTGCAATTGACTGCGCCCGCTCTGCATTACGTTTAGGCGCAGATACCACACTTATTTATCGCCGTACGCGTGATGAAATGCCAGCTGAAACCTATGAAATTGAAGAAGCAGAGCACGAAGGTGTTAAATTTCACTTTCTAACCAATCCTGCTGAAAATATTGCAGATGACAATGGTCATGTTTGTCAGATAAAACTTGAAAAAATGGCATTGGGCGAACCTGATGCCTCTGGTCGTTGCTCACCAAAAGCAACCGGCGAATATGTTGTTGAAGACTTTGATACCGTTATCGCTGCTGTCTCGCAAAAAACCGATACCAGCTTTATTGCTAACGAAGATATCGAACTTTCATTTAGTCGCTGGAACACCATCAATGTTGATGAAACAACGATGCACTCTGGGGTTAAAAATATCTTCGGTATTGGTGATTTTCGTCGAGGGCCAGCAACAGCGATTGAAGCGATTGCTGATGGGCGAAAAGCGGCAAAAGGGATTGATGAGTTCTTTGGTGGTACCATGGAAAAACTCTATACCGAGTCATTCCGATCTCGCAATGTTGAAAGAAGTCATCTTATTCAGCCTGAACATATTGAAAAGTTAAAACGTGTTATGGCAAGTATTGCCACTGGAGATAACGCTAAGCAAACCGAACAGATGTTAAATCACGCCCTAGCTAAAGTGTTACGCGCTAAAATGCCAGAGCTAACACTGGCACAGCGTCATTTGAGCTTCAATGAAGTTGAAACGGGGCTATCACAGCAAGCCGCTATTGATGAAGCTAACCGTTGTTTAAGTTGTGGTTGTGATGAAGGCAACGACTGTAAACTTCGTCACTATGCAACAGATTATAAAGTTGATCGTAAATTGTTTATCAACCGTGCCGTACCTTTAGCGAACTAAAAAATCACGGTCAACAATGACGTTTTATATCGTCTTTGTTGACCGATTTTCATTAAGACGCTAGCTGAAAATCACCTAGCAGCGCGTTATAAACATCTTTGTTATGTAACACCCCAACCAATTGATTATTTTCAACCATGAGTAATGGTTTATTATTCAGTCGCTTCAGCTCAATGGCATCTCGCATACTAATATCAGGGCTGACCATCACTATAGTGGAATCATTTATATGGCTTGGAATAGCATCTGTAATTTGCCATGAAAGGCAATCAACATTAACTTCATTCACGATAGACAACGTATCCTCATTTTGGGCGATCCAAAGCTCATCAGCATCACACACTTTATAAGTATTTCCCCGTTGCTCTAACGCGGTTAATGGCGTCATTAATGAGCGTCCTTTCAAGACATTTAACGGATTAGTATGTGCGACAAAATCACGCACATACTCTGTTTTCGGATTGAGCACGATTTCTTCCGGTTTTCCGTGTTGAATCAGCTCTCCTGATTCCATAATCGCGATATTATTACCGATTTTAAGTGCTTCATCTAAATCATGACTGACAAACAAAATCGTTTTATTTAGTTTGCTTTGTAGTGCTAATAATTCATCTTGTAACTGCGCACGGATTAACGGATCAAGTGCTGAAAAAGGCTCATCCATCAGTAAAATATCGGTATCCATAACAAATGCACGTGCAAGACCCACCCGTTGCTGCATCCCGCCCGATAACTCTGATGGGTATTTATCTTCCCATTCAGCCAGCCCCACCATTTCTAACTGCTCTCTAGCGCGCTGATGGCGTTCTTTCTTTGGGACATTTTGCATTTCAAGTCCAAAAGCAACGTTATCTAACACGGTTAGCCATGGCATTAAGGCAAATTTTTGAAATACCATTGAAACGCGATGAGTACGAAGATGCTGTAACTGGGCTTTTGAGCAGTTCGCTAAATCTACGGTTTGTTCACCATCTTTAATCAATAGTTCGCCACGACTTATATCATTCAATCCATTAACTGCGCGTAATAGACTTGATTTCCCCGAACCAGACAACCCCATTAGTACGCAAATCTCGCCTTCTTTGATTTGCAGGCTAACGTTATTTACTCCAACCACCTGGTTTGTTTCATCAATAATTTGTTGACGGCTTTTTCCTTGATCTAATAACGCTAAGGCTTGTTGCTGTTTATCGCCAAACACCACATCCAGATTGTTAATCGTTATTGCATTCATGATCACAGCTCCTTCTGTGCTGGGGTTTTACATAATCGGTCTAAAATAATCGCGACCAATACAATCGCAAGTCCCGCTTCGAATCCTTGTGAAATATTCACGGTATTTAATGCACGTACAACGGGTTTACCTAATCCATCCGCGCCGACTAACGCGGCGATAACCACCATAGACAAAGACAACATAATGCATTGGGTGATACCCGCCATGATACTTGGCATCGCCGCGGGTAACTCGACTTTTAACAATAGCTTCATCCGACTTGCACCAAACGCTTTACCTGCTTCAATTAAATCTTCAGGCACTTTCGTGATACCTAAATACGTGAGTCGTATTGGCGCTGCAATAGCAAAAATAATGGTAGAGATAAGCCCGGGCACAATACCTAGTCCAAACAAAACCAGCGTTGGAATTAAATAGACAAACGTCGGCACCGTTTGCATTAAATCTAAAATAGGACGCATCAAGGTATACAACCACGGACGATGCGCAGACATGATCCCGATTGGGACACCAATAAGCACTGAAATACTTGTGGCAGCAAAGACCAACACAAAGGTTTCTAGCATTTCCTGCCAGTAGCCTAAATTTAAAATAACTAATAATGCTGCAACAACGAAAACCACTAATGAAATTTTACGGTGTAAATACCATGCTAACGCCGCGGTGATTAAAATAGGCAGTGCTGGCGGCATCCACTTAAATACATCAACTAAAAATAGAATTACGGTTTCTAAGAAAAATGAAATGGCATCAAATAACCCTGCTGCATTGATAGTTAACCAATCAACACCTGCTTCCATCCATTGACCCAAAGGGATTTTATTATCCGTAATGAAATTCACACTTTTGCCTTTTATTTGATAAGACGATGCTTACCACCTTATTTTTATGAAGTTTTACAATAGCTAATAACAAAGAAGTACCTGCGCTAATAAACGAGAAGTGATTATTAACGCAGTATTTTAAGAAAGGATTAAGATTGCTTTAAGTAATCCAACACCGCTGTAGCGGCAACGTTACCTTCGCGAGTTTTGACGTCTTTCAGCCATGCTTCCACTTGCTGTGGATTTTCACTCAGCCATTGACGTGCTGCTTTTTCAGGTTGAACCTTTTGATTAAGGATCGCTTCCATTAAGCTATTTTCCATTTCTAAGCTAAATGAAAGATTTTTCAGAAGCTGTCCAACGTTTGGACACTCGGTTAAATAGTTACTGCGAACATTGGTGTAGACATTGGCACCACCATAGTTAGGTCCAAAAAAGTCATCACCACCAGCAAGGTATTCCATTTCAACGTTGCTATTCATTGGGTGTGGTGCCCAACCTAAATAAACAATCCACTGATCACGGCGTACAGAGCGAGAAACTTGCGAAACCATCCCAGCTTCACTTGATTCCACTAAACTAAAGTCTTTTAAACCAAACGCATTCGTATCAATCATTGATTGAATCAAACGGTTACCATCATTACCAGGTTCAATACCGTAAATACGGCCTTTAAATTTATCCGCATGTTTTGCCAAATCGGCAAAGCTCTTAACACCTGCGTCATAAACATATTTAGGTACAGCTAACGTATATTTTGCACCTTCTAAATTCGCTTTTACTGTTTCAACCGTTTTGGCTTCACGATATTTCGCAATATCGCCTTCCATGGTCGGCATCCAATTACCTAAAAAGACATCAATATCACCATTCGCCATTGATGAGTACGTCACGGGCACTGACAATAAATCAGTTTTAGTGTTGTAACCCATTCCTTTTAAAAGCTCAGAAGTTACCGCTGTGGTTGCCGTAATATCCGTCCAGCCTACATCAGCAAAACGTACCGTATCACATTGGTTAGCATAGCTATTAAAAGCGACTGAGCTTAACGCTAAGGCAAGAAGTGTTTTTTTAGTAACAGACATAATTATTCCTTTGTCTTTTTATTTATCATTATTAAGTACGTATCTCCCACGTACTTATTGTGAATTGTTTCGTTGGGTCGTTTCCCAATTAGGGGCAATCCATACAGGTACATTGCCTGCAGGAAGCGGGGTTCTCTGTAAAATAAAATCAGCGGCTCGCTCAGCAACCATGATTGTTGGCGCATTAAGGTTACCGTTCGGAATCGTCGGGAATATGGAAGAATCAACAACACGTAAGTTTTCAATACCGCGAACACGACACTGTGAATCTAAAACCGCCATCACATCGTTATCATCGCCCATTTTACAGGTACAAGATGGATGATAAGCGCTCTCTACATTTTCTTTTACCCACTGATCAATAGCCTGATCAGATGTGACATCTGCTCCCGGTTGAATTTCATCACCACGGTATTGATCCAATGCTGATTGCGCCATAATTTCACGGGTTAAACGAATACAATCGCGCCAATCCTGCTTATCTTGCTCGGTAGAGATGTAATTAAATTCAATTTTAGGTTTCGCGTGTGGATCATTAGAAACAACTTCTACCGACCCTCTGCTTTGTGGCTTATTAGGCCCCACATGCACTTGGAAGCCATGACCATCAAATGCAGCACGGCCATCGTAACGCATCGCTGCAGGTAGGAAGTGATATTGAATATTTGGCCACTTTAACCCTTTACGTGAGCGAATAAAGGCACAAGATTCAAAGTGGTTAGTCGCACCTAAACCTGTACGAGTTAGTAGCCATTGCGCGCCAATTTTACCTTTGCTGACTAAATCTAATTTACTGTTTAAGGTAATGGCTTCATTACAGTGGTATTGGAAGTAAACTTCTAAGTGATCTTGTAAATTAGCCCCCACCCCTGGAAGATCGTGCACAAGGTTAATCTTCGCGTTCTCTAATACTGCAGCAGGTCCAATGCCAGACAATTGTAATAACTGGACTGAACCAATGGATCCAGCACTAGATATCACTTCTTTTGTTGCAAATACTTGAGATAGCTTACCTGACTGTTCAAATTCAACGCCTACCGCTTTTTTGCCATCGAGTAAAACTTTGCGTGCCACAATGCCTTTTTTCAACGTCAGGTTTGAGCGTTTTAATGCTCGACGTAAATAAGCGTTAGATGTCGATGCACGCACACCTTTATCAACTGTCATATGCATGGCACCAAACCCTTCTTGTTGGTAACCATTGTAATCATCAGTTTCGGGATAACCGGCTTCTTTACCTGCATCAATAAAGGCTTGGTAAAGTGGATTGAGTGCCATGTCATTACCATTACAAGTCCCAACTGGACCTTTGCTACCGCGGTAAGCGTTACCACCTTTTATCCATGTTTCAGCACGACGAAAATACGGTAAACAAGCTTGGTAATTCCAGCCTGTTGCGCCTTCTTGTTCCCATTCGTCATAATCACATGCGTGCCCACGTACATACACCATGCCGTTGATAGATGAACTACCGCCTAATACTTTGCCTCGTGGACAATGTAATTTACGCCCGTCTAAGCCTTGTTCTGCTTGAGTTTCAAACTGCCATGCATATTTGTCACTGTTCATTGGGTAAGACAATGCCGTTGGCATTTGAATAAAAATACTGCGATCACTACCGCCAGCTTCTAGCAATAACACATCATATTCACCGCTTTCACTTAAACGGTCAGCTAAGACACACCCTGCCGAACCCGCGCCAACAATAATGTAGTCATAGTGTTGGGGGTTATTTTGCTGCTTATTTTGATCCATCAAAATCGACTCCATCCGTTAAGCATAAGGACTTTGGTAATCGCCCAATTCAATAAGTACACTTTTGGTTTGGGTATAATGTTGTAAGGTTTCTATTCCGTTTTCGCGTCCAATCCCTGATTGCTTATAACCACCCACAGGCATTTGCGCAGGAGAATCCCCCCATGTATTAACCCAACAGATCCCTGCTTGTAATTGATGGATAACACGGTGGGCTTTCGCTAAGTTTTGGGTAAACACACCCGCAGCTAAACCATAGTGAGTATTATTGGCGCGAGCGATAACATCGGTTTCATCGCTAAACTTAATTACCGACATCACAGGCCCAAAAATTTCATTTTGAACATGAGACATCGATTCATCACAATCAATAAAAACGGTAGGTTGAACGAAATTACCTTGTGCTAACCCATTATCAGTACATTGGTATCCGCCAGTCAGCAAGGTGGCACCACTTTGTTTAGCGGCATCAATGGCTGATAACACTTTTGATAAATGTGATGTTGAAATCAATGCGCCAATTTGAGTCTCCATATTCATAGGATCACCAACGATTAATAACTCAGTTCGACGCTTAAGTTGCTCTATAAAGGTGTCATAAATAGCCTCATGAACATAAACACGTGTGCCATGTGTACATACTTCACCTTGGGTATAGAAGTTAGCCACCATTGCCGCAGAAACAGCATGATCGACATTAGCGTCATCAAAAATGATCATTGGCGATTTGCCACCTAATTCCATCGTGACCGACTTTAAGGTTTGAGCACTATCAGCCATTACCGCTTTACCTGTGCCGGTTTCACCTGTAAATGACACTTTAGCGATCTCAGGGTGTGCCGTTAGCATCTGCCCTACTCGGTAATCACCTTGTACAACGTTAAATACGCCATCAGGTAGACCTGCTTCAGTAAAAATCTCAGCAAGTTTTAGAACCGAAAGCGGTGTTTCTTCTGATGGCTTGAAAATCATGGCATTACCGGCTGCAAGCGCAGGCGCTGATTTCCACATCGCAATTTGGATCGGATAATTCCACGCACCAATACCTGCACAAATGCCCAATGGTTCTCGACGCGTATAAAAGAACTGATTTTCACTTAAAGGTTGCTGCTCACCTTGAAGCCCAGGTGCTAACCCGGCAAAGTACTCAATAACATCCGCACCCGTTTCTATATCAACCGCTATCGCTTCTTGTAACGGTTTACCAGTATCTGTGACTTCCAATACCGCTAATTCATCATTGCGTTCTCGCAGTAACGCAACAGCACGTAATAAAATACGGCTACGTTCAGTTGGCGTCATAGCCGACCATGTAGCAAAGCCTTTTTTAGCAGCACTAATGGCTAACTCAAGATCCGCTTGAGAAGCTTGTCCAATGGTTGCTATCGGTTGACCATTAGCTGGATTAAACGTTGTAAATTGAATATCAGAAGATGCAGCAACATAGTTACCATCGATATATAGTGATTTCATATCCATTTGAAACTCTTAGAATTTATAATTTTGAATAAAAAGACAATTGCTTTTCTAAATAATCATTAATGATCATGCGTGCATTACTCGCATCAATACCTCTAGGGTTTAATGTCCCGCGCAACCAAATACCATCAATTAATGAAGCGATACCATGGGCAACTAATTCAGCTTGAGAAGATGGTAATAACCCTTTAAGTTCAATCTTTAAATGTGATAGCAAACGTTTTTCATTAACTTGCTGTAGGCGACCCAACTGTGCGTCATGCATAGCGTAAGACCAAAATGCTAACCATGTTTTCGCTACTTTATTTTCAGCTTGATAACCATCAAAATTGCTCATGATAATGGCATTAATTCGAGCTTGATGATCATTGCGGGGGATTTGGCTTAATGATGTTGTAACACTCATTGACAAACGACGTAAAATTTCACGCATGGTCTCTTCTAATAAACCATGCTTACCACCAAAATAGTGATTGATAATACCCGTTGACACCCCTGCCTCTTTACTGATCAAAGAGATACTTGCTGCATGTAAGCCAACTCGTTCAATCACTGCCATCGTGGCATTTACAAGCTGTGGTTTACGAATATCAGGCATTCCAACCTTTGGCATAATGCTCCCATTTATTTTTATTGAACGATCAATTAAGTATAAATGTGACATATTTTTTACATTAAATCAAAATAAAACCAAAATCACAGTTTAAAAAACCATCAAAACAAAGAAAATCGCTAGATTATCAACACAATATCGAATGTAACAAAATATTAACAGCGAGTGTATAAATTAAAAAGTGATACATACTAGTCGAATAACCGAGACATATTACGAGCAATTATTAAACGTTAAGAAATGATATGTAACGAGAGAAATGAAATATTAGTAAGGTGAGCTCTATAGCATAAACTCAATTTGTTTTTTTTATTTAGTTATTTTGGTTTATAGTATTCAAGCTAATAACTAGAAGTTCATAGACAATGAGTATAAAAAATAGAATTAATAATGTTTACCGTTACTTTGAGCCTAATTTAATCATTATAGGCTATCTTGGTAGCATTGGTTTTCCACTATACTTCTTTGTTTGGCATTATCTTTTTCCTCAACCTTATGAGAACTTTTTACTCAGGTTATTTTGTGGCAGTTTGTTTATCCCATTCATTTTAAAAGATCATCTTCCTTATTGGTTTTTACGTTATAAGGCGATTCATTTCATTGCTACAATCACCATAGGACTGCCTTTCTTTTTCAGCTTTATGCTGATTATGAATGATTGGTCTATCCCTTGGGTCATGTCTTTCATGGCTGCACTATTTCTATCAATATTATTGATTTACGATGCTTATATTATCAGCGTAATCTCCATTATTGGTATATCATTAGGCGTATTATTTTCTTATGGCTTCCATCCGATAAACAGTGATAATTTTCATTGGGGCTATATTGCAGTTATTAGTTTTTCATATGTGACAGGTATTGCTTCACATTATAGAAATCACATTCATTACGAAGATCAATTACTTTTTGCTCGTAGCTTTAGTGCCGGTATTGCCCATGAGATGAGAAACCCTTTTAGTTCTCTTTACTCTTCCATGGAACTCATGCTTGATATTCTTCGCCAAAAAAATGATAACCAAAAAGATAATGCTAATGAGCTAAAATCTATCATTAGAAGTAATATGACTGTTATTAATAATAGTAATGAAACAATTAACTTACTATTAAGCTCTATTAATGAACACGCTATTTCAAAAAATACATTTCAAGAATATTCTATTGTTAATATTATTAAAAGCTCTGTAGAAAGCTATGGCTATCAATCTTCACAAGATAGAAGTTTAGTTTCAGTTAATTTCAATAAAGACACAAATTATTTTGGTAGTGATATTTTATTTCGTTATGTCATTTTCAATCTTATGAAAAATGCATTTTATTACAAAGAAAAGAATAATTTCAGTATTGATATTAATATCGATATTAATAAAAACAATAATATTATAAAAATAAGAGACACAGGTATTGGTATTCCAAAGAATAATCTTGATGCTATTTTTGATGATTTCTTTACACATGGTAAAAAAAATAGCTCAGGTTTAGGTTTGCCTTTTTGTAAAAAAGTGATCACAGCATTTGGTGGGGTAATCAGCTGTCAATCCAAGTTAGGTGAATGGACTGAGTTCACTATACTTTTACCTAAAATCGATTCAAAATCAGTCAATAAGCTAAAGTATGAGTTAATGTCTAAAAAACGCCTATTATACATAGGTGATAACAACAGTGATGTTTTTGAACTTCAGAAAAACTCCTTTTCTCATGGCTACAATTTTAACACGATTAGCCCATTTAAATTAATTGACATGTCTCTTGATCAAGTAGATATGATTATTGTTAATCTGGATAGTTACACTGAACATGATTATTACTTCTCTAAGTTACAAGATAAACTCGCATTATTAACAACGAAAGTCTTGTATTTATACCGTGAACCTAAAGCAATAAATTTAATATTAAATGAAAAAATTAACTACAAACTAATCAATGCTAGTAAAATTGAGAATGATTTCACTGATCATATCTGTCGATTCTTTTTTATTCACTTTAATAATCCAAAAAGTACACCACGCTCTACAACAGAGACAAAAAGTATTCTACTTGTAGACGATAATATGTCATTACGCATGTATACAGGAATACTCCTGCAACGCAGTGGCTTTCATGTTATTCATGCCGAGAATGGTATTAATGCACTAAAAAGTCTTGAGCTAAGTCAAGTAGATCTTATTATGATAGATTTAGAAATGCCTTTAATGGGAGGCTTAGAAGCAACAAAACAAATTCGTTCAAATAAAAGATATGAATCACATAAAAATACCCCCATTATTTGTTTCTCAGCCTCACTTGATGAAAAACAACAGCAAGAGCTTAGCAAAGTCGGTATGAATGGATTTATTTTCAAACCTGCAACTAAAGAGCAAATATTTTCCAGTATTGAGCGCTTTATTAACTAGAATACACTTACCCACTATCGTTTACGTAAACGTAAACGTAAAGCAATAATGGGTAAGAATTTATTCTATTACTTTAACGATAGCTCCTCTCGCATCTCTCGACACACAGTAAGTAACGTCGATATTTGTTCGTCACTCACATCACTATTTAAAGAAAAGCGGATCACATTTTTATTTTTAGGGGTCGCTGGTGAGCAGAACACAGAACCAAATACATCTCGAGATTCTAAATAATCACGGATCACTTCTGTATCTTCATCATTACCACTTTCAAGTGCAATAATTTGTGACTGGCTCTTAATCTTATAACCAAGATTAACTAAACCACTACGTAATTTCTCAGACTGAATAAACAGCTGGCTACGCTTATCGTCTGCATCTTTAATGACATCCAATGTCGCTTTTAAGATTTCTAGCTCATGATTTAACAGTGCTGAACTGAAAATGGCAGGATATGCCGTAAATGGGAACGATTTCGCTACATCTTTACTGCATAAAATCGCTCCTGCTCGGTAAGCGAAGGCTTTTGCTAAACTCGCCGTTAAGAAATCAACTTGATCGGTTAAGCCTAATTCAGCGACTAATCCTGAACCATTTTTACCGTGTGTGCCCAGCGAGTGAGATTCATCTACCAATAAGGCGCAACCATAACGATTAGCTATTTCAACTAAATCATGCAATGGTGCAACTGTACCGATTGTACTGTACACCGAATCAACCATGATTAACCCAGGACCTTCACGTTTAATTTGCTTTTCAAGATGACGCATATTGTTATGCAGAAATGTTTGAATATTTCCCTCTGCACGTTTTGCTCCATCCCATAACGACATATGAGCAAAGAAATCGATATAGATCGGTGTACCTTTAGGGATCAGAGTTTGAATTAATCCGACATTTGCCGCCCAGCCCGACTGGGACAGCACACATTTTTCAAAACCTGTTAACGCAGCTAATTGTTCTTCAAATGTATCGCCACTTTCAGCTTGATGCTGGAAGACCGCAGACATCACTACTTCATGTTTATGATCTGTGATGGCTTTTAAGTGCTTCTGACGAATATATTCATGCCCTGTGATGGCGAGATAATCATTACTTTGTAATGTAATTGAAGTATCGGAGGGAATTTTACCTAATACTAAGTGCTTTTTATTTTTTCGGGAGTAAATATCTGCCTCTAGATGGGCATCAATTTTTTTTTATAAAGTTTGGAAGTGATTTTACGTTAATATTTTTCATTTTTATTACTCTTACTTTTGTTAATAGGAGTAACAATATTAACAATAATACTTCCCTCATTCTAAATAATAATATTATTAATCATTTTTTTCATAAAAAATTAACATTAATCTCACTAACTAATTTGTTTAAATTTACAAATACTCATATTTAAATAACTGCATTTTATCTGTAAAATATCACTTCTTTATTTATAAATTAGTTAATAATATGACATACAACGCTGCTATTTTCGACATGGATGGTTTATTACTCGATACAGAGCGTGTCTGTATGGATATATTTAAACAAACCTGTCAGGACTTTAACCTTCCCTACCTTGAACAGACCTACTTAAATATCATTGGACGCAATGAGGCTGGCGTTGAAGATCTATTACGAGTCAGTTATGGCGAAACCATGGACTACCCTGTATTTCGCAAGCAATGGAAACAGGCTTACTTAAACATTGTTGAAAATGAAGCTATTCCTGTAAAAGATGGTGTTATTGATCTACTTAATTGGTTACAAACACAGAATATACCTATGGTTGTAGCAACCTCCACCAATCGGCAATTAGCATTAAAAAAATTAGCCATGGCTGGTTTAAGTGGCTATTTTTCAGCGGTGACAGCTGGTGATGAAGTGACAAATGGCAAACCTGATCCTGAGATTTACTTGCTTGCAGCAAAGCGTTTAAACGTGACCCCTAGTATGTGTATTGCTTTTGAAGATTCAAATAATGGTGTTAAAGCTGCAGTTTCAGCTGGTATGCAAACATTTCAGGTAATTGATTTAGTGCAGCCCAGTGATGAAGTTGAAGCATTAGGCCATGGGATATATACATCAATGAATGAAGTACTTGCAAAACTTAAGCAGTAACTCATCATTGATATAGACATGGGCAATCACCATCCAGCTGTGATGCCCTTTTCTTATATTGACTATACCTATAACTCAGCACCCAATTTTTCACGACAATGTGGCTCAGAAAAGTCTAATACAGGCCCATTAGGAATAATACGCGTAGGGTTAATGGTTTCATGGCTGCCATAGTAATGGGCTTTGATATAATCAATATTAACCGTGTCAGCAATACCGGGGGCTTGGTATAAATCGCGTAAATATCCCCAAATGTTTGGGTAATCAACTAACCGTTTAAGATTACATTTAAAGTGTCCAACGTATACTGCATCAAATCGCACTAACGTGGTAAATAAACGCCAATCTGCTTCTGTTATTTTATCACCAAGTAAGTATCGATTTTCCGTTAACCGCGCTTCAATCGCATCTAACGCATTAAACAGTGTCACAACGGCTTCATCATAAGCTTCTTGAGTAGTTGCAAACCCAGCGCGGTATACTCCATTGTTTATGTTCACATATACAAAATCATTTAAAGTATCAATTTCTGTTTGTAGTGCCTCTGGGTAAAAATCAAGGCTATTTGCGCCAACGTTATCAAAGGCGCTATTAAACATACGAATAATTTCTGCTGATTCATTGGTTACTATGGTTTGATTTTGTTTATCCCATAGCACAGGTACCGTAACTCGCCCTGTATAGTGAGGATCCGCATGGGTGTAAATCTGATGCATAAACTCTGCATTAATGATGGGATCGGCAACAACACCGTCACCCAATGCGAAATTCCATCCGCCCTCGCCCATGAAAGCATTAACTACTGACATTGAAATCAAGGGCTCTAACCCTTTTAATTTACGATAAATGATAGCTCTATGCGCCCAAGGGCAAGCAAGGGAAACGTATAAGTGATAACGATGAGGTTCAGCTTTAAAACCCGCTTCCCCAGAAGGCCCCGCTTGACCATCTTTCGTTACCCAATGACGAAAGCTTGAAGCTTTACGTTCAAACTTGCCTCCTGTCGATTTAGTGTCGTACCAATCAGTGTGCCATTTCCCATCCACTAATAATCCCATACTTCCTCTCATCAATGTTCATTCTTATTAATCAACCTAATACATAAACGCCTATTTTCAAACTTTAACGATTCACTGAGCGTGATTGATCAATCTAATTGGCGTCCTGCTCTATTTCTTTACAAAACATTGAGGTATATAACAATAATAAATAGTTAAAATAATTACTTACGTCTTTATCGCATCTTGAAGTTACATCGCTGGGTATTGTTGTGATAATTTGCTCACATCGCGCATTTAAAAATACATACAAAGGCAGATTATGTTTAAAAAATTAAAAGCCTCATTAGGTATTGGCTCTGCAAAAGTAGACACTATTTTGCATAATCCTTCACTTTATCAGGGAGAGATATTAGTAGGAAATGTGCATATTAAAGGTGGAGATGTAGAACAAGTCATTGATGCTATTTCATTAAAGCTTTGTACTGAAATGAAAGTAGAACTAGAAAATGGCCACAGCTATCAAACCTTTGTATTAGGAACGATAAAAATTAATCAACCTTTTACGATTCATGCCAGTGAGGAGCAATCGCTGCCTTTTGAATTTAAACTGCATGATGAAACACCTATCACCCAACTTAACACTCAAAATAACCAATCGAAAGTATGGTTAGAAACAACGTTAGATATTGATTTCGCTATTGATCCTTCTGATCGTGATTTTATCGAGGTAAAACCTCTCCCAGCTATCGCTAGTGTCATTGCGAGCATTGAGAATGCAGGCTTTCATTTAATCAAAGCTGATGTGGAAAAAGGCTTTCTACAAGGCGGACACTTTGCTTCACAATCGGGCTGTTATCAAGAAATCGAATTTCGTAATAGCGGATTTTTTAACAGCAAAGAAATTGAATTATCTTTTATTTTAGATGGCGCTGTCATTCACTGTCTTGCTGAAATTGATCGTTCTATGTCTACCCGAGGCGATCAATACACCTCTTTCAGTATTAGTCGAAATGCATCAGCCTCCGACATTAGTTATCAATTAGATACGCTGTTAAGAATGTAGATTAAGTATAATGTAGGCAGTACAAACTGCCTCGTTATCAAAGGGGATGTTTACGAAGTTGAGGTTATCTTTAACGTCAGCGACTCATTAAAATATTTAATTGAAAGTTAGATCCCCTTTTAATACTCTTTATCACTAAAAGTTATTAAAATTAGTGCATTACGCTACTTTTTTAGCTAGCTTAGCTACCCGCTGATTCCATTTCGATTTTTTATCTTCAGTCGCATTAATTATTGGGCCAATATAGGTTTTAGATACTTTTTCAAAGCCACTAAAACCTAAAATAGTACGCTTCATTTGCTTGTAAATAGGATCGCCATAAATCCAACGATAATAAAATGGAGGTGAGTCCATCGTAACTATCAGCTCAGCTGTTCTCCCTTTTAATAATCGCTGTGGTGTTAAGCTTTTAGCTTCAAATTTAAACGCAAAATTGGGAAGAAATGTTCTATCAATCAACCCTTTTAATTTTGCAGGCATCCCTCCCCACCACAGAGGAAAAATAAATACCACGTGGTCTGCCCATAGAAGTGATGATTGGAAATGCTGTAGATCAGGCTCTAGCGGCTGTACTGCTTCATAGCCACTTACTAAATTGATATCAAAATCCATCATACTTAAATTTAACAGCCTGACATCATTCTTCTCGCTAGCTGTGATATAGCTCTGCGCTAGTTCATGACAATAACTCTTAGCCTTTGGATTTCCATTAATAACGAATACGTTCTTACACATAGATGCCTCTCCCTTTTTAAGCTCAGCTTACACCTTGCCCTATAGGGAAGAGTCAATTAGTTTCTAAACATTTTTCCTCTGAAATTCATCGTATCGAGAAAGATAAAGTGAACTCAATGTACGAAATGTAAAATAGTTTTTGAAAACATATAAATAGCCAGTCTCTCTGCTAAAGAGCTTAGACTAGGTTAATAAATTAATTAATGATAAAGGTATAGTTAACTCTCCACCTAAACAAATAACTTAATATTAAAAGTTATAGATGGAGAATTACGTTAGTTTGTTAAATATAAGTTTCAATAAAAATATAGTTTTTATACTTTATTATTTCGGGTCAAGGCCAAGTGCTTTAAGTACTTTAATAAAGTTATCACGACGACCTTCTATTTCGTCTACTTCACCAGTTTCACAATGATCGGAAGGACATCCTCTATTTACAATGCCAGATACAGCATCAATAAAGTTATTTCCAACAAGGCCATCATCTACATATTTTTTCAACTCATCGTAATAATTCCAACTTTCATATGGGCCACCCGGATTGCTATAGGCTTGAACGGATGTCATCCAGAAAAATAAACCAGCTATCCATTTTAATTCTGGATATTCTTCAGTTGTACATATTAGTTGAGGATTAGAGCAAAGGTCCAACTTGGCATATATTGGATCACTAGGAGGCGCAATAACTACAATATCGCCATCGATAGTAGTACCAAATGTACTTGGGTCAACATGGCTTCTACCTAAAAAGTGATTTAAGGTACCAAAATTTCTTCGACCAGTTGTTTGAATTACACCTCTTCCCCACCAAGCGCACCCCTCAACAGATGTCTCAGAACTGCCATCCCATACGAATTTACCATCTTTCTGGCCTACATATACATTGCATGAATCACGCTCCCATGCTTGTTTGGTATGATCGATTTCAACTGGTGGTGAGTCACACCAAGAATTTGACAAATCCCATCGACCAACAGAGCCATTTACTAATAAGCCTGCAGCCTCGAGAACAGAATCAGGTGCGGCAAATATAGGACTAGGTGCGCCATACCACTTAGCGTGAGTCGTTGCTGTAACTTCTATTTTAGGTGTTCGTGGACAAGAATAAGGATGATCAAGATTCGTATTTTTATCAACACCGTAGTCAGCATATTTTTGTCCTAACTGACCACATGATGCACTCATGGGATAATCAACAGGAGCACCGTATTTTATTTGAGCCCAATTATTTTCATCACAAGCATCATATTGTATGGTTTCTTGCATAGATTGTGCTAAAAATGCAGCAATTGCTACTTTGGCATATTGAATATTTTTCTCATCTATTGCATCAATATCAGTAAGCCAAAATTTAGTACCAGAGACACCAATGTTATGCATTGTATGAAGAGCAGTTAAAAAGTCATCCCATTTGTATACATTTGAAGGCTCCCAACCGTTATTCGGCGTCTCGTAAAGAAGAACTTGATTGTTCATTTTCGTTGTAACGCTTATTAATTCGTCATTTAACGAAGTAATATTTGTTAATGTGCTATCCGAAATTGACATACCACCTCCCGAATTGTAGAGAGGCAATTTATTTTGTAAGTAAGATTCTATTTTATTCTGCAAAGCCATATCTACAGTATCAAACTGAATCGAAAATATATTATGGTATGCTGCGTGTCGAAGCTTTCTATCTGCTGAAGTCAAACCTAAAAAGTAATTACCAGCTTGGTTACTTGGTATCGAAGCTAGCATAGCAGGGACATTCAGAGTATCTGTGACTTGTTTAATAAATCGAAGAGCATTATCCCACTGGTCGTTATCTAATGCTGGAGTCATTGATGATTTACTAAATGCAACAAAATGAGCAGAGTACTCACCACTATAAAGTTCGTAATCTGTAAGCAAATTAACTACCGGTAATGAAGCCATGTTCCAAACTGAACGATAACCACCAGAGTGTTGATCATAGGCAAAATCACCAATTATCACCTGCCACCCAATATTTGCATCAGGAAGTAATTGACTAATTAGTAAATTATGTGCTTTAAGTAAACCTTTGACATCATCTGATAATGAATTTAGTAATGAGCTATCTAAAGGAATATTATTTACTGCAATAGCGTTAGTCAGAGCTAAATTTACAGGAATATTATCTAATGTTGAAAGTTCGTCCTGATAATTCATATCAAACATATCACTGGAAAGCAAAATAGTAATATTGCTTTCTTCATTAAGTAATAATTGTTCAGCCAAAGATTTAAAATGATCGGTTAAGTGATTACTATCTGTAAGTTGGTTTAAAACTGGTAATTCGAATCTAACAGTACTTGGTATATTTTCTGAAAGATTTAAATTTGGTGCCGATATAGAAAGATAATTTGGCCAATGTCGCATGTTAAGATCAATAGGATCTTTGGGGTTTGGCATTTTTAGAGAAGTATGTGACGAGGGCTCTACGCCGTCACATCGTAAATGTAATGTCCATGATTCATCACTACCTGGTATTGTGTTTGTCCACCATGATGCTTTGTAAGCAATATCATCATAAACTACGATATCTCCACCATCAGCATGATCATTTGCAGGCCAGTTCGGGTAAATATTGAAAGATTGACACAGTGCATTTGTAGGAGTGTTCAAATCATTATCATCACTTACGTCTCCATTGTCTATACTATCTGAATCATCAACGCCATCACCTACACCTGCAGTGTCTGTACCATCTGAATCATCAACGCCATCACCTACACCTGCAGTGTCTGTACCATCTGAATCATCAACGCCATCACCTACATCTGCAGTGTCTGTACCATCTGAATCACCAACGGCATCACCATCACCTACAGTCTCTGTATCTTTTGAGTCATCATTAACAATAGGGCTATCGCCATCCTCCAAAATAACTACATCAGGATATTTGTCCTTAACACACTTTTCGTACCCACCTATATCAAACGTTGTGTAAGCTGTTTGATAGTTAACTAATTTACATTTATATGGGCTTGACCAATCTTGCTCCCAATAAATAGGAACAGAGCCGGAACCACCGGTAACATCAGAGAATTGAGCCATATTTTTACAACCAAGCACCTCATCGGCTGGAGTTGTCACTGATAAGTAATTAGCAAATTCGTTATAATAATTTATACGATTTTGAGCTCTCGCATCTTCGTTACCAGAGCCGCATTCAAGCCCACCATTTATTATGTGAATGGTCATACCGAAACCGTTATTTAAACCTGCATCGATATCAGCTTGATTAGGTGTCCAAGAGCCATCAATGACACTCAACATTGATGGTTTAGGTGGCTGTGGATACACATAAAAAAAGATAGCGGAAGCGATATTAAGCCATGTATCAGCAACCATCTCTGGATTATTAAGCAATATAGACACATCACCGTACATCGCGTTAGAGAAAGGTCCGTAGTTATAGTTGTAACTTAATTGTTTAGCCCCACGACCAAAATAGGACTTGTAGTCACCGTTTTCAAACTTACCACACGGCCACACTCGACTGGCAAAATCGCTAGAAACATCACAATTGCCGTTGTATCCATCTCGTGAGGTTTCAGTCCATCCCATCTCTCGAACGTAGTGCAAGCCTTGTTTCCATGTATCACCATCATATTCAGAGTTTTTACCGGTTTCCTGCACAAAATGAGCAAACATAGTTGCGAGTGACTTACGACAAATAGCGTCGCTATCACGTCCATCGGTGTAGGTATCACACAATGCAGGGAACTTAGCGACAGCCTTTAAGAAGTTAGTATAAGAGTATTCAGGCGCAGCGTGAGAAAACAATTCATCCCAATTACTTTGATTAAACATGCTTTCAACACGCTTGACGTTATCAGGGTTAGTTGTATTTAGTGGGGAGACTGCCTCAACAATAGTATTATCCCGTGTTCTGAGTAGGCTTTTAGCAGCATTAATACTTTCTTTGTATGCACTTTCTGCATTCGTTTGATGTTGATTGAGCTCTGAACGATAAATAATGTGAGAATCAGGAACCACATTTTGATCTAGATCTGGTGCTGGAGTTGTATCTGTTCCAGTTCCAATGTCTACGATTATACCATCCACTACACGAACAGTTTGCCCTGGCGAAGGAAGGCTAACGGCTGCATTGAGGATAGTAGCAATGCTACTACCTGAACCACTACCAGATGAGAAATTATTGAGTCCACTATAAAGCTCTGCACACAAATTCTCTTCGTCATCTTTAAATGGAATACCGCAGGCGGAGTAGGTTATCGCACGCTCAGATGGCACATCACCATTAAGGCCAAATCCATCTTGCATTGCGGTAACAATGCGACCATCATCTTGCTCAATAGTCCAAACGAAAGCGCCCGCTAACCCCAAAACATCAGCCAACTTTGCTTTCATATAGGCGGTTCGTGGCGTGTCTATCGAAATGTAATCGCCAGTGACTTTATTGAAATATACATCAGCGTGAGCTTCAAAATCGCTATAAAGTGCAAAATCGCCACGCCCCTGTAGATCTTCACCAGCTACATTGCGCCAAAGATCGTAGCCTTCCACTACTCCACTTTCAAACGTACCTGACGATGGTGATGTAGAGGTTTTCGTCCCGCCAAGCGCACCTTGCTGATTGATGGTTAAATCAAGAGATTTAAAACCTCGACCGTAATTGGCAATCCCCATCAATAAACGATCACGCTTAAAACCGGCTTGCTCAAATAACTTGATAGCGGCATTGACACTCCACCGTGTATCATCGTCATTAGGTATTCCCCCTGTTAGTGAAGAGGACGGCATCACACTCGTTTGATGACCAATTTTATCATCCCATGCGCCGAAGTAGTCGTAATTCATCATATAAATGTAATCAAGACAGCCTTGGTCATAAATGGTTTTATAATATGCGCCGATATGATCAATATATGTTTTCGTTGCCCCTACCGCACTAGATACTTCAATGTCATCACCAAGGCCTGCCTTCACAGCACAGACCAAGTCCTTAAAATATTGACCATCATTTGATGTGAATTTACCCGAAGCACCACCATGACCAGGAAATTCCCAGTCGATATCAAAACCAGTAAAGCCATATTTATCTTGTAATTCTTTTAATGAATTAACGAAGGTTGCAATATGTACCGGATTGGCTGCCATGCGATGGAATGGCTCTGACATAGTCCAGCCACCAATACTGGCTGAGATGCTAATGTTAGGGACTCGTTTTTTAATGTAATCGAGCTGTTCAATAATCCCCTTACTAAAACCATCAACATAAGGGTTACCCTTTTGGCGAGAACTGACGCTTAAACCAAAGTCTGCCCATGGATCTAAAAAGACCACCTCAAAATCTTTTTTACCTTCCGCGGCACACTGCGCTCGAATTTTTCCAGAAAGCGAACCTTGATCACCACAAATAGCTAAAAATGCAAAAACCAGTTTGTTATAGGGAAAGGTATCATCTTTTAGTAAGCGTTCAACGTCAAAACCACGACCATATACACTCCAATCAGATAGATAACCTGCAACGACTTTACCTTTAAAATCACTCGGTGAAGTAAACGTCATATTCTTTGGAGTTTTACTTTGAGTCACACCACTGCCTTTCACCAACGCAGCAGGAATATCTGTGGGTGTATTGTCGACCACAATAGACTCGTTACCTGAATCGACAGTCTCATTATCATCAATGATAACTGCAGGGGTTATACCAACACTATTAATATTAGAAAGATCTTCTACACTGGTTGCATTTTCGTTAGCTATCAACTGACAAGGGTAATTAGTGCTATCAAGCGTTAAAGTACAGCTATCACTCGATATTGCGCCATAAGTGCCCTTACCTTGAACACTGGCACCAATTGAATTTTCAATATTAGGAGTCAAAACGCCATTCCAGCTTTTGTTGCTAACATTGATAAACGATTGTCCACCCACCGTTTGTAATCCCCCTCCGTGTGACCACATGCTAATATCATTCACATCAGCAGGCTTTAAAAACGTCAAAGTCCAAGAAGAGGTCGCCACTGGCGATATGAATTTGATCACACCATTAAACCCCGTTGACCAAGGTGAGCCAGATTTTTCTAAGGTAATGTCGATAACTGTATTTTGGTCATCGACAATTGGTTCTCGGCCAAGATTTGCCCCACTCTCGTTAACGTCATCGGTGATATCACCATCTTCAACAACTTCTTCACTATCGACACTAATCACAAAAGAACTGCCACCAACGTAAGTTGATAATGTGTCATCGTATTTGATGATGCAGCTATCATTTTCATAGCGGCAGCGGGTTAAGTCATTTACCTCCGATGCAATGCCTTTACCATTAAAACCAATGACTCGGTGTTCATCTTTTTGCAAAGGCTGGGCGTAATGAGGGATCGTAAACGTGTATTTGGTTTTATTATTATCTATTTTTTTCTCTTGAAGCTCAGCGCCCCAAGCACCGCTCATGCTCAGCTTTTCTGAAATCATCGTTATGGATTTATTTGCCACATCTAAAGGGGTGTCGGTAAGGTTTATCAATTTGATCTTACCGCTGTATCCAGCCCATGAATCACCTGGCTGGCCCCAAGAAGCATCATATGAAAAGAGTACCACCACAGGGCCGGCTTCTTTAATACTTGCTGTAAAGTCAAAATCGGCGGTTGGGCTAGTTTTCAATTCATCAAGAGCAAAGCCCGCCTGTGTTAGTTTATCTATTAATGTCTCATTAATAGTAAATTCAGTTTCAACCCCTAGCTCGATCACTTTCTCTTTGACTTTATCACTTGCAAAATCAACAGCACAATTTGAATCATTACAATCAAACGTGACTGCTTCAATTAGTTCATCATGACCACTTGATTCTACAAAGAAATCACCAAACAACAGAGAGTCAATATCAAGCGAAGAGCCTAACGCCTCTGCAACAGGATTGAGTATGGCTACAACACTACTGGCAACTTGATCGTACTCTCGCCTCATAGAAGCTAAATCTAATGCTGTTTCACTTTTAAGCAGGCTTTTTGCGATGAGATTGGTGAAAGGCGTTATCTTTACTGATTTATCAAAGTCTTGCCCAAAAATAATTGACTCGATAACAACAGTATCAGGTGATTCTAAATCTTTAACTTGTGCAAGGAACACTCTTGAACTCGTATCCGTCGACATTGGGATTGAAACTTCAAACTTACTCGACTCATCTAGCGTTATTGTTTCTAATAATTTCGGTTGAGAGCTATTAGTTGGATCGAGTTCAAACAAATCCAAAGAATGTCCTTTTAAACCAGCACCAACTGCCGCAGTACCAGAGACGGTTGCTTTACCTGATTGAGTTGCATCTGTTCCTGTATCAATAACTGAGGCGCTATTGTCATCAATTCCTGTGTCTATAACTGACACGCTATTGTTATCAGTTACTGTATCTGTAACGCTATTGTCATTATTACAAGCAGTTATAAAAAATACCAATATGAATATATTAAGAGAAATATACTGTTTCATGAGCCACTCACGTCATATTTCAGAATAAAGAAATAATATTCTTATTGATAGTATACTCACACTATTAGATGAAATGTGAAAATCTCGGAAATATAAACACATATTCGCAACATTTTTACTAAGATCTTTTGTTTTTAACAGCTCTATGAAAGTAGTGATATCTGTAGTGGTCAACAAATACTAGCCACGGTTTTAGAGGTTAACCAATATAATCGTTCTGATTCATTCGGTGTTAATCCGCCATTATATTGATGTGGTCGTAATTGGCTGTAATAACCAATAATATAT